>NZ_JBFTJJ010000014.1:0-154526 GCF_056395365.1 Variovorax sp. 10L421
CTGTACTTTCAAGAAAAGCACGGACGCGCTTGGTGGGCGGAGTTTGTGCGCTTCTACCTCAGCGCGAAGCGCACCTGTGACCTGTCAGAGAGCTGCACGCTGCAGACGATGCCGGCGGAAGTGGCACGATCGGACGAAGCCTCCCGTACAACGTTTGAGAAGGCTTTGCGCGACGTTGCACAGGCGATCGTCGATGGCCCCGCCTCACCCAGTGCGCCACGGGATATCGGAGCCGCATGCGCCGCGCTCTCTTCGCTGGCGGGCGCTGTCACGCTCGCGCGTGCCGTTGGGAACGGCGCCTTCGCGGACCAGATCGCTGCAGGGACGGAGCACGCATTGCTCGGCGCGTCAGGCGGAAAGAGTCGGTCAAAGCCCAGCTGAGTGTGATCTGTAAGGTCCGCTTCCTGGCGAACTGACGGGAGGCATCGAACGTCGCCTCATGGCCGGACCATGATGCAAGGCTTGATCGTTTCTTGAGAGTCGCTTGCGGAGCCTCATCCACCATGAAACATGTTCGCCACCTTCCTGTTCTTTTCGTCTGGCCTTCTTCGATGCCCCACAGGTTTCCGACCGGGTCGAAGCCGGGCTACGACGCGGCAATGGCCTGCTTGACGAAGTCGGTGTATTTGCGCAGAGGACGACCGAGCATGGCCTGCAGGCGATCCGCTGCGCCGTCCGCGCCATGCATGCCGAACTTCTGAATCCCCGCCATCATCAAGCGCATGTCGTAGGCAAGCCAGGACGGCGCCATCGAGGCCATCTGTCCTTCGAAGGCCGCCACGTCGTCTCCGCCGTAAGTCACCTCGCGACCGAGCGCGGCACTCCAGATCCTGACCACCGACGCTCCGGTCAGCCGCTCGGGCCCGACCAGCTCCAGCGTCGCACGTGGCAGCGGCACGGGTGCGCGGTCGCGGCGCAGCAGTTCGGCGACAGCGACGTCCGCGATGTCTCGCGCATCGATCATCGCGACGCCCGCCGAGCCGATCGGCATCGGGTAGACGCCGTAACCCTGGATCACCTGCTGGACCATGCGCTCGTTCTGCATGAAGTAGGCGGGGCGAAGGATGGTCGCCGGAATGTCGAGGCTCTCGATTTCGGGCGTGGAGGTCGCGCTCTGGGTCCTGCATACATCGCGACGACTTCCCGCGCCGAAGGTTCGCGCGTTTGTCGAATTCATGTGCGGGCAGTATCCGGAGGAGTCTCTCGTACTGAACGGCTAGAAGACCGGCCTCAGGTTGCAGAGCAGGTAAAGCTCTCGGCCTTGTTCGGGTCGCCCGTGCCGTTGTAGCGCGGGAACTTCGGAAACTCGCAGACCGGGCGCCTGGCGATGGCGGTGGTGCCGTCTGCCGCCGACTGGGTGGCGACCAGCTGGTCGGGCGCCGTGCCCCTCTCGACCCAGGCATCCATGGCGGCCAGCAGGTCGATGCAGATCAGCAGCGTCTCCTGATTTTTCGGCGATGGTAGCTGCCTCACCGTGCACCGCCGTGGGCCCGCAGGAAAGCGGGGGCAGCCAGCCCGCGCCCGAGCTGCCCCGATCAGGCGCTCATTCTTCCAAACTCAACGCTACGCGGGCGGGCGCAAGTGGAAGCCGTGGCGTGAGCAGGGCCGGCACATCGGCCGCATCGTCGTAGGCATGTTGAAGCGAAAGCCAATCCGGCATGGACCTACGAACTCTCCCGCTGCTCGATGTGGAACGGAATCAGCACCGTCTCCGCAGGCGGCCGATGCCCTTCGCGCGTGCCGTCGATCACGCGCAGCAGCAGCTCTCCGGCCGCCTTGCCGATGCCCACGCAATCCACTGCCACGGTGGTGATGCGCGGGTGGCAGGCGCGTGCCACCTCGAAGTCGCCGAAGCCCGCGATCGCGATGCGGCCCGGCACGTCCCAGCCGCGGCGCTGGCATTCCATGAGTGCGCCGAAGGCCGAGAGGTCGGACACGCAGATCACCGCATCCACGTCGGGCCATTGCCGGATCAGCTGCGCCACCGCCTCGCCGCCTTGCGCCATCGAAATGGGCGGCTGGCCGAAGCTGATGACGTGGCCGTCGGGCAGACCCAGTTCGCGGATCGCCTGCGCGTAGCCGCGCTGGCGGTCGGCGCCGCGCGTGTCGCGGTTCGAGGTGCCGCCGATGAAGGCGATGCGCCGGTAGCCTTTGCCGTGCAGATGCCGCACCATCGAGGCCGCGGCCTCTGCGTTCGAGAAGCCGACCGTGTGCTCGATGGGCGTGGCGGGCAGGTCCCAGGTCTCGACCACTGGCACACCGGCGGCCTGCAGCATCGCGCGTGCGGCGGGCGTGTGCGAGCCGCCCGTGAGGATCACGCCCTCTGGCCGGCGCGCGAGCATGGCGCGCAGCAGGCGCTCTTCGGTTTCCACGCGGTAGTCGGTGTAGCCCAGCAGCACCTGGAGGCCGCGCGCTTCGATGGCCGCGGTGATGCCCTGCGCGGTTTCCGAAAAGTTGGAGTTGTTGAGCGAGGGGATCAGCACCGCGATGAAGCCCGAGCGCTTGCTGGAGAAGGTGCGCGCCGTCTGGTCGATGACGTAGCCCATTTCCTCGCAGGCCTGCAGGATGCGCTGGCGCAGCGCCTCGGAGGTCACGCGGTCGCTGCTCGCGCCCCGGTTGAGCGCGCGCGACACCGTCATCTTCGATACGCCGACGCGCGCGGCCACGTCGGCCATCGTCGCAGGACGGGCGAGGGGGGCGGTGGTGGCTTTGTTTGAGGGCAAGGGCTTCTTCTTTCTCTCTCTCGGAAATGCGGGTTCGAGGATATGCGACACGGTATCTGATACCGATAACCTTTGATTCGCCGAGTTCGATGCATAAAGAATACAGCGAATTGCGATTCCATAAGAATGAAAGATGGCGCAATAGGTGTACGGGAAAGACCTAGGTTACCGGTATCTTTTCGAGTGCACACTGCGAACCCCAACTTCAGGGACCAGCGCTGTGGCCATGACCATCGAAGTCTTCGACTCCCGTTTTGCCTCCGTCGCCCGCGATGCCGGCCCGCTCGAATGCCTGTGCACCGGCGCTGCCTGGAGCGAAGGCCCGGTGTGGATGCGCGAAGACAGTGCGGTGCTGTGGAGCGACATCCCCAACAACCGCATGCTGCGCTGGCATGCCGAGGCCGGCATGAGCGTGTGGCGCGAGGGCGTGGAGTTCACCAACGGCCACACGCGCGAAGCCGATGGCTCCCTGCTGCACTGCTCGCACGGCCGGCGTGCCATCGTGCGCACGCGCTTCGGCTCGGGGCTGCTGCCTCTGGACGACGAGGTCGTGGTCGACCGCTACCAGGGCCGCCGCCTCAACTCGCCCAACGACATCGTCGTGAAGCGCGACGGCAGCATCTGGTTCACCGATCCGCCGTACGGCATCGTGTCCGACCATGAAGGGCACAAGGCACAAAGCGAGTTGGGCCGCAACCACGTGTTCCGCTTCGATCCCGCGAGCGGCGCGCTGCGCTCGGTGAGCGACTTCGTCGAGGAGCCCAACGGCCTGGCCTTCTCGCCCGACGAAAGCCTGCTCTACGTGAGCGACACGTCGGCCGCGTTGCGCACCGACGGTTCGGGGCACCACCACATCGTCGCCTTCGACGTGATCGGCGGGCAGGACCTCGGCAACCCGCGCGTGTTCGCGGTCGTGGAGCCGGGGCTCGCGGACGGCTTTCGCGTCGACGTGCACGGCTTCGTCTACACGAGCAGCGCCGACAGCGTGCAGGTCTACCACCCCGACGGCACGCGCGTGGCGCGCATCGCGGTGCCGGAGAAGGTGGGCAACCTGACCTTTGGCGGCAGCGACGGCAACGAGCTGTACGTGTGCGCCTCGACCTCGCTCTACCGCATCCGCCTGAACACCCGCGGGGCGGCCGGCGCATGAGCACCGCTTCTCCACTGCTGCAGTTCCAGTCGATCAGCAAGCGCTTCGGCGGCACGCAGGCCGTCGACAGCGTCACGCTCGACGTGCGCGCCGGAGAAATCCTCGCGCTGCTCGGCGAGAACGGCGCGGGCAAGTCGACGCTCATCAAGCTGCTCGCCGGCATCCATCTCGCCGACCAGGGCGAGATTCTTTTCGACGGCAAGCCACAGGCCGACTGGCGGCGCAGCGACCGGCGCGAGCAGCCCGTGGCCTTCATCCACCAGGACCTCGGCCTCGTTGAATGGATGACGGTCGCCGAGAACGTGGGCCTGGGCACCGGCTACCCGCGCCGCTTCGGCCTCATCGACTGGAAGGCCGCGAACGACACGGCGCGCCGCGTGATGGCGCGCGTGGGCTGCGACATCGACCCCGGCCGCCGCGTGTTCTCTCTTACGCGCGCCGAGAAATCGCTGCTCGCCATCGGCCGCGCGCTCGAAGTAAAGGCGCGGCTGCTGGTGCTCGACGAGCCCTCGGCCAGTCTGCCGATGAGCGACGTGGAGCGCATGTTCGGCGTGCTGCGCGAACTGCGCCGCCAGGGCATGGCGATGCTGTACGTGTCGCACCGGCTCGACGAGGTGATGGCCATTTCCGATCGCGCGGCCGTGATGCGCGACGGCAAGCTGGTGGCCGTGAAGACCACGACGCAGACGAACGAAGGCGAGCTCGTCGGGCTCATCGTGGGCAAGGCGCTGTCGGCTTCGGTGCAGAAGGCGAAGGCCCCGGCGCGGCGCGAGCCCGTGCTGCAGCTCGACGGTGCGGCCAGCGGCAACGCCGGCCCGCTGAGCTTGGCGGTGCACCGCGGCGAGGTGCTGGGCCTCGTCGGCCTGCGCGGTGCGGGCCACGAGGCCATCAGCCGCGCGATCTTCGGCCGCGAGCCGTTGTCGGCCGGCCGCATGCAGCTGCTCGGCAATGCATGCGATTTCACTTGCCCGGCCGACGCGATTCGAGCGGGCGTGGCCTACGTCGCGGGTGAACGCCTCGAGGAAAACCTCGCCGGCTCGATGACCGTGCTCGAGAACCTCTTCCCCAACGCGGCGCTGCACGGCGACCGCGGCCTGGCCTTCGACCGCCCGCGCCGCGAGAACGGCCACGCGCTCTCGCTCATCCAGCGCTTCGACATCAACCCACCCGCGCCTTCGGCCGAAGTGCAGCAGCTCTCCGGCGGCAACCAGCAGAAGGTGGTGCTGGCGCGCTGGTTCCATCTCGACAAGCCGCTTGTGGTGCTCGAGGAGCCCACCGCCGGCGTGGACGTCGGCGCCAAGCGGCAGATCTACGGCGTGCTGCGCGAGCGCGCCGAGGCCGGCACGGCGCTGATCGTCGTCTCCACCGACTTCGAGGAAATCGCGACCGTGTGCACGCGCGTGCTCGTGTTCCGCGACGGCCTGATCGCCGCCGAACTCGCGGGCGAGGCGATCACGGTTGAAAGACTCCTGGCATTGGCAGCAGGCGCGGCAACGCGCGAGGAAATATCAGCATGAGCAGTTCGATCAAGTCCACGGCGCTGGAGCCCGACAAGTCCCTCGACGGCGAAACCATCTCCCTCGCGCAGGGCATCGGCCGCGCGATGCCGGTCTACGGGCTGGTGGTGCTGATGGTGGCGCTGGCGCTGCTGTTCTCGCTGCTGCTGCCCGACACCTTCCCGACACTGTTCAACCTGCGCGCGATCCTGGCCGACAAGTCGGTGATCGCGCTGCTGGCGCTGGCCGCGACCATCCCGATGATCACCGGCAAGATCGATCTCACGGTGGGCTACGGCATCGTGCTGTGGCACATCCTCGCGATCAGCCTGCAGACGCAGCTCGGCCTGCCGTGGCCGGCGGCGGTGCTCGTCGTGCTGCTGTGCGCTGCGCTGTTCGGCGTGCTCAACGGGCTCTTGGTCGAGCTCGCGCAGATCGATTCGTTCATCGCCACGCTGGGCACCGGCACCGTGATCTACGCGGTGGCCATGTGGCACAGCGGCGGTCGGCAGGTGGTGGGCGAACTGCCCGATGGTTTCGTCGGCATCGCGGGTGGCAGCCTGCTGGGGCTGCCGGTGGGCGCGTTCTACGTGCTCGCGGTGAGCCTCACGCTGTGGGTGGTCACCGAATTCACGCCGCTGGGCCGCGCGCTGTACGTGATCGGCGCGAACCCGAAGGCGGCGCAGCTCAACGGCATTTCGGTGCGCAGGCATGTGATGGGCGCGTTCGTCGCGTCGGGGCTGCTGTCGGGCTTCGCGGGCGTGCTGCTCGCATCGCGGCTGCAGATCGGGCAGGCGAGCGTGGGGCTCGAATTCCTGCTGCCGGCGCTGGTCGGCGCCTTCCTCGGCTCCACCACCATCCGGCCCGGCCGCGTGAACGTGTGGGGCACGCTGGTCGGCGTGGCCATTCTTGCCATCGGCATCTCGGGCATCCAGCAGTTCGGCGGCGCCTTCTATGTGGAGCCGCTGTTCAACGGCCTGACGCTGCTGGTGTCCATCGGCATCGCGGGCTGGGCGCAGCAGCGGCGTAACCGCTCGATCAAGCGGCGCATCGCCGAGCGCCAGCTCGACCACGTGCAGTCCGTTCCCATCACAACCACCGGAGACAAAGCATGAAGAAGAGTGTTCACGCACGCGCGGCCGCCGCCGTGCTGGCCCTGTGCGCCGCCACGCTGGCGCACAAGGCGATGGCCGATGACTTTCTCGCAGCGGCGAAACAGAAGGTCGAGGTCGCGACCATGACCAAGGAGAAATGGGACGGCCCCACCGCCGGCCCGAAGGCCGCCGCCGGCAAGACCATCGTCTTCGTCGCGGGCGACATGAAGAACGGCGGCATCGTCGGTGTCAGCAAGGGTGTGGAAGAAGCGGCACGCGCCATCGGCTGGACGGTGCGCGTCATCGACGGGCAGGGCACTGTGAGCGGCCGCACCGCCGCGCTCAACCAGGCGTTGGCCGTGAAGCCGGCCGGCATCGTGGTCGGCGGCTTCGACACCACCGAGCAGAAGGCCGCGTTCTCGGGCGCGGCCAAGTCGGGCATTCCGCTGGTCGGCTGGCACTCGGGCGAGCAGCCTGGCCCCAACGAGAAGGCGGGCCTCTTCGCCAACGTGACCACGGTGACCGACGACGTGGCCGACGTCGCCGCCTCGTGGGTGGTGGCCGATTCGAACGGCAAGGCCGGCGTGGTGATCTTCACCGACTCGCAGTACGCGATTGCGCTCTACAAGGCGCGCGCCATGGAGGCCGTCATCAAGAAGTGCGGCGGCTGCACCGTGCTGAGCTTCGAGGACAGCCCGATCGCCGAAAGCTCCACCCGCATGCCGCAGCTCACCACCTCGCTGCTGCAGCGCTTCGGCGACAAGTGGACGCACTCACTGGCCATCAACGACCTGTACTTCGACTTCATGGGCCCGTCGCTCACGGCGGCCGGCAAGAAGGGCGACGGCAACCCAAAGGCGGTGTCGGCCGGCGACGGCTCCGAGGCCGCGTACCAGCGCATCCGCACGCAGCGCTTCCAGGCCGGCACCGTGCCCGAGCCGCTGAACATGCAGGGCTGGCAGATCGTCGACGAACTCAACCGCGCCTTCGCCAAGGAGAAGTGGTCGGGCTACGTGCCCAGGGTGCACCTCGTGACCGTGGGCAACGTGGGCAAGGACGGCGGGCCGAAGAATGTGTTCGATCCGGACAACGGGTATCGCGACAAGTACAAGGCCGTGTGGGGCAAGTAGGGCGCGTCGCTCGATGTCTTCCGCCTGAGCGCGAAGGCGCTCAGAGCCAGTTGCCGCTCTGCGGCATCTGCACCTTCTCGGTCGGGTCGCTGCCCGTGACGAACGAGCCGATGAAGATGCTCAGCAGCGAGATGAAGATGCTCGCGAACAGCGCGGTCCAGAAGCCCGACACCCGGAAGCCTTTCACCAGCGCGGCCACCAGCAGGATCATCAGCGCGTTGATGACCAGCAGGAAGAGCCCGAAGGTCACCAGCGTCAGCGGCAGCGTGAGCACGATCAGCAGCGGCTTGACGATCGCGTTGGCCAGGCCCAGCAGCAGCGCCGAGACCACCAGCGCGCCGGTGCTGTCGAACTTGAGCCCGCGAAAGAGGTGGCTGGCCACCCACAGAGAGAGGGCGGTGATGGCCCAGTGGATGAGGAAGGGGGTCAGGTTGTTCAGCATGGGGTTCGGGTTGCACAAGCAGATGCCATGTTAGCCGGGGTGCCTGTGCCCACCCCGCCCGCCGGCAGGGCATGAATCCTTCCTGCTTAAGGTCCGGATCGGCGGGCGCCGTTTTCGAAGGTTACCTGGTGAAACGATGTTGGGCGGCCCGTTAAGATCCCCGGTCTTATGGCCAATGCGTCGATCGCCAGCATGACCCCCGCCCCGGCTTCGGCCGACGAAGCCGAATCATGGGTGCGCGGCGAACTCATTCGCAGCCTCATGCGCTCTGCGAAGGGCTCGTATTTCGTTTCGGGTGCGCTGATGCCGGCAATGGTCGGCCTGAGCTGGGCCTACGTGCCCCGCTGGGAACTGCTCACCTGGCTGGTGGCAGGCTTGCTCGCCACCGCTTGCCGCGCCTGGGGCGCACAGGTCTACGCGGTGCGCTATGCCGGGCGCAGTGCGGCGGCGCAGCAGCAGTTCACCGAACGCTATGGCTTCGTCTGGAGCACCAGCGCGGTGGTGTGGGGCCTCTCGGTGCTGCTGTTCTTCGAGCGCACGCCGCAGGTCAACCAGTTCATGAGCTGGCTCATCGTGGCTGGCGTGGGCACCTTTCCGCTCAACGGGCTGGCGCTGCATCCACCGCTGCTCAAGCGCTACGTCAACACGCTGTTCATCACGATGCTGGGCGCGGTGTTGCTGCGCCTGGCCTCGATCACCCTGCAGCATCCGCAGTTCCAGTTCGGCTACCTGATGCCGGTGCTGCCGGTGCTGCACTGGTTCCTGCTGCTGCGGGCGGGGCGGCACATTCACGAGACGGCGCGCAACAGCCTGGAGCTGTTGTTCCATAACCATATCCTGATCAAGTCGCTGACCCAGCAGCGGCAGGCGGCGGTATCGGCCGTGGCCATGAAGAACCGCTTCCTGGCCAGCGCTGCGCACGACATGCGCCAGCCGGTGCTGGCACTTTCGTTGTACGCAGATTGGCTGCGCAACGAGCCTGAACTGGTGCTGGAGCTCGCGCCCAAGATCGTGCGCGCCACGCACGCAGTGAATGCACTGTTCGACTCGATGTTCGACCTGGCGCGCATCGATTCGGGCCAGGTGCGCCTGCACGTCGAGCGGGTCGACATGTCCGAGCTGCTGCACGACCTCGAACTGCAATACCGCCCGGTAGCCGAGAGCCGCGGACTGGACTTCCGCGTGCACGCATGCGAGGGCTCGTTCCTGACCGACCCGATCCGCGTGCGCCGCATGATCGGCAACCTGCTGGCCAACGCGATCAAGTACACGACGGAAGGCGGCGTGCTGCTGGCCGCGCGGCAGACGCGCGACGGCCTGCGCGTGGAGGTGTGGGACACCGGCATCGGCATCGCGCCCGAGCATCTGCGCGACGTGTTCCTTGAGTTCTACAAGGTGGCGGACCATGCCGGCACCTCCGACGGCTTCGGCCTCGGGCTGGCCATCGTTGCGCGGCTGTCGCACGTGCTGGGCCACCCTGTCAGCGTGCGTTCGCGCCTGGGCCGCGGCAGCGTGTTCCGGGTGGCGCTGCACGACGCCGACGAGGCGGTGGCGCAGGCGCGGGTGAGTGCGTCGGGTGGTTGAGCAATCGTCCTCCGGTGCTCTTGCGCCGCCCATAAAAAAACCGCGCTGATGCGCGGTTTTTCATTTCCAGAAACCCCGAGGGGGGTTAACCAGATAGCAAACCGTTCGTGCGCGCGTAGTGCAGCGCCTGCGTACGGCTCTTCACGCCCAGCCTGCGGAACAGGCGCCACAGGTGCACCTTCACCGTGTGCTCGCTGATCTCCAGGTCGGTGGCGATGTCGCGGTTGCTCATGCCCTTGTCGAGCATGGCGATCAGCTGCGTCTGCCGCTTCGAGAGCTTGCCGCTGTTGGCGGCCGGCATCTCGTCGGCTTCGTCTTCCGAGCCTGCCATCAGCAGGCCGCGCAACGCCGCGGCCAGCTCGTTGGAGCTGGCCGACTTCTCGATGTAGGTGTCGGCGCCGGCCTCGATGCAGGCGTCCTCCATGTCCGCGGACGGCGCTGCCGAATACACGGCGATCGGCACGTTCGGATAGACCTGCTTGACCGCGATCACGCCCGACACGCCATTGGTGTCCGGGAGCTTCAGGTCCAGGCAGAAGAGGGTCGGCGCGCCACGCTGCTGCACAGAGCCCGCGAGCTTGTCGAGGCGCTCGAGCTCGACGATGTTCTCGGCCGGGCGCAAGCGCCGCAAGACCATCACGATCGCGTCGCGCATCAGGGGGTGGTCGTCGATGACATAAATGCTCATGTTTTCTTCCTTTGTGATCGCACCGTCTTCTCTCGTCCTGCTCACCGGCAGGTAAGCCGATGGGTTTGCCGGATCAACTCCCGCTGGTCGTGGGTGTTGCCTCCGCCAATGCCTCAAGCGCCTCGGTGACGGCGCGTGTTTCTTCTGTTCCGATGGGTTCCAGCTGGCCGGCCAGCGCGGCCAGCGCTTCGCCGCGCTGCGTCTGCAAGAGCGCGATGGTACGGCCCGCTTCCTGCGGCGATGCGAATCCACGGCTCTGCAGCAGGGTTTCGCCGCGCGCATCCAACAGCTTGAAATAGAACAGCCCGTCCGCCTTCTCGCGGTACTGCTTGAAACTGGGCTTCGCGACCTTGGCCGCCCGGGCTTGCCCGGTGTCCTTGCCGGCCGCGAGATTGCGCAGGCCGACCGCATGGCGCAGGCTGGCCATGAAGGGCTTCGACAGGGCCTGCGCCTTCGCGGCGCCGGAGAGCAGGATGCGCTCGATTTGGGCCGGGTCGTTCATGAGCGCGTCGTAGCGTGCGCGCAGCGGCGCCACTTCCTGGTCGATGCGCTCGAACAGCAACTGCTTGGCGTCGCCCCAGCCGATGCCGCCGGCGTACGCCTTGCGCAGCGTCTCGGTTTCCTCGGCGCTGGCGAAGGCCTGGTAGATCTGGAACAGTGCCGAGCCTTCGGTGTCCTTGGGCTCGCCGGGCGCGCGCGAGTCGGTCACGATGCTGGCAATCTGCTTTTGCAGCTGTGCACGCGGTGCGAACAGCGGGATCGTGTTGCCGTAGCTCTTGCTCATCTTGCGGCCGTCGAGGCCGGGCAGGGTGGCGACGGCGTCGTCGATCTCGGCTTCGGGCAGCGTGAAGTGCTCGCCGTACTGGTGGTTGAAGCGCTGCGCCATGTCGCGCGCCATCTCGATGTGCTGCACCTGGTCGCGGCCCACGGGCACCTTGTGGGCGTTGAACATCAGGATGTCGGCGCCCATGAGCACCGGGTACATGAAGAGGCCGGCCGTCACGTCGGCGTCGGGGTCCTCGCCCTTGGCCACGTTCTTGTCGAGCTGCGCCTTGTAGGCATGCGCGCGGTTGAGCACGCCCTTGCCGGTCACGCAGGTGAGGAACCAGGTCAGCTCGGGGATCTCGACGATGTCCGACTGGCGGTAGAAGGTGACGCGCTCGGGGTCGAGCCCGCAGGCCAGCCAGCTGGCGGCAATCTCGAGGGTGGAGCGCTGGATCAGCGCCGGCTCCTGTACCTTGATGAGCGCGTGGTAGTCGGCCAGGAAGAAGAAGCTCTGCACGCCGGGCGCGACGCTTTGCCGCACCGAGTGGCGGATCGAGCCGACGTAGTTGCCGAGGTGCGGCGTGCCCGAGGGCGTGATGCCGGTCAGGACGCGCAAGGAAGCTTTGGAAGACGAGGCCATTTGACGAAGAACTTAACGCAGCGGAGAAAGAAGGAGATTGATGAAGTCGTAGCCAAGGGTCATCAATGGCCGCATCCAGAAGGTGTCCAGGATTCTTGCAATGATCAATCCCATCACAATAAAGAAGCCAAAAGGTTCAATGCGGGCCATGAAATTCTGTGCGGGCCCATTTGGCAGCAAGCCGGCGAGCACGCGCCCACCATCGAGCGGCGGTAGCGGGAACAGGTTCAAGGCGCACATGACGAGATTGACCCGGATGCCGGCTTCCGCCATCTCGCGAAAGAATTCCTCATCGATATCGAGAAGCTTGAGCGACGCCCAAACCAGCGTCCAAAGCAAGGCCTGAATGAAGTTCGACATCGGCCCGGCCAGCGCCACCCAGATCATGTCGCGCTTCGGATGGTGCAGCCGCCCGAAGTTGACCGGCACCGGCTTGGCATAGCCGAAAAGGAAGGCGCCCGAGGTCGCGAAGTACAGCATCAACGGCATCAGGATGGTCCCGATGGGATCGATGTGCTTCATCGGGTTGAGGGTGACGCGTCCCATGACCTCGGCCGTGTTGTCGCCGAAATGGCGTGCCACATACCCGTGTGCCGCCTCGTGCACTGTGATCGCGAAGATCACCGGCAGCGCGTAGATCAGGATGGTCTGTATCAGGTTGGAATCCACTGGGCGATTGTGTCAGATGGGAGTGGTTATCAGCCCGATTTCAGAGGCCGAGCACGGCCAATGCACCGCGTCCCTGACGCACCACGACCGGGTCGTCGCCCGTGCCCATGGGCGTGAGGTCGACCACGGTGGTCGGCTGCGAAGGGCAGGCGCCGGCATCGATGACCGCGGCGATCTGCTTCTCGAAGCGCTCGCGGATGGTCTGCGCGTCGTTCAGCGCATCGGTCTCGCCGGGAGCGATCAGCGTGGTGGCCAGCAGCGGCGCGCCGTGCAGCGACAGCAGCTCCAGCAACACCTTGTGGTCGGGCACGCGCAGGCCGATGGTCTTGCGCTGCGGATGGCTCACGCGGCGCGGCACTTCCTTGGTCGCTTCGAGCAGGAAGGTGTAGGGGCCGGGCGTGGCCGCCTTCAGCAGGCGGTACTGCTTGTTGTCGACGCGTGCGTAGTTGGCCAGCTCGCTCAGGTCGCGGCACAGCAGCGTGAGGTGGTGCTTCTCGTCGACCTGGCGGATGCGGCGCAGCTGGTCGACCGCGTCCTTGTCGTCGAGGTGGCAGGCCAGCGCGTAGCTGGAGTCGGTGGGCACGGCCACGATCTCGCCGCGCGCCAGCAGCGTGGCGGCCTGCTTCAGCAGCCGCTGCTGCGGGTTCTCGGGGTGGACTTCGAAGTACTGGGCCATGAGGGAAAGATCTCCTGATCAGGATTCGGCGGGTTCGATGGGCACGCGGCGCTCGCGCACCGTGAGCCACGCACCGGCCGCGCCGCAGACCGCGATCAGCGCCATGCCGATGAGCGAATAGCGGTCGGGCATCTGTGAAAAAACGAGCCAGCCGCCCAGCATGGCAAAGGCGATCTGGGCATAGAGGTACGGCGTGAGCGTGGACGCCGGCGCGCGCTGGTAAGCCAGGATCAGGATGAAGTGGCCCACCGTGCCCATGAAGCCCATCAGGCACAGCAGCGCCCACCATTGCCAGGAAGGCAGGGCGGCCCATACGAAAGGCAGCGCGAACGACGCGAGCAGCGTGCCGACCCAGCCTGTGTAGAAGTGCATGGTGAGCGGGTTCTCGGTCTGCGCCAGTTTGCTCGTGAGCACCTGGAACCACGCGTTGGTCAGCACCAGCCCGATGGGCAGCAGGACCGCCCAGCCAAAGGCCTCGCCGCCCGGGCGCAGGATGACGAGCGTGCCGATGAAGCCGCCCGCCACCAGCATCCAGCGCAGCGGCGAGACCTGCTCCTTGAGCACGGTGGCCGCCAACAGCGTGATCACCAGCGGCGCGATCAGCACGATCGAAGTGAACTCGGCCAGCGGCATGTAGCGCAGGCTCAGGAAGGCCAGCGTGCTCGACACCAGCAGCAATGCGCCGCGCAGCAACTGGTAGCGCGGGTGCCGCGTGCGCAGCAGCGCCGTGCCGTGCAACGGGAGCAGCACCGCCGTGGTTGCCACGGCCTGGAAGGCATAGCGAAACCAGACGGCCATCAAGATGGGCACGCCGATGGTCGAGAACTTGGTGGCAGTGTCGAGCGTGGCGAAGCAGGCGCTCGCGACCAGCACCATGCCGATGCCCGCGAGGATGCGTTCCGATTCCTTGCTGCGGCTGCGCTGCTGCGCCACGCGCGCATTCGCCAGCGCAACGGTAGCCGCGTTGTCGATACCGGGCCCGGAACTCTGCCTCACTGCTGGATGCGATCGCCGAGCAGTTCCCACACAGGAGTGAGCGCACCGGGCAACGGCGGCAGCTTGCCGAGGTCGCAGTGGCTCTCGTCGGGGCTGTGGAAATCGCTGCCGCGCGAGGCGGCGAAATCGAACTCGAGCGCCTTGTCGGCGTACTCGACGAACTCGGCCGGCGTGTGGCTGCCGGTGACGACCTCGATCGCCTTGCCACCGTGCGCCTTGAATTCGAGGAACAGCGCGTACTCCTCGTTGGCCGTGAACTTGTAGCGGCCCGGGTGCGCGATCACGGCCATGCCCTTGGCGCCGGTGATCCATTGCACCGCGTCCTTCAGCGTGGCCCAGCGGTGCGGCACGTAGCCGGGCTTGCCTTCGGTGAGGAACTTGCGGAACACCTCGGGCGTGTCGCGGCAGTGGCCCTTCTCGACGAGGAAGCGCGCGAAGTGCGTGCGCGAAATGAGTTCGGGGTTGCCGACGAACTTGAGCGCACCTTCGTACGCGCCGTGGATGCCGACCTTGGCCAGCCCCTCGGACATTTCCTGTGCGCGCTTGCCGCGGCCCCCGCGCGTGTCGTAGAGGCCTTGCGACATGGCCGCGTCGTCGGCATCGAAGCCCAAGCCGACGATGTGCACCGTTTCGCCCGCGAAGGTCACGGAGATCTCGGTGCCGGTGAGGTAGCGCATGCCGTTGGCACGGGCCGCGGCGGCGGCGCGATGCTGGCCGCCGACCTCGTCGTGGTCGGTGAGGGCCCAGAGTTCGACCCCGTTGGCGGCTGCGCGCGCGGCCAGTTCTTCGGGCGTCAGCGTGCCGTCGGAGACCACGGAGTGGCAGTGAAGATCGGCATTGAGGATGGAGGACACCCCGCCATTCTAGGGGGTCTGGAACATCGATGCGGGCGCATGGATGCTGCGCGAGACGCTACTAAATAAATAGCATTACTGCGCCGTGGCATGGGGCTCAGCGCTTCTTGCGGAAAGCCGCCCAGGCCGCCACCGCGGTGAAGCTCGCGACGATCGCCACCACGATCCAGAAGCCGTGCTTGTGGTCCGCCAGCGGAATGCCGCCCACGTTCATGCCGAACAGGCCCGCCAGGATGTTGATCGGCAGTGCCAGCACCGTGACCACCGTCAGCACGAACAGGCTGCGGTTGTTGTCCTCGTTGACGTTGGCGGCGATCTCTTCCTGCAGCAGCTTGATGCGCTCCTGCAGCGCCTGCATGTCGCGCAGCACCACCGAGAACTCCTCGGTCGAGCCGCGCAGCGCCTGCGCGTCGGGCTCGGACATCCAGCCCGGAGGCCCCTGCAGCAGGCGGAACAGCGCGGCCGGCTCCGGCGCCAGCAGCCGCTGCAGCCGCACCAGCAGCCGGCGCAGCACGCCGAGCCGCGCGCGCTTGTGGTCGAGGCGGCCGGCGAGCAACTCGTCCTCGATGCGGTCGATGCGCGAGGTGACGCCGCGCACGATCTTCACCAGCACATCGGCCTGCGCACGCAGCAGGTGCTCGAGCAGCTCGGTGCTCGAGCGCGGCGCGTCGCCCGCCTTCACGGCCGTGCGCAGCGTGTCGACCGAGCGCAGCGGCTTGGTGCGCGCCGTGACCACGAGGCGCGGGCCCACGCTGATCCACAGCGTGGAGATGTCCGAGGGCTCGAAGCTGAACTCGAAATGCACGTCGTTGATGACGGCGATCAGCGAATCGTCGTCGCGCTCGATGCGCGTGGAGGGCAGGCCTTCGTGCAGCGTCTCGTAGAAAGTGTCGGAGAGGTTCGCGTGCCGCAACAGCCAGCGCTCCGCATGCGCGTGGCTCAGGTTGAAATGGAGCCAGACGTACGCGGGGTTTTCCTCGGTGCATTCACGGTCGCGCTCTTCGGCCAGCCATGCGGCGGCTTGCGCCGAGTCGATGGCCCGCGCGGGCTCCGCTGCCGAGGCGTCGAAGAGGTAACCGGAGATCAGCCCGGCTTCGTCGCCGCCATAGGACTGGGCGGCGAGGTCATGGAGTGCCGACAAGATGCGTGGTCAGAAGATGCGGATGAACAGCCAGTAGAGCGACCCCGACAGCAGCATCGCCACCGGCAGCGTGAGCACCCAGGCCAGTGCGAGGTTGCGCAGCGTGGACATCTGCAGGCCCGAGCCGCTTGCCGTCATGGTGCCGGCCACGCCGGAGGACAGCACGTGCGTGGTGGACACAGGCAGCCCGTACATGTCGGCCGCACCGATGGTGATCATCGCCACCACCTCGGCCGAGGCGCCTTGCGCGTAGCTCAGGTGCGTCTTGCCGATCTTCTCGCCCACCGTGACCACGATGCGCTTCCAGCCGATCATCGTGCCCAGCCCCAATGCGATGGCGACCGCAACCTTGACCCACAGCGGGATGAAGCGCGTCGCATCGTCCAGCTCCTGGCGGAACGCGCCCACGCGCAGCTTCGTCTCGCCGTCGAACCTGGCGGCGCCGCTCTTGTCGAGGTGGCGGATGGCTTCGGAGGCCAGGTACATGTCGTTGCGCACGTTGGCGACGGCCTCGGCCGGCACCGCTGCGAGCGAACCGTGCCTGCGCACCTGCTCGCCGATGCTGCCCGCGGTCGCGGCCAGCGCGGGCACCACCGCGGGACTGAACTCGCGCGTGCGCACGTAAGTGGAAAGCGTCTCGCGCGCAGCGGCGGGTTGCGGCGCCGCCTGCTGCGCGGGCAGAGAACCGGGCACGCTGCGGTTCAGCGCGTTCTGCGCCATCTCGGCCACGGCCACGAACTTCACGGTCTCGTTGGCGGGCATCGCGCGGTTCAGCGCATAGGCCATCGGCACCGTGCCCACGAGGATCAGCATGATCAGTCCCATGCCCTTCTGGCCGTCATTGGAGCCGTGCGCGAACGACACGCCCGTGCAGGTCAGGATCAGCAGGCCGCGGATCCACCACGGCGGCGGCTCGCTGCCCTTGGGCTCTTCATACAGTGCGCGGTTCTTCACGAAGGCGCGCAGCGCCAGCAGAAGCAGGGCAGCGCAGCCGAAGCCGACCATCGGCGACAGCAGCAGCGAATAGCCCACCTTGGTGGCCTGCGCCCAGTCGACACCGCTGGTGCCGTCGCGGCCATGCATCAGCGCATTGGCCACGCCCACGCCGATGATCGAGCCGATCAGCGTGTGCGAGGAAGAAGCCGGCAGCCCGAGCCACCATGTGCCCAGGTTCCAGATGATGGCGGCGATCAGCAGCGCGAACACCATCGCGAAGCCCGCGCCCGAGCCCACCTGCAGGATCAGTTCCACCGGCAGCAGCGCGATGATGCCGAAGGCCACCGCGCCGCTGGACACCAGCACGCCCAGGAAGTTGAAGAAGCCCGACCACACCACCGCGAAGTTGGGCGGCAGCGAGTGCGTGTAGATCACCGTGGCCACCGCGTTGGCCGTGTCGTGGAAGCCGTTGACGAACTCGAAGCCCAGTGCAATCAGCAGGGCCACGCCCAGCAGGATGTAGGGCACCCAGGTGGTGACCGGCGCGCCCGAGGCCGTGACGTCGCCGACCAGGCTCCAGGCCGTGAAGAGCAGGCCGGCGGCCAGCAGGCCCACGAAGGTGATGAGCGTGAGCGGGCCGGGCTTGGCGTCGAGCCTGGGCCGGTGCGCCGAGGACGCGGACGGCAACTCGGCATGCAGGGCTGCGAGCGTGTTCATGGGCGATTCTGGGGTGTTGGAATGGCTTCGGATGGTGTTCGCGCCGTGTGACAACGGCGTGTCAATCGGCTTCGGGCCGTCACGCAGCCGTCATATGGGGCGAGCAGCATGCTTTTTTCGACCCTTTCACCTTCTTCTTGCCCACCATGCTGACGAGCGCACTTCCCGACCACGAAGACCTGATGCAACGCATCGCCCGCGACCTGATCGACAGCTACGACGAAGAGCTCGAACTGGAGATCGAGGACCGCAACATCGACGGCCTCGATCCGTCAGCCACCGTGTCCGCCGACAAGGCTGCCCGCCAGGCCTACTTCAAGGAGCTGTTCCGCCTGCAGGGCGAACTGGTCAAGCTGCAGGACTGGGTGCAGCACAGCAAGCAGAAGGTCGTCATCCTGTTCGAAGGCCGCGATGCGGCAGGCAAGGGCGGCGTCATCAAGCGCATCACGCAGCGCCTGAATCCGCGCGTGGCCCGTGTCGCCGCATTGCCCGCGCCCAACGACCGCGAACGCACGCAGTGGTACTTCCAGCGCTACGCCGCGCACCTGCCCGCCGCGGGCGAGATGGTGCTGTTCGACCGCAGTTGGTACAACCGCGCCGGCGTCGAGCGCGTGATGGGCTTCTGCACGGACGACGAGTACGAGGAGTTCTTCCGCACCGTGCCCGAGTTCGAGAAGATGCTGGTGCGCTCGGGCATCAAGCTCATCAAGTACTGGTTCTCCATCACCGACGACGAGCAGCACATGCGCTTTCTCGGCCGCATCCACGATCCGCTCAAGCAATGGAAGCTGAGCCCGATGGACCTCGAGAGCCGCCGCCGCTGGGAGGAATACACCAAGGCGAAGGAAATCATGCTGGAGCGCACCCACATCCCCGAGGCGCCGTGGTGGGTGGTGCAGGCGGTCGACAAGAAGAAGGCGCGGCTGAACTGCATCAGCCACCTGCTGGGCCAGCTGCCCTACAACGAGGTGCCGCATCCGCCGGTGGAGCTGCCGGAGCGCGTGCGCCATGCGGACTACCTGCGCCAGCCCGTGCCGGCCAACATGATCGTGCCGGAGATCTACTGAGGCGCCGGATGGCGGGAGGGCCGCCGTTTGGCCGCCCGGCGCTTTGCCTTCACACTGCGCGCCATGGCCCGTCGTTCCACCGCTTCCGTCTTCGCCCGCGCCTACGAGCGCAACCTCAAGGCACTCACCAAGCTCACGTTGAGCAACAGCAAGCGCGTGGCGGGGCAGGTGCAGCGCGCCACCGCCAAGCGTCTCAAGCCGCCGCCAGGCCGTGGCGACTGGCTCAGCGGCATGGCGATGGGGCCGGGCGGCGCGCGCGGCTATCACCTGTTCCGTCCGGCCGACCTGCAACTGCAGCCCGGCGAGAAACTGCCGCTCATGGTCATGCTGCACGGCTGTGGCCAGACCGGGCGCGACTTTGCCGCGAGCACGCGCATGAACGCGCTGGCCGTGCGCCAGCGCTTCCTGGTGCTCTATCCCGAGCAGGACCGGATCGCCCACCCGCAGGGCTGCTGGAACTGGTACGAGCGCCGCTCCGGCAAGGCCGACGCCGAAGCCGCGACGCTGATGGCCGCCATCGACCAGGCCTGCATGCTGTATCCCGTGGACCGCGACCGCGTGGCGCTTGCCGGTCTCTCGGCCGGCGCGAGCATGGCGGCCCTGCTTGCGACGCGCTATCCGAACCGCTTCCGCGCCGTCGTCATGCACTCGGGTGTGGCGCCCGGCGCAGCGAAGTCGTCGGCCACCGCCCTCGGCGCCATGCGTGGACAGAATGTGCCGCCGATGCCTGCCACGGCGGTCGGCAAGGCGATGGGCGCTGCGGCCGTCTTCACCACCTTGCCGCCGATGCTGGTGTTGCACGGCGATGCCGACGCGGTGGTCGCGCCGAGCAATGCCGTCAGCAGCGCTGCGGTGTGGGCCACGGCCGTGGGCGCGCGGCCCGGACTGCCGCGCGACATGCAGCGCGGCAAGCGCCGCGCAATGCGCGTGACCGACTTCAGGCGCAAGGGCCGCGCGCTCGTCACGCTGTGCGAGATCGCGGGACTGGGCCATTCGTGGAGCGGCGGCGCGCCGAAGCTGCTGTTCAGCGACCCCGAGGGGCCCGATGCCACGCGCATGGCCTGGGCGTTCGCGGCGGCGCAGTTCAAGGCCGCAGTGCCGTAGCGAAGGCCTGAAGAGGAGGCGCTATGCCGTGGCGCCTTCGCGCGCGGCCGCCCGCCACGCACCGGGCGCAATGCCCTTCTCGCGCTTGAAGGCCTTGCTGAATGCGGCCTCCGATTCGTAGCCCATCGCGCTTGCGATCGCACCCACCGCGGCATCGCCCTGGCCGAGCATGTTGCCGGCCTTGAACATGCGCCATTGCGTGAGGTACTCCAGCGGCGACTGCCCCACGCGCTCGCGAAAGCGCTGCGCGAAGGCGGAGCGCGACAGGCTCGCGGCACCGGCCAGCGCCTCCACCGTCCAGCCGTGTGCGATGTCCTTGTGCATGGCGCGCAGGGCCGGGCCGATGCGCGCGTCGGCCAGCGCGGCCAGCCAGCCGGTCTGCGATTCGCCATTCGCCGCGACGTGCGCGCGCACCGCCTGCACGAACACGATGTCGGCCAGCCGGCTCACGAGCAGGCTGGAGCCGAGACCCGGCTCGCCGGTTTCCATGGCCAGCAGCTGCAGCGTGCCCTGCAGCGCCAGGGCGCGTGCCTGCTCCATCTTCACGTGCAGCAGCACTGGCAACAGCGCCAGCAGCGGCTGCGCGGCGCGCTGGTCGAAGTGAAACCAGCCGCAGATCACCGAGGCCGCGGTGCCCGTGCCGCCCAGTTTCACCAGCCCGCCGATGCGGTCGCGCACGACGGAGGTGCAGCTCACCGTGGGCGTGTTCGGATGGTCGCGCAGCACGTAGGGCGTGCCGTGCGCCAGCACATAGCAGTCGCCCGCCGCCAGCGCCACCTGCTGCGCCACGCCCTCGACCTCGAGCAGGCAGCCGCCGCGCACCACGAGCCCGAAGCGCGCGCTCTCGCCGCCGGCCAGGCTCAGGCCCCAGGGTGCGCGGGCCTCGAGGCGGGCATACAAGGCGCTGCGCACGCGCATCGCGGCAAAGACATCGTCGAGCGGGTCCATGGGCGGCTCCTGTGGTGTTGGACGAATGGACAAGAAGGGTGGATTTTCGGGCATTCACTGTCCAGCAGTCGAGGCCGAAACTGCGGCTTCACTCTTGCAGCACACCGGAGCAGACCATGAATGAACGCAATGAATCCGCCGAACTCGCCGAGCGCTACGTCGCAGCCTGGAACGAGCCCGATGCCACCGCGCGCCGCACCGCGATCGCCGGCCTCTGGGTGCCCGAGGGCGAGCACTACGTGCGCACGCTGCAGGCCAAAGGCTACGAGGCGCTGCATCGGCGGGTCACCGGCTCGCACGAGAAGAACGTGCGCGATGCGGGCTTTCGCTTCGTCTGCGCGGGCGATGCCCAGTTCCTGCACGACGCGGTGATGTTCCATTGGCACATGGTCCCGGCCGCGGGCGGCCCGGTGGCCGCGCTGGGGCTGCAGTTCCTGGTGCTGGCCGGGGACGGCCGCATTGCCGTCGATTACCAATTCATCCTGCCGACGCCTTCCGTCTGAGCGGCCGGCGCATCGGCCATGACCTCGCAGGTCATTGTCGTCGCGCCCCTTTCTCCCAACACTGGTTACCACCATGATTCAGTCGAACATCGCTGCCTCGGCAGCATCGCTTTCTCCATCGGGCGGTCAGCAGAGCGCAGGCGCGACCGGGCCCGGCCGGCTCGGCTTGTGGGTCATGCTCAGCGGCACTTTCCTGGTGGTGCTGGATTTCTTCATCGTCAACGTCGCGCTGCCGTCGATGCAGCGCGAACTGCTGGCGAGCGCCGGCACCCTGCAGCTGGTGGTGGCGGGCTACGGACTGGCCACCGCGGCGGGACTGATCACCGGCGGCCGGCTCGGCGACCTGTTCGGCAGGCGCCGCATGTTCATGCTGGGCCTGCTGCTGTTCACGCTGGCCTCCGCGGCCTGCGGCTTCGCGCCGAATGCCGAGATGCTGGTGGCCGCGCGCGTGCTGCAGGGCCTGGCCGGGGCGCTGCTGCAGCCGCAGGTGCTGGCGATGATCGGGCTGGCCTACATCGGCGAAGGCCGGGCGCGCGCCTTCGCGGCCTACGGGCTCACGCTGGGGCTCGGTGCCACGCTCGGGCAACTGGTCGGCGGCCTGCTGATCCACGCCGATCCGGCGGGGCTCGGCTGGCGCAGCTGTTTCCTCATCAACGTGCCCATCGGGCTGCTGGCATTGGTGCTCGCGCCGCGCGTCATTCCGCCGCTGGCGAACAACGGCAACAGCAGGCTCGACCTCGCCGGCATGCTGCTGGCGGCCGCGGGATCGGTGGCCGTGGTGCTGCCGCTGGTGGAAGGGCGCGAGCAAGGCTGGCCGCTGTGGAGCTGGCTGTGCCTTGCGGCCGCGCTGCCCTTGCTGGCCGCATTCGCTTTTCAGCAGCGCCGGCTCGCCCTGCGCGGCGGTGCGCCGCTGGTGGCGCCGGCGCTGCTGGCCAACGGCCGCTTTGTCACGGGCCTGCTCACCACGCTGGCCTTCTACGTGGGCAACGCCTCGCTGTACTTCGTGCTGGCGCTGTACCTGCAGCAGGGCCTGGCGCTGGGCCCGTTGGCGTCGGGCATGGTCTTCACTTCGCTGGCGGTCGGTTTCTTCGCGACGTCGATGGCCGGTGCGCGCCTCGCACGGCGTTTCGGCGGCAAGCCGCCCATCGCGCTCGGCGCCCTCGTGCTGGCGGCGGGGCATGCGCTGCAGTTCGTCAACGTGGCGGGATGGGCGGGCCACTCGCATGTGGTCGCCTGGATGGTCCCGCTGCTGCTGGTGCAGGGCGCAGGCCTCGGCATGGTGATGGCGCCGCTGGTGTCCACCGTGCTGGCCGGCCTGCCGCCGCAGCATGCGGGCGTGGCCTCGGGCGTGCTGTCGATGGTGCAGCAGGCGAGCAATGCGCTGGGGGTGGCGTTGATCGGGATCCTGTTCTATGGGAGGCTGGAGAATGCGACGGACACCGCTGCGTATTCGGGCGCGTTCGGGGTGGCGCTGGTGTACCTGATGGTGTCGGCTCTTCTCGTCGCGATGTTCCACTGGCGAGGCACCCGGCCCTCGGCGCCCCGGTTGTGACGCCTTGCCCAATCCGGGTATGTGCATGCCCGGATTGGGCTTCTTCCCTGGAGCGTGCCACACTCGCCGCCCGACGACTGGTGTGCCATGGAATCCGATCTGACCTCAATCACCCAAGCCTTGCGCGACTTCGCCCAGGCCCGTAACTGGGAGCAGTTCCACTCCCCCAAGAACCTCGCGTCGGCGCTCTCGGTCGAAGCCGCCGAGCTGCTCGAACATTTCCAGTGGCTCACCGAAGCGCAGAGCCGCTCGCTGCCGGCCGACAAGCGTGCCGAGATCGGCACGGAGATTGCCGACGTCTTCCTCTACCTGCTCCAGCTTGCCGACAAGCTCGGCATCGACCTGGTGGAAGCGGCAAGAAGCAAGATGCTGGTCAACGCCCGGAAGTACCCGGCACCGCCGCCGTCCGCCTGAGTACCTCCGTGTACGCCACCCGGCGTATTTCCCCGTCCTGGTGCATTCCGCAAACTCCCTCCCACGCCAGCACAGCGCTGGCGCCAAGGTCAACCAACCCCGGAGCAGGAGTCCACATGCAACGTCGTTTCACACTCAAGGCGCTCACCGCCGCCGTCGCGCTGGCCAGCATTTCTGCTGCGCCCGCATTTGCCGCCGACACCATCAAGGTCGGCGTGCTGCACTCGCTGTCGGGCACGATGGCCATCTCGGAAACCGTGTTGAAGGACACCGTTCTGATGGCCATCGACGACATCAACAAGAAGGGCGGCGTGCTGGGCAAGCAGCTCGAACCCGTGGTGGTCGACCCGGCCTCCAACTGGCCCCTGTTCGCCGAAAAGACCAAGCAGCTGCTCGGCCAGGACAAGGTCTCGGTGATCTTCGGCTGCTGGACCTCGGTGTCGCGCAAGTCGGTGCTGCCGGTGGTCGAGGAAATGAACGGCCTGCTGTTCTACCCCGTGCAGTACGAGGGTGAAGAGCTCTCGAAGAACGTGTTCTACACGGGCGCAGCGCCCAACCAGCAAGCCATTCCGGCGGTCGACTACCTGATGAGCAAGGAAGGCGGCGGCGCCAAGCGCTGGGTGCTGCTGGGCACCGACTACGTGTACCCCCGCACCACCAACAAGATCCTGCGCGCCTACCTGAAGAGCAAGGGCGTGAAGGACACCGACATCGACGAGAAGTACACGCCGTTCGGCCACAGCGACTACCAGACCATCGTTGCCGACATCAAGAAGTTCTCGGCCGGCGGCAAGACGGCGGTGGTCTCGACCATCAACGGCGACTCCAACGTGCCCTTCTACAAGGAACTCGGCAACGCCGGCCTGAAGGCCAAGGACGTGCCCGTGGTTGCCTTCTCGGTGGGTGAAGAAGAGCTGCGCGGCGTGGACACCAAGCCGCTGGTGGGCCACCTTGCCGCATGGAACTACTTCATGTCGATCAAGAACCCGACCAACACGGCTTTCATCAAGCAGTGGAGCGAGTACGCCAAGGCCAAGAACATCGCCGGCCACAAGGACAAGCCGCTCACCAACGACCCGATGGAAGCCACCTGGATCGGCATCCACATGTGGAAGCAGGCGGTCGAGAAGGCCAAGTCGACCGACACCGACAAGGTGATCGCCGCCATGGCCGGCCAGACCTTCACGGCCCCCTCGGGCATCGTGTCGAAGATGGACGAGAAGAACCACCACCTGCACAAGAGCGTGTTCATCGGCGAGATCAAGGCCGATGGCCAGTTCAACGTGGTGTGGAAGACGCCGGGCCCGGTCAAGGCCAAGCCGTGGAGTCCGTACATCGAAGGCAACGACAAGAAGCCGGACCAGCCGGCTGGCAAGTCGCTGTAAGTGTGCTTTTCTCCCTCCCCCGCTGGGGGAGGGCAGGGGTGGGGGCTGGCGGCGGTCGATTCGAGCGCTGCGCTTGTGCAGGTGCCGCGTGCCCCCACCCCAACCCTCCCCCGGAAGGGGAGGGAGCCAACCCCAATCCCACTTTCAAGATGCTTCGACGAACCCTTCACTGCGCCTTTGCCGCCATGCTCCTCATGGCATCGGCCGCCCACGCGCTGACCGCCGACGAAGCCCGGGCCATCGCCTCCGGCGAATCCGAAGCCCGCATCGCCGCGCTCAACAAGGCCGTGCTCACGGCCGACGAGAAGACCGCCGCCTTCATCCAGGCGATGTCCGACGACGCAGTCAAGTACACCGAAGACAAGGTCTTCGTGATGAAGGACGACAAAGGCTTCGACCCCGTCACCGGCGCCGAGCTGAAAGTGCCCGACACCGCCGAAGACGTCGTCAACAACAACCTCATGCGCGGCGCGCTCGATGCCGCGCAGGCCGCGCTCAAGCTCACGAGCAAGGACGACGCGGTGCGCGCCGAAGCCGCACAGGCCCTGTTCAAGGAGCCCGACGAATCACGCATCCCGATGGTCGAGAAGGCGCTGGCCGCCGAGACCAACCCGAAGATCAAGGCGCAACTCGAACTGGTGCGCGCCGCCAGCATGCTCACCAGCGCCGACAAGGCCAAGCGCCTCGTGGCCGCGAAGGAACTGGGCAGCAACCGCAACCCCGACACCAAGCTGCTGCTCAACCAGCGCCTGGCCGACGAAACCGAAGCGGACGTCAAGGCCGCCATCGTCGCGTCCATCGCCAGCATCGACGGCTCGCTGGTCTGGGGCGACCGCATCAACGCCGTGTTCAGCGGCATCAGCCTGGGCTCGGTGCTGCTGCTCGCCGCGCTGGGCCTCGCCATCACCTACGGGCTGATGGGCGTCATCAACATGGCGCATGGCGAGCTGATGATGATCGGCGCCTACGCCACCTACGTGATGCAGGGCATCTTCCAGAAGTACCTGCCCGAGTCGACGTTCGGGCTGTACCTCGTCGCTGCGATCCCGGTGTCGTTCCTCGCATCGGCGCTGGTCGGCGCGGTGCTCGAACGCGGCGTGATCCGCTTCCTCTACGGCCGCCCGCTCGAGACGCTGCTCGCCACCTGGGGCATCAGCCTGATGCTGCAGCAACTCGTGC
Source organism: Variovorax sp. 10L421 (assembly GCF_056395365.1). Taxonomy (NCBI): domain Bacteria; kingdom Pseudomonadati; phylum Pseudomonadota; class Betaproteobacteria; order Burkholderiales; family Comamonadaceae; genus Variovorax; species Variovorax sp. 10L421. The sequence continues at coordinate 25,854 of NZ_JBFTJJ010000014.1, forward strand.
GCACGCTGTTCGGCGCGCAGAACGTCGGTGTGGAAAACCCCGGCTGGATGAGCGGCGGCTTCTCGATGCTGAGCAACGTCACGTTGCCGTGGAACCGCATCTGCATCATTATTTTTGCGGCGCTGGTGTTGCTCGCGATGGGATGGCTCATCGGCAAGACGCGGCTGGGCCTGTTCGTGCGCGGCGTCACGCAGAACCGGCCGATCGCCTCCTGCATGGGCGCGAACACCGCGCGCATCGACACCTACGCCTTCGCGCTCGGCTCCGGCATCGCGGGCCTTGCCGGCTGCGCGCTGAGCCAGATCGGCAACGTCGGCCCCGACCTGGGCCAGAGCTACATCGTCGACAGCTTCATGGTGGTCGTGATGGGCGGCGTCGGCCAGCTCGCGGGCACCGTGTATGCGGCGCTGGGGCTGGGCATTCTCAACAAGTTCATCGAAGGCTGGGCGGGCGCGGTGCTCGCGAAGATCGCGGTGCTTGTCTTCATCATCATCTTCATCCAGAAGCGGCCGCAGGGCATCTTCGCAATGAAAGGCCGGAGCGCTGAGGCATGAGCAAGGTCGTACTTCCAACCAAGGGGCCGCTCCTGAGCGGCAAGGGCTGGACGGCCTTCTTCRTCGCGCTGATCGTGGTCTGCGCCGTGGCGCCGGTGCTCAACATGTGGGTGCCCGCCGGTAGCCCGCTGCACATGAGCGACTACGCGGTGGCGCTGGTCGGCAAGATCATGTGCTACGCGATCTGCGCGCTGGCCATGGACCTGATCTGGGGCTACACCGGCATCCTCTCGCTGGGCCACGGCCTGTTCTTCGCGCTCGGCGGCTACATGATGGGCATGTACCTGATGCGGCAGATCGGCCGCGACGGCAACTACAAGAGCGACCTGCCCGACTTCATGGTGTTCCTCGACTGGAAGGCGCTGCCCTGGCACTGGACCTTCAGCGACAGCTTCGTTGCCACGCTGATATTGATCGTCGCGGTGCCGGGCCTGATCGCCTTCGTGTTCGGCTTCTTCGCCTTCCGATCGCGCATCAAGGGCGTGTACTTCTCGATCATCACGCAGGCGATGACCTTCGCGGCCATGCTGCTGTTCTTCCGCAACGAGACGGGCTTCGGCGGCAACAACGGCTTCACCGACTTCAAGCGCATCCTGAATATTCCGATCGCCACGCAGGAAATGCGAATGACGCTGTTCGCGCTCACCGGCGCCACGCTGCTGGGCTTCTTCCTGTTCGCGAAGTGGCTCATCGGCAGCAAGTTCGGCCGCGTGCTGCAGGCCATTCGCGACGCCGAGACCCGCGTGATGTTCTCGGGCTACAACCCGCTGCCGTACAAGCTCACGATCTGGGTCATTTCCGCGATCATGTGCGGCGTGGCCGGCGCGCTGTACGTGCCGCAGGTCGGCATCATCAACCCCGGCGAGATGAGCGCGGCCAACTCCATCGAGATCGCCATCTGGGCGGCGGTGGGCGGGCGCGCCACGCTGATCGGGCCGATCATCGGCGCCTTCATCGTCAACGGCGCGAAGAGCTGGCTCACGGTGGCGTACCCCGAGTACTGGCTGTACTTCCTGGGCGCGCTGTTCATTGCCGTCACGCTGTTCCTGCCGAACGGCATCGTGGGGCTGGTGCGCAAGTGGTTGTCGAGGGAGAAGGCACCGGCGGCCGGCGCCACGGCGGCGGTGAGCGACGGCCGCGAAGAAGCGCAACGCGCACTCGCCGCCTCGCAGGGCATGGAGCCGGAATCGCTGCACGCGCCGCTGGGCGCCGAACCGAAGGGAGCACGCGCATGACCCCCGACCTGATGGAAGCCGGCGCCGAGCGCGCCGCCCGCGCCCGCGGCATGCCCTACGACAGCGGCAGCACCGAATCGGGTGGCCGCGCCGCCGACTTCGGCCGCCACGTCACGCCGGGCGAGGTCGACGTCACCCATGGCCGCATCCTCTACCTCGAGGACGTGAGCGTGAGCTTCGACGGCTTCAAGGCCATCAACAAGCTGTCGCTCGACATTGCGCCCGGCGAACTGCGCTGCATCATCGGCCCCAACGGTGCGGGCAAGACCACGATGATGGACATCATCACCGGCAAGACCCGGCCCGACGAGGGCACCGTGTTCTTCGGCAGCACCATCGACCTGCTGCGTCATCGCGAAGCGGACATCGCCCAGCTGGGCATCGGCCGCAAGTTCCAGAAGCCGACCGTGTTCGAGCACCTGACCGTGTTCGAGAACCTGGAGCTCGCGCTGAAGACCGACAAGGGCGTGCGCGCCTCGATGCTCTTCAGGCTCGACTCGGCACAGAGTGACCGCCTGGCCGAGGTGCTCGAAACCATCCACCTCGCCGACAGCGTGTCGCGCCTGGCCGGCAACCTGAGTCACGGCCAGAAGCAGTGGCTCGAAATCGGCATGCTGCTGATGCAGGACCCGAAGCTGCTGCTGCTCGACGAGCCTGTGGCCGGCATGACCGACGAGGAAACGGCGCGCACGGCGGAGCTGTTCCTCACGCTCAAGGGCAAGCACTCGCTGATGGTGGTGGAGCACGACATGAGCTTCATCCGCACCATCTCCGAAATCGTCACCGTGCTGTGCGACGGCTCCGTGCTTGCGCAGGGCACGCTGGACGAAGTGCAGGCCGACGAGCGCGTGATCGAGGTCTATCTCGGCCGCTGAGGAACCGAACCCATGCTCACAGTCAAGAACATCCACCAGTACTACGGCGGCTCCCACATCCTGCGCGACGTGAGCTTCGAGGCCACGCTCGGCAAGGTCACCGTGCTGCTCGGCCGCAACGGCGTAGGCAAGACCACGCTGCTCAAGTCGCTGATGGGCCTCGTCCCCATCAAGAGCGGCAGCATCGAGCTCGAAGGCAAGCCGATCCAAAAGGCCACGCCCTACGACAGGGCCAGGGCCGGCATCGGCTTCGTCCCTCAAGGCCGCGAAATCTTCGCCAGGCTCACGGTGGAAGAAAACCTGCGCATGGGCCTCGCCTACAAGAGCGGCAGCACGCCCATCCCGCAGGAACTGTTCGAGCTGTTCCCCGTGCTCAAGCAGATGATCAACAGACGAGGCGGCGACCTCTCCGGCGGCCAGCAGCAGCAGCTCGCCATCGCGCGCGCCCTGGCCCCCAAGCCCAGGCTGCTGATCCTCGACGAGCCCACCGAAGGCATCCAGCCGAGCATCATCAAGGACATCGGCCGCGTCATCCGCATGCTGGCCGACCGCGGCGACATGGCCATCGTGCTGTGCGAGCAGTACTACGACTTCGCCCAGGAACTGGCCGACGACTATCTCGTGATGGAGCGCGGCGAGATCATCGCGCGCGGCCTCGGCAAGGACATGGAAGCGCAGGGCGTGCGGCAGCTGGTGGCGATCTGAGCCCACTGGCCAGGCCCTCGCGGCCCTGCCAGTACAAGGTCTTCGGCAATTGCGTATCGGCGCGATTTCAGGGTTTACCCTAAAATCGCGCCTTGCCCGCGGCCGCCGGGCACCCCTCCCAGGAGCCTGGCCTTGAACGCCTCCCCACCCGCGCTGGACAGCGCGGTCACCGACATTTCTTCCTTTTCCCTGCCTTCGGGCAAGCCCGCCAACTTCCTGCGCGCGGTGCTCGCGCTTGGCGTCGGCGGCTTCGCCATCGGCACCGGCGAGTTCGTCATCATGGGCCTGCTGCCCGAGGTCGCGCGGGACATCGGCGTGAGCATCCCGCAGGCCGGCCACGTCATCAGCGCCTATGCGCTTGGCGTGGTCATCGGCGCGCCCGTGCTCGCGGTGCTGGCCGCCGGCTGGCGCCGCCGCGCGCTGCTGATCGTGCTCATGGCCGTGTTCGCGGCCGGCAATTTCGCCAGCGCCGCGGCTCCCAACTACCTGCTGCTGAACCTGCTGCGCTTCGCCGCCGGACTGCCGCACGGCACCTACTTCGGCGTGGCCGCGCTGGTGGCCGCCACGCTCGCTCCGCCGGGGCGCCGCGCGCGGGCCGTGGGGCTCGTGATGCTGGGGCTCACCGGTGCCACGCTTGTGGGCGTGCCCATCGCGGCATGGCTGGGCCAGTTCTTCGGCTGGCGCGCGGCCTTCGTGTTCGTGGGCCTCATCGCGCTGGTGGCCATCGCGCTGCTTCGCCGCGACATTCCCGACATGGCGCCCGCCGCCGGCGCCAGCCCCTGGCGCGAACTCGGCGCGCTCAGGCGCAAGCAGGTGTGGTTCACGCTGGGCATCGCCGCCATCGGCTTCGGCGGCATGTTCTCGGTGTTCAGCTACATCAAGCCCACGCTGATCGAGGTGGCCGGCATGCCGGTGGGCGGCGTGCCCATCGTGCTCGCGCTCTTCGGCCTCGGCATGGTGGTGGGCAACCTCGTGGGCTCGCGGCTGGCCGACAAGTCGCTGATGCGCACCATCGGCGGTGTCCTGGCCTATGCGGCGCTGGTGCTCGCGGTGTTCACCTTCGCGGCGCACCACGTCGTGGCTGCAGCATTCACCGTGTTCCTTATCGGCTCGACCGTGGCCATCGGCCCGGCCCTGCAGATCCGCCTGATGGACGTGGCCGGCGACGCGCAGACGCTCGCCGCCGCGCTCAACCACTCGGCCTTCAACATGGCCAACGCGCTCGGCGCATGGCTTGGCGGCGTGGCGATTTCCGCCGGGCTGGGCTGGACTTCGACCGGCTGGGTCGGCGCACTGCTCGCTTTGGCGGGCCTGGGCATCTTCGGCTGGGCGATCGCAAGCGCCCGTGCCGCCGCACGCCGGCCGGCCGCCGTCGCCTTCTGAGCCGGCTGCCGGCTACTTCGCAGCGGGCGTCGCGGCGCGCTCGCGCAGCAGCGCCGCGAAGTTCTGCAGTTCGACTGCATTGAGATCCGACACGGCCCAGGCCTGCATGCCGCCCTGGGCCCAGTGCACGAGCTGGTAGCCCTGCCGCGCGGAGAGCACCGGCGCCTGCGCCTTTGCATCCGCAGCCGGCCACACGAACAGGTTGATGACGTGCGGCCCCGAGCGGTAGACCAGCGCCGCCACCGTGCGCCCGTCCAGGTAGTCGAGCCGCCCGCCCGCGAGCGGAAAGCCCTCCGCGGCAAGGTCGACCACCGGCGGTGAAAAGTCGAGCTTGCCGGCGAACCACGGCTTGACCGCGTGATGGTCGGACGAGGCCACATCGGCCAGATGCGATGCCATCAGCGAGCGCACATGGTTGGCGGTGACGCCCTCGGCGAGAGCGTCCGAAGGCGGCACCGGCGTTGCCAGAAGCACGAGCGCCAGGCCCCAGGCCGTGGCCGCGCCGGTGCCGAACCATGCCAGCCCTTGCCACAGGCCCCGGTTTCGCCGCACCGGAGCGGGCGTGGGCGAGGCGGCAACAACAACTTCTTCCGCACGCACCGCCTGCCCGATGCGCGCGGCCAGCCCCTCGGGCGGCATGTGCCGCGTGGCATGGCGCCGGATCAGCGTGCCCAGTTCCTCGTCAGACATTGACATGGCGTGTCCTTCCTCCCGCGTCGCCGGGACGTTCGTCGCGCAGGCTCTCGCGCAGCATCGCCCGCGCGCGCGACAGCCGCGACATGACGGTGCCCAGCGGCACGCCCGCGATGCGCGCGATGTCCTCGTAGCGCATCTCCTCCAGCTCGCGCAGCACGATCACCTCGCGGTACACCGGCGGCAGCGCATCGATGGCGGCGTTGATTCGCTCGCCCTGCGCGCGCTGCTCCCACTGCCGCGCCGGATCGCCGGCTTCGGGCGAGGAGGGTGCTGAAACCGCCTCGCTGTCGCGCAGCTCGTCGAACTCCACCTGGTCGGCGAGCTGCCGGTTCTGCCGCATCCAGTCGTAGCAGGCGTTGCGCACGATGCCCAGCAGCCACGGCCGGGCGCTCTCGCCGCGCAGCCCATCGAAGAACCGGAACGCGCGCAGATAAGCCTCCTGCACCGCGTCGTCGGCCAGCTGGTCGTCGCGCAGCAGCCAGCGCGCAAGGTTCCATGCCGCATCGAGATGCGGCAGCGCGGCGGCTTCGAACTGGCGTGTGCGGTCGGTCGACAGGCTCAAGGGCTCCTTCTTCCTGCATGACGTGGCAGCCCGGTTTTTTATTCCAGTTTTTTTCGGCCCCCGCTGGAATAAGCAGGGCATGCCATGCGTCATGCCCTCTGCGGATTCTGCTTCTTCTTTCTTCTTCCAGGAGGTCTTCACCATGATCGCCATGCCCGGCTTCGCGCGAATCCTCGTCATCTTTGCGGCCCTGGCGGCTTCGGCCGGCGCCGCGCTTGCAGCAGGCCCCAAGGCCTATGTCGGCAACTTCAAGGACAGCACCGTCAGCGTGATCGACACCGGCACCGAGCGCGTCGTCGCCACGCTGCCTGTGGCGGCGGGGCCCGACGGCATCATCGTCGCACCCAACGGGCGCAGCGTGTTCGTGAGCGGCTCGGGCGCCGCTGCCGTGAGCGAGATCGACGCCGCGAGCGACCGTGTCACGCGCGCCATCGACGTGGGCAAGGGGCCGCAGGGCCTGGCCATGACCACCGACGGCAAGTGGCTGCTGGTGGCCGTCAACGGCGACGACCGCGTGGCTTTCGTCGACACATCGGCCCACGGCGTGAGCGCCACCGTGCCGGTGCCCAAGCCGCACACCATCGCCATCCGGCCCGACGGGCGGCAGGCCTACGTCGCTTCGCAGGAGCCGGGGCACTTCGCGCTGGTGGTCATCGACATGGCGACGCGCGCCGTGGTCACGCAGATCCCGCTCGACAAGCCGCCGCGCGACCTCGAGTTCAGCCATGACGGCAAGGCGCTGTACCTCACGCTGGCCGGCGTGGCCGCCGTGCAGGTGCTCGACCCCGCCACCAACCAGTGGGGCGTGCCGATTCCCACGGGCGTGTCGCCGCACATCGCGCAGCACTTCATGGGCATGGCGAGCGGTGTGGTGGTGGTGCAGGGGCCAGGCGAGGTCATGTGGTTCGATCCGGCCACGCACGCGGCGGTGCGCAGCATCCCTGTGGGCAAGCAGCCGCACTGGCTCGACCTGTCGGCGGACGGCAAGAAGCTGTGGGTGAGCAACGAGGGCTCGAACGACGTCAGCGTGGTCGACCTTGCGGGCGGGCCCATGCACACGGTGGCGGTGGGCAACGCGCCGCGCAAGATCGCGTTGCAGCGCACGGCAGCTTCCGAAGGCGCGCACGCAGGCGGCTCGGCACACGTGGCCATCCGCAACTTCGCCTTCGAGCCCGCGCAGATCACCGTCAAGGCCGGCCAGCGCGTGAGCTGGCAGAACGACGACGGCGCGCCGCACGGCCTGGTCTTCAAGGACGGCTCGACGGGCATCGACCTGCTGCTGCCCGGCAAGGCCTTCGCCCGCGTCTTCGACAAGCCGGGCGTGTACGACTATGTCTGCTCGGTGCATCCGTACATGACGGCGCGGGTCACGGTGGTGGGCTCGCAGCCAGGGTCCTGACTGTCGGCTTTCGTCCGGCCCGATTGACAGGGGCGAGCGAACCGGGGGACATTGCCCCGGATGAAGGAAGAAAGACTCTCGCGCCGACGCCTGCTGTGCGGCGGGCTGGCCGCCGCTTCGCTGGGCCATCCGTTCCTGCGGCTGAATGCGCAGCCGGCCACGGCGTCGCGCGATCCGTTCACGCTGGGCGTGGCCTCGGGCGTGCCGTGCGCCGACGGCTTCGTGCTCTGGACACGCCTGGCGCCAGAGCCGCTGCAGGGCGGCGGCATGGGCGATGCGCCCGTCGAGGTGCGATGGGAAGTCGTCGACGACGAGGGCTTCAGGCGCGTCGTGGCGAAGGGCTCGGCCATCGCTACGGCCGAGCTTGCGCATTCGGTGCATGTCGAAGTGCAGGGGCTGTCGCCGGGCCGCCCTTACTGGTATCGCTTCACGGCCGGCGGCGCACGCAGCCCGATTGGACGCACGCGCACCACGCCCGCCGAGGACGACGGGACGCAGCAGCCGCTGCGCTTCGCCTTCGCCTCCTGCCAGCAGTACGAGCAGGGCTACTACGCCGCCTACCGCGACATGGCCGCGCAGCCGCTGGACTTCGTGGTTCATCTCGGCGACTACATCTATGAAAGCTCCTGGGGCTCGCGCCACGTGCGGCGCCACGAGGGCGGCATTCCCACGCAGCTGGCCGAGTTCCGCAACCGCTACGCGCTCTACAAGACCGATCCGCACCTGCAGGCCGCGCATGCCGCCTTTCCCTGGCTCGTGACCTGGGACGACCACGAAGTGGCCAACGACTACGCGAACGATTTATCGCCGCGCACCGTCGACCCCGCGCAATTCCTCGCGATTCGCGCGGCCGCCTACCAGGCCTGGTACGAGCACATGCCGGTGCCCGCCAGCATGCGCCCGCGCGGGCCCGACGCCACCATCTACGGCCGCCATCGCTTCGGCCGCATGCTCGACGTGCTGCTGACCGACGGACGCCAGTACCGCTCGCACCACGCCTGCCTCGCGGGCCGCAGCGCGTCGCCGCTGGCCGACTGCCCCGGCCGGCTCGCGCCCGAACGCAGCTTCTTCGGCGCGGCGCAGGAGGCGTGGCTCGCGCGCGAACTCGCGGCGCCACCCGCGCAGTGGACCGTGCTCGCCCAGCCCACGCTGCTCGCCGAGGCCGACCGCAAGCGCGGCCCCGAGCACGGCTACTGGATGGACGGATGGGACGGCTACGCCGCCGCCCGCGCGCGCCTGCTCGACGGGCTGGCCGCACACAAGGCGCGCGGCGGCAACGCGCTGGTCGCGAGCGGCGACGTGCACGCCTTCTGGGCCGCCGACCTGCGGCGCGAGGCGCAAGGGCCGGCGGTGGCGACCGAATTCGTCGGCGGCGCCATCACCTCCGAAGGGCCGAGCGCCGCCAACGTGGCGAACATGCTCGCTAAGAACGAGCACCTGCGCTACGGCCGCGGCGACAAGCGCGGCTACGCGCTCGTGACGCTCGATGCCCGCGGCTGCGAGGTCGAGTTCCGCGCGGTGGAGAACGAGAAGAACGCCGATTCGGCCGTGGCGCCCATGGCCCGCTTCTCGGTGGCCCGGGGCGCGCCCGGCGTGCATCTCGAATCCACCTGAATCTCCGCCGCCTGCAGGATCGCGCGGCCATGCCTATGATGGCCGCCGCCATTCTTCATCCCTCTCTTTCCTCGGAGCGAGACCCCATGAGCATTCCCACCATCCGTCTCGGCCGCACAGGCCTCACCGTGTCGCGGCTCGCCCTCGGCACCATGACTTTCGGCCTGCAGACCGACGAGACGGTGTCGCACCAGATCCTCGACAAGGCGGCCGAAGGCGGCATCAACTTCCTCGACACTGCCGACGTGTACCCGCTCGGCGGCACGGTCGAGACCACCGGCCGCACCGAGGAAATCATCGGCCGCTGGCTGCAAAAGCAGGGCCCCGCGGGCCGCCGCCGCTTCGTCGTCGCCACCAAGGCGGTCGGCAAGGTCGGCCCGAACAGCTGGGACCAGGGCGCGTCGCGCAAGCACCTGCTGGACGCCATCGATGCTTCGCTCAAGCGGCTGCAGACCGACCACGTCGACCTGTACCAGCTGCACAGCGACGATCGCGAGACGCCGCTCGAAGAGAGCCTGGAGGCGCTCGACGTGATCGTGAAGTCGGGGCGGGCGCGCTACATCGGCGTGTCGAACTTCCTGGCCTACCGGCTGGCGCGCGCGCTGGGCAAGGCCGAGCTGCTCAAGCTCACGCGCTACGTGTCGGTGCAGCCGCGCTACAGCCTGCTGTTCCGCGAGATCGAGCGCGAGCTGCTGCCGCTGGCCAGCGAGGAAGGCCTGGGCGTGATTCCCTACAACCCGCTGGCCGGCGGATTGCTGACCGGCAAGTACAAGCCCGGAGCGAAGCCGGAGGAGAACACGCGCTTCACGCTCGGCACCGCCGGTGGCATGTACCAGGACCGCTACTGGAACGAGCGCAGCTTCAACACCGTGGCCCAGCTGCACAGGCTGGCGGACGAGGCCGGCGTGCCGCTGGCCACGTTGGCGGTGGCGTGGGTCATGGCGAATCCGCTGATCACCGCGCCTCTGCTGGGTGCGAGCCGGCCCGATCAGCTGGATGCGACGCTGGCCGCCGCCGAATACAAGCTTGATCCGGCGCTGAAGCAGAAGCTCGACGAACTGACTGCCGAATACCGAAAGGGCGACGCCCCGCGCTGAGTTCGTCTTGCTCCTTCCCCCTCTGGGGGAAGGCTGGGATGGGGGCGGGCCTTTGCACGGGCGCTGCGCCTTTTTCGATCGCTGTCGTGCCCCCACCCCAACCCTCCCCCAGCGGGGGAGGGAGCAAAACCGGGGACGGTCTTGCCTTGCTCCTTCCCCCTCTGGGGGAAGGCTGGGATGGGGGCAGGCCTTTGCACAGGCGCCGCTTTTTCCATCGCCGTCGTGCCCTCACCCCAACCCTCCCCCAGGAGGGGAGGGAGCAAAACCGAAAACCATTCGGCAATGGCCCGCGCACGGTACGTTCTTGGGCCATGCCTGAGAATCGCTGCCGGCATGAACCGCACGCAATCCCCGCAACTTCGACCGGCATCCGGGCCACAAAGGCAGCCATGGCGCAGCTGATGTCCCTGCTCGTGCAGAACGCGATCCTGGTGGTGTTTGCCGCCAGCTTCGCCGCGCGGCTTGGGCTGCCCGTGCCGGCGGCCGCGGTGCTCGTGCTGACGGGCGCGCTGCTGGCAGCCGGCGATGTCTCGGTGCCCGGCGTGGTGATGGCCGCCGTCATCGCCAACCTGCTGGGCGACGGTGCGTGGTTCTATGCCGGGCGGCGCTTCGGCTACCGCTTCATGCGCATGCTGTGCCGCATCTCGCTGTCGCCCGACACCTGCGTGCGGCGCGGCGAATCGCTCATCACCGATTGGGGCGGCCTCTCGCTTGTGGCTGCCAAGTTCGTGCCGGGCGTGTCGGTGGTGGCGCCGCCGATGGCCGGGGCGCTGGGCATGTCGGTGCGGCGCTTCATCGGCTTCGACGTGGGCGCGGCGCTGGTCTGGACGGGGCTGTTCCTCGGGCTGGGCTGGGTGTTTCGCAACCAGATCCAGGAAGTGCTGGCCGTGCTGGCGCAGGCCGGCGGCATCGCCACCGCGGCAGTGGCCCTTGTGCTGGTGGTGATCCTCGCGGTGCGCTACTGGCGCCGGCGCGCTTTCATGCGGCTCACGGGCATGCCGCGCATCTCGGTGGAAGAGCTGCACGAACTGCTGAACGGCGAGGAGCCGCCGCTGGTGATCGACGTGCGCGGGCAGGCCGGCGTGCAGGTCGATCCGCGCCGCATTCCGGGAGCGCAGTCGTACACGCTCAAGGCGCTGCAGCAGCGCAGCCTCGACCTGTCGCACGCGGCAGGGCGCGACGTGGTGCTGTACTGCAATTGCCCCAACGAGGTGTCGGCCGCGCAGGCCGCGCGCGTGCTGCTGGCACGCGGGGCGCGGCGGGCCCTGCCGCTGACGGGCGGGCTCGATGCGTGGGTGGCCTCGGGCAGGCCCACGAGCGTGGACTGATCGCAAGGCCTGAGCGCTGCAGGAATCGGCCTCCCGTGCTATGGTCCCCCGGCTTCGGGTTAACCCCTAAGGTTGCCCTCTCGAACCGGGACTCCTCATGTCTTCTTCCGCCTCCAGAGCTTCTGCTTCTCCGGCCGGTCTTACGCCCGCTCTCACGCTGGTCTTCGCCATCGCCTGCGGCCTGTGCGTGGCCAACATCTACTACGCCCAGCCGTTGATCGGCCCCATCTCCGACACGCTGCAACTGCATGCCGGGCTGGCCGGCCTGATCATGACGTTGACGCAACTCGGCTACGGCGCCGGCCTGCTGCTGCTGGTGCCGCTGGCCGACGTGGTCGAGAACCGCAAGCTCATCGTGGGCGCGCTGTTCGGCGCGGTGATCGGGCTGGTGGGCATCGCGCTTTCGAACTCCGCCATCACCTTCCTAGTGGCCTCGTTCGTGGTGGGCGCATGCGCGGTCGCGGCGCAGGTGCTGCTGCCCTTCGCCTCGCACCTCGCGCCCGAGGCCACGCGCGGCAAGGTGGTCGGCAACATCATGGCCGGCCTGCTGGGCGGGATCATGCTGGCGCGGCCCTTTGCCAGCGTGGTGGCTTCCGCGCTGGGCTGGCGCGCGGTGTTCTGGCTCTCGGCCGCGCTGATGGCCACGCTCATTGCCGTGCTGTGGCGCGTGCTGCCGCAGCGCCGGCCGCATGCCTCGGTGGGCTATGCGCGCACCATGGCCTCGCTGCCCGGCATCGTGCTGAACACGCCGCTGCTGCGCCGGCGCGGCTTCTACCAGGGGATGATGTTCTCCGCCTTCCAGGCCTTCTGGACTGCCGTGCCGCTGGCGCTGGTGCACGAGTTCGGCATGGGACAGCGCGGCATTGCGCTGTTCGCGCTGGCCGGCGCCGCTGGCGCCTTGCTCGCGCCGGTGGCGGGCCGGCTGGCCGACCGAGGGTGGACGCGGCCTGCGACCGGCGCAGCCATCGTCGTCGCGCTGCTGTCCTTCGTGCTCGGCGCGGTCGCCATGCGCTACCGCTCGGTGGCCGGGCTGGTCGCGGCGGGCATCCTGCTCGACGGGGCGGTGCAGCTGTGCCAGGTGCTCAACTTCCGCAGCCTGTTCATGCTGGCGCCGGAGCTGCGCGGCCGGCTCAACGGGCTGTTCATGACCTTCATCTTCATCTGCGCGGCGGTGGCCTCGGGCATCGCCGCGGCCGTGTATGCCTTCCACGGATGGAGCGGTTTGTGCCTGCTGGGCGGCGGGTATGTGCTGCTGGCGCTGCTGTACTACGCGACCGAGTTCCGCCCGCGGGCCGTGGGCATCGCCGTTGGACGGTAGCCGCGGCATTCAATGAGCCCTCCGGTTTTTTCGCGGCGCATCCAGGTCACCCAGCACGACGCCGCCCTGATCTGGCCCATCCTGTTGCTCTGTACGGCCTACACATTGTTGATGGGCGTTGCAGGTGTATGGGTCATCGACCTGGAGGCGACGGGTTGGTACATCGCATTGGGCATGGTGGCCTGGCTTGCCCTCTTCGCGCTGTGGCTGGTGGGTTTGGTGGTCGTCGTGCGCGCGTGGCTCTGGCTCGAGGCGCGCTGGCTGAAACCCGGCGAGCGCCGGCCCAAGCCCTTCAACGAAAGCGTGCAGGTCGACGTCGACGAAAGCGGCCTCTCGGTGCAAGGGCTCGGCCACGTCGACTGGATCGACGTGCTGACCTTCGAGAGCATTCCCGACAGCGACAACTACCTGATCGTTCATACCCGGCCCTTCAAGAAGCTGATGCTGGCGGTGCCCGTCGATGACCTGGTGCCGGCCCTCAATCACTACCTCTCGCTTCGAGCCTGCCCCACGCCGACGGCCACAGGCGTGCTGCAAAGCCGCGCCATGGTTTTCTGCTGGCGTTGTTTCCTGGCCTGGATTGCGGCGGGCTACGCGCTGGCGGGTGCGGCGGCCATTGCGCTGCTGCTCAATGCTTCCGACGCGGGCTTTCTGAAGACCATGGTGGGGCTGTGCGTGGTCGTGCCGCTGGCTGCATGGCTCGTGTGGTTCATTCCCTTCTCGCAGGTCAGCACTTTCGCGCCCTCGCGGGTGCGCGCCTTCGAACTCGACGGTGTGCAGTTGCGCAGCACCGACGGCAGCTGGCAAGCCGACCTGCGGCAGGCCCGTATCAGCCGCCGTCGTGCAAGCGGCCTCGGCTACGAGTTCAGCTTTCTTGCCATTCGGCCGCTGACGGGAAAGAACCTGGACCTGATGCTCGAAGGCGGCGCCGATCAAGATGCACTGCTGGACGCCCTGAACGACCGCGCCTTGCTGCCACTGACGAACCCCGAGCTCTGAAAGGCCGGCCAGGCGGCGGTGGTAGCCTTGCCCCCCGATGAACCTCCGCACCAAGATCGTTGCGCTCGCTGTGGCACCCTTGCTCATCGCACTGGTGCTCGTGGCCCTCGCGGTGCGCCACCAGGAGCATGACCTCGCCCAGCGCGAGCGCGCCCTCATCGAGCGCAGCTACATGGACCAGCGCCGCAGCGAACTGCGCAGCTACGTGGACCTGGCCGTGAGCAACCTGCTTCCGCTGTACGAATCCGGCCAGGACGACGAAGCCACCCGCAACGAGGCTCTGCGCCGCCTCGCCGCGCTCAACTACGGCGACGACGGCTACTTCTTCGTCTACGACCTCGAGGGCAACTCGCTCATGCACTCGCGCCAGCCCGAACTGGTCGGCAAGAACCTCTGGGAGCTGCGCGATTCGCGCGGCCGCTACACCATCCAGGAACTGATCAAGGGCGCGAAGGAAAACGGCGGCGGCTACATCGAATACGAGTGGCGCAAGCCGTCGAGCGCGCAGATGGCGCCCAAGCTCGGCTACGTCACGGCGCTGCCGCGCTGGAACTGGATGGTCGGCACCGGCCTGTACCTCGACGACATCCAGTCGACCATGGACACCCTCGATCGGCAGATGAACGCCAACGTCACCGCCACGCTGCTGTGGATTGCCGGCATCGCCGCACTGTGCCTTGGCGTGGTCAGCGCCGCCGGCCTGCTGCTGAACCTCAGCGAGCACCGCACGGCAGAGGCCAAGCTGCGCCTGCTCGCGCGGCGCGTGGTGCAGTCGCAGGAAGAAGAGCGCGGCCACCTCGCGCGCGAGCTGCACGACGGCACTAGCCAGACGCTGGTGTCGGCCAAGCTGCTGATCGAGTCCGCCGTGGAATCGCTCGACCGCCAGCAGCACACCACCACGCCGCCCGCGCTGGCCAAGGCGCTGCAGCGGCTCAACGATTCGCTGATCGAGGTGCGCCGCATCTCGCACCGCCTGCGCCCCGCCTTGCTCGACACACTGGGCCTGCCCGCCGCGCTGGAGCGGCTGGTCGACGAGTTCAGGGAGGAGGGCGGAGTCGATGCGTCGATGATGATGGGCGGCGAATCCTTCGAGCTGCAGCCCGAAGTGAAGACAGCGCTCTTCCGCCTGACGCAGGAAGCATTGACCAACGTGCGCAAGCACGCGCACGCACAGCACGTGCACATTGCGCTGAACTTCGACGACGAAGAGGGCGTGCGTCTGGAAGTGAGCGACGATGGCACCGGCTTCGACATTCAGGCCGTGCAGCTCGACCCGCGGCGCGGCATCGGCCTGCGCAACATGCGCGAGCGCATGGAGGCCATCGGCGGGCGGCTCACCATGAACTCCAACGCGGGGCGCACCTCCATCGAGGCCGAGGTGCCGGCCCGCAGCGCGAAGGCACAGGCCGCATGACCACGACACAACAAGCCAAGGACATGCCTACTGCGGCCGTGCGCCTGTTCCTGGTGGACGATCACCCGCTGGTGCGCGACGGCCTGCGCGCCCGGCTCGGCTCCATGCCCAACCTGCAGATCGTCGGCGAGGCCGGCAGCGCCGCCGAAGCGCTTGCGCTGGTGGAGAGCCTGCGGCCCGACCTCATGCTGATGGACGTCGGCATGAAGGACATGAACGGCATCGAGCTCGCGGCGCTGCTGCTGCAACGCCAGGGCGCGCCGCACATCGTGATGCTCAGCATGTACGACAACCCCGAGTACGTGCAGAAGGCTCTGCAGGCGGGCGCACGCGGCTACGTGCTGAAAGACGCGCCCGCGGCGGAGATCGTCGCGGCCATCGAGGCTGTGTCGGCGGGCGGTACCTTCCTGAGCCCAGCCGTGTCGAAGAAGCTGTTTCGCACGCAGGAGCCGAGGCCGCTGCTCACCCCGCGCGAGAGCGAGATTCTTTCTGCGCTGGGGCGAGGGGAGTCGAGCAAGCAGATCGCGCGTGACCTGGGCCTGAGCGTGCGCACTGTGGAGGCGCATCGGCAGAGCATCAAGCGGCGGCTGGGGATCGAGGGGCAGGCGGAGCTCATCAAGTACGCGGTGGAGCATGCGCGGGAGTTCGGGCAGGGCTCCTGAATCGCTTGCCTGCTTCGTTGACTGCCAGCGCTTTGTGTACCGGCGCTGCCGATTGACGATTGCGCCAAGGAATCGAGGAATCTTCAACAGAAGTTCTTTCTGCGCGAGACAGGCCTTCTAAAGTGAAGATGGCAGTTATGGGCTCTGAGCATTCCATTTGAATCAGCTTCGGGGCGAACTGATCGTGTTCCCCAAGCGTCTGCGTGTGGCCGACTGTAGCCGCAGGAGAAGTTGGCGCGAAGGCCTCTGAGCTGCCGGCTCTCGCCCTCCAGAGCGGTCATCGGAAATTTCGCACTTGGGTCGCTTGTTGCGGAGCGTCGGATATACCATTCACTCGTCTATGGACCCGCTCTACAAGAAAGCCATCGCGCAAGGGGTTGCGGGGATGGTCGTATTCGTCGCCTTCATTTTCTTGCCCGCGGGCACGTGGCAATACTGGCAAGGCTGGCTCTTTATCGCAGTCTTTTCCGCCTCGACCATCGGCTTCACCGTCTATCTCGCCCTTCACGACAGGCCGCTTCTCGAACGCCGTATGAATGCCGGACCGCAGCATGAGAAAGAGTGGTCGCAGAAGATCATCGTGTCGCTCATCATCCTCGCGTTTTTTATTTTTATCATCCTGCCTTCACTCGACTACCGATTTGGCGTCTCGCCGGTGCCCGCGTACCTGTCCTTTGTCGGGAACATCGTGATCGTCTTGTCGTTCCTCTTTATTTTCTGGGTGCTGAAGGTCAATAGTTTTGCAGCAGCAAACATCAGTGTCGCGGATGATCAAAAAGTGATCGACAGCGGCCCCTACGCTTATGTGCGTCATCCTATGTACGCTGGCGCACTCTGGCTTTTCATCGGCATGCCGCTTGCACTTGGCTCGTGGCTCACGATCTGTCTCGTCCCGCTCATCCTGCCGGTGCTTTTCTGGCGGCTTCTCGATGAGGAAAAAATCTTGCGCCGTGATCTTCCCGGGTACAACGAATACGCAAGCCGTGTACGTCATCGCCTCATTCCGCACCTCTGGTAGGAAGTGGGATGGCCGCCTACAAGAAGTCGGTTCGCTGGAGGCGGTCGGCTGGCGGCGAGCGTCGGGGATGCCTATCGAACAGCCCGAACCCTAGATGGCGGGCCGCGGATCCTTGTCTGCGATGGAGAGATCGATCGGAACCCGGATCTTGCGCGTGACGTTCCCGGGCATCTCGAACATCAGCGTGATGTGCCCTTTTAGAAAGGTGCGCAGCATCGAACCCTCACTGAGACGGGAGGCTGCAAGAGGTGTTTCTGACTTCGCAGTTCACATCGCCTGCTTGCTTGCACATGGCCAACGCTTTGCTTGAAACCAGCTTCAAGCCGGCCGTTTTCGGGTCGGGCCCAACCATGTCGACCTCCGTACCAAAATAGAACGTGCTCCTTTTTCCATAAGCCACCGCCCAACATCCATTGCGCATCTCAATTCTGATCTGGCAATCCTGCTTGCCACAATCGCGCAATGCTTCCTTTCTTGCAGCTTGGGCGCTTGTGCTGTCCTCCGACCTGCCACCAGAGCCCTTTACGCCTCTCCCATCGTCGGCAAACGCTCCGAAGCTCTCCGTCCATTTGCCAGTTTCATAGCGAAGCCAGCCATCCCCGTGGTTGGCTGCGCCGTTCGGCCTGGCGCTGCGTTGCCGTTGTTCGTTTGGACCATATAGATCCGGATCGCTAGGTGAATAGCATTTTCCGTAACCGGGGATCATTCCAGGCGGGCAGGGTGATCCGCTGTTAGGTGGCTGCTGGGCGTATGCCAAGACTGGGCCCCACATCAACATCGAAACCAGGAAGAGTCGTTTCATATCGAATTTCCATCTGATTGACGTCCTCCCAGCCCGCGATGGTCGCAGGAGTAGCACGGGGACGATCATCTATCCAGCTTACTGAGGATCGCCAACTGCCAGAAGGAAGGAATGCGCATTTCGGACCTCGCGTTAGAGGTGCAATGCCCAAGAGAGATTTAACGTCGTGCTAGATCGATTGATCGTCGATAGCCGTCAGCTTCCAGCACATTCCCGATCGCTTGAAGAGATAGCGGACCTTCTCTCCGGAGTTCGATCCGGCAATTTCGATCTGACCTCCCGAGTCCTCGTCCTTTGCGATCCGAATGATCTTGCCTTCGCGTTTGGCGCGATCTAGCGCCGTCATCAGCGGATAAGTCACTTGCCGCTGCGTGAGTTGTTTCGTCACGGGCTTCGGTTCTGGCTCCGCCTTGGCATCGATGGCAGTGGATTGCAGCGGCCAGCGCGTGAACTTCGCCTGGAGGGAGATGCTGTTTGCGAATTTCTCCACGAAGGTTTCGAAGGTTTTGCCGGGGCAATCCAGCGCCTCTGCACGTGCTTGCCCGTTCACAGCAGCATCATCCTTTTGTGCATGGAGAGCACCCGCGGGTTGCCGGACGCCATTGATGGAAAGCACCTGTTCAATGATGCGCTTGTCTCCGTCGATGCGGGTCATGGCGACGACTTCGCACGGCTGGTTCTGTCTGCAGATCTTTTGCGCCCGTTGTTCGGCGTAGGTGTCGGCCTCAAAGAAGCAGGTCGCCCGACCGCTCTTTTCCAGCGATGAACCCGCCATGCCAGAGCCAGAGCTCAATGTGCCGGTACAGACGAATTGCTCCGGGTGAGTTCTTGCCGAAGCCGCTGCAAAAAAGAGCGGCAAGAGCAAAGCCAGACGAGCGAGAACGATCGTTCGTTGCATGGAGGCCTCCTTGATTTTCCTGGTTTGGCAAAGATGGTGTGCGATTTTGGATCTTAGTGTTGGGGCCGAGGCGAAACGAATCAGTTGTGCACGGCTTCGTCCTTGCCGCCATCGGGCGACCGTTCAAAGGCGGTGATGGTGATGGTCATCGGAGATCCAGACTCATTGCCAAAATCACATTGTCAGAATCCCGTTCTTCCTGTGCGCTTGGTGCTTAAGCCATGGGCAAACTCAGCTCGACGATGGTGCCATGCGGCTGCGCATGCTGGACGACAAGGGCCGCGCCGATGGACTGCGCCCGTGCCCGCATGTTGCCCAGGCCGTGGCCGGACACGCGGCCCTGCTCCGCGGAAATACCGGCTCCGTCGTCCTGCACGCGCAGCTCGAGCCGGTCGGGGCCTTCGACCCGCCTTGCCGTCACGCGCACGGTGGTGGCCGCTGCGTGCTTCAGCACGTTGGTGAAGGCTTCGAGCAGGATGCGCTGGACGTTGAGCACCGTGGTCGGCGTCAGGCTGCGCATCTCGGGCAGCGCCGCCACCTCCCATTCGACCCGCAGCCCCGCGGCCTCCAGCCGCGGCTGCAACCGATAGCGCAGCGTGGCGAGGACCGTGGCGAGGTCGCCGTTCACCGGCTGCAGCGAATCGACCGCCATGCGCAGTTCGTCGAGCGCCGCGTGAGCCTGTTCCTGCAGCGCCTCGGCCGCGGCGCCGCCTTTCTTCATCATGCTGAGCAGTCCCACCAGATGTGCGCCCACGCCATCATGGATGTCGCGCATGATGCGTTGGCGCTCCTGCAGCGCGGCCTGCTCCTCGCTCTGACGCTGCTGCAGCCGATGGGACTCGCCGAGCTCGGCTTCCCGCTCGGCGATGCGCCGCGCCAGAGAGGCATTCAGCTCCCTGTATGCGGCCACCTGGCGAACGTAGTGCCCCACGACCGTCCCGCCCATCGCCAGCACCAGGAAGAACACGGCCAGCGGCAGCATGGCGTAGGACATCGAACCCGACTCGGGAATGCGGACCACCATGAAGTCGCGCGCACCGGCGACGATCGCCGTGACGCCGGCCAGGCACATCAGCGTCGACTCCCACGTGGGCGCCATCCACATCTTTCGCACGATGCTGTACATCATCACCATCGCCGGCAGTAGCAGGCTGCCGAGCACCAAGGTGTAGATCAACGGCTGGTGCCACAGAAAGCTGGCCGTGACGGCGCATACGCACAGCCCCAGGTACACCCAGAAGGCAACCCGCATCCAGGGGCGCAGCTCGGCGATCGCCACCATGACGAAGCGCGCCATCAGCAGCAGGAGCACGCATAGCGCGATGCCGCCGACCGCGCCCCAGGCCGGCCACGGCAGCGGCGGCGTGATCAGCAGCCGGCCGGAGATGGTCGTCACCCCGAACAGCGAGATCAGCGCGAAGATGCCATACAGGCCCTCCCGGTGCTGCCACCACAGGCCGCCCGCAATCAGCCCCATGAACACGAGTGCCCAGGTGATTGCGGTGGGAGCGGACTGGCGCCAGAGTTCATTGGTGCGATACATCGGAACGACCACCGACTGGACGCCGAAGATGACCGCGCTGAGTCCGCCCCAGCGGCCGGGCTGCACCGCCGCATCCACCTGCAGTTCGGTGGGGGCGTCATGCGAGAGCAGGGCGGCCGGCACGGTCATCAGGACCGGTAGCTTGGCCATGTCCGTCGATTCATCGCCCAGCTCGCCCAGCTTGGTCACCAGATGGCCGCCGACGCGCACCTCGACCTGGTTGCCGATGCGCGGAAAAAAAAGCGCGTATGGCTCCGCACCGCGGACCGGCGGCAGCATGAGCTGATAGCGGGCCCTGCCGCCGCTGTGCGGGTGGTCGATGTCCCACCGATGTGGCAGGGCGCGCTCGACGGGCGCCTCGGCCGGGCTTCCATCGGGCCAGAGCGTGACGAGCGCACGGTCGATCTGCACGAAGCCCGCGTCGGCCCCACCGCCCTCACCGCCGGCATTGCCCGCTTCGGCGCGCGGAGCGGCCAACAGCAGCGCGAGCGCCAGGCTAGCGATCCAGCAAGCCCAGTTGACGGGCCTCGAAGACCGCCTCGGTTTTCGAATGCACGGCAAGTTTGCTGTAGATGCTCTTGACATGGGTCTGGATGGTACTGAGCGAAACGCCGAGCAGGCTCGTCAGTTCGGGGTAGGTATAGCCGCGGGAGACCAGGGCGAGGACTTCGGTCTCGCGCGGCGACAGCGAGGCGACGGCGGGCGCGGCCGCAGCGATCGGCGCGGCCGTGCCGGGCGCCATGCGAGTCAGGAGCTGACGCGCAATGATCGGCGACATGGGCGAGCCGCCGGCGTGCAGCTGCAGTACGTGGCGCGACAGATCGTCCTCGGTGCCGTCCTTGAGCAGGTAGCCGCGCGCGCCGGCCTCGAAGGCCCGGATCATGTTGGCCTCGTCTCCGAACATCGTGATCACCATCGTCTCGGCCTTCGGCGCGAGCTGGCGGCACCACTCGATGACCTCGAAGCCCGAGCCGTCGGGCAGGCCGAGATCGACCAGCAGCACGTCGGGCCGTCCCTCGCGCAGCCAGGCATGGATCTCGCCGGCCGTGGCTGCCGTGAACACCAGTTCCAGCGCCGGGCTCTGGGCCACCGCGCTGCACAGGCGCGCGCGCGTGCCGGCCTCGTCCTCGACCAGCGCGACGCGGACGCGGTCAATGGCGGTCATTGCACAGCGCGGCCGCAGGGGGTGTCGCGAGCACAGTTTTCATTCAGGTCTCTTTCCTGGGAACCGGTGAGTGACAGGCCCGCACGCAGGCGCGCGTGGGCTTCCGATGCGCGAGCTTTGCCTGCTTTGCACAGGCCGCGTATCCCGCGATCAGGGGAGGCGGCCTTCAGCCATCTTTCGCACACTGCGCTCCACATTTTGTGACATCCGGCTCTGTTTTTTTACGAGGACCTCCCGACATGACATCTTTCAAGAAAACGCTGTGTGCGACTGCGGCAAGTACCAGCCTGGTGTTGTTGGCCGCCTGTGGTGGCGGCGGCGGCGGGGGCAGCGGCGCCGCCCTGTTCCCCGTTGCCGGGTCGCCGCCAGCGGCCCCGCCGTCGACGCCGCCATCGGCGCCGCCAGCCTCGAACCCGCCGCAGACCTCATCGCAGCTGTCCGGCGTGGCCGCCACCGGCGCGCCCTTCGCGGGCGCCAGCATCGTCGTCGTCGACCAGACCGGCGCCACCGTGTGCACGACGCAGACCGACAGCGCAGGGGCCTACGCCTGTCCTCTGCCCGCCAGCGCCAAGGCCCCGCTGGTGATCACGGCCCAGCGCGACGACCTGACGCTCTACAGCACGACCGCCAGCACCACGGGGGGCACGGCCAACGTCTCGCCATTGACCACCATCATCGTTTCCCGGCTGTCGCCGGACGGCAACCCCGCCAGCCTGGCCGGTGCCATCCAGGCGAACCCCGGCGCCCTGACCGAAGCCTCGATCCAGCAGCAGGTGACGAGCCTGGTGGCCGCCCTCCAGCCGCTGCTGAGCACGCTGGGCCAGGGGACCCTCGATCCGGTCTCCGGCGTCTTCGTGGCCGACGGCACCGGCCCGGACAAGGTGCTCGACGCCATCTCGGTGAGCGTACGCCCCGACGGCACCGCCGCCAACATCGAGATCACGGTCAAGACCGTCCCCGCGACCGAAGGCAGCGCGCCCGTTTCGATCACTTTCCGTTCCAGCGACAGCACCACGCCGACGCTGCCTCCGATCGCGGCCGGCGATCTGGCACAGGTCCCGTCGCCCGCGGCGGTCGCGGCGCTGTTCGACAAGGTCACGGCATGCTTTGCACTGCCGCTGTCGCAGCGCGTCAATGCGCCGAACGACACGTCGGCCGTGACGGGCACCGCCACCGACGTGATCGCGCCCGCCTGCCGCACGATGTTCGTCGGCGACGACCCCGGCACCTATTACCAGAACGGCTCGTACGTGGGGCGCGACGGCAGCAACGCCGGCGCCTTCGCGGGCCTGTTCAGGCCCGGCACCACCGGACTCAAGTGGGACCGCGGCAACTTCGAGCACGTTCGCGCGAACGGCGACCTGCTCCTGAGCTACCGCACGACGGACGTGTCCGGCAACGTCGACTACGACACCATCGTTGCGCGCAACGTGAATGGCACGCTCAAGCTGTCGGGCAACGGCTACACCTACGCCGCCCGCGTGCGGCCTTATTCCGAACATCGCGAGCTGATCAACACGCCGGACTTCAGCTACTACACGACGGGCTACAACGTCAACATCGACAACAAGACGGACGGCAACGGCAATTCGATCTTCAGCCAGGTGGTGCTGACGACCCCCACCGGCTCGACGCGGGTCTACCTGCCGACCGCGGGGCTGTCCTATCTCGTCGCCGCGAAGGACGATGGCGTGACGCCGACATCCGGCAGCGTCTTCCGTCTGCGCGGCGAGTACCAGAACACCGCGACGGCGGGCAACCCGAGCGACAGGGAGAGCAGCCTGTTCTTCCTGAACCCGCAGTACAGCGACGCGCAGATCAGCGCGCTGAACGACCAGAGCGTCTGGAAGCTCGAGTTCGTGCCGGTGGGCGGCGCTGTCGGCAATCCCGGCAACGTGACGCAGTCCTACCGCACGCTGTCGCGGGCGCAGAGCATCGGGGAGATCCGTCAGGTCGCCTTCGTCGGCCTGACGGCGGCGATGCGCTCGCAGCTGATCTCGGCAAGCTCGGCCACGGGCAACCTCGTCTTCGGTGCGCCAAGCCAGAACGATCCGAACCTCATCGACTTCAGCGCCGACGGCAACCTGGACGCATGGACCGTGCCGCAAGGCGCGCTTCCCCCCACGTCGTTCACGGCGTACGGGCGCGCACCGAACCCCGGCCCTGGCCAGCAGGGCGCGCGCTTCAACGACAGCACGGGCGTTGCGAGCCAGGCACGCTCGGTGGTCCTGCGCTGTTCGACGCAGACCGTGAACGATCTGCACTGCGACAACAGCCTCGGGCTGCAGTACGCCGCAGGCACGTCGGTCAACAACTTCGAGCTCTGGGCACGCACGTCCCGCCAATTGGAGATGAGCAAGAAAGTGGCGCTCTACGAGTTCCACTGAATCGGCATCGAGCCCGTTGCACGGCCCCGCCTTGGCGGGGCTTTTTCAATTGCGGGTTGGCGCTCGATGCACGGTAGCCAGGCCTTCATGGCAACATCGAAATACCCTTGCCCCGATGTCCTTCAAACAACCTCATCAAAATCCCCTCGAATGCCCGACCTTCCCCATAGCCCCGCCGCCGACCGCAACAAGCAGCCCATTCTGGACGCGCTGATCCACCTCCTCGGCGAGCGTGGCACTGTGTTGGAGATTGCGTCCGGTACGGGGCAGCACGCCGCCTGGTTCGCGGCAACCATGACTCAATGGGTATGGCAACCCACCGACGCAGATGCCCGCATGCTCCCCGCGATTGCAAGCCGAGTCGCGGAAGCCGCGCTACCGAATCTCCGCCCGCCGCTCCTGCTCGACGTGATGGCCCCTCGATGGCCATTGCAGGGTTCCGCACCCGCTGAAGAAGAAAAGAAGTTCGACGCGATCTACTGCGCCAACATGCTGCACATCGCGCCCTGGACCACATGCGCTGCCTTGATGCAGGGGGCCGCGCGGCATCTGCTTCCTGGCGGCGTGTTGATCACGTACGGGCCGTATCTGGAAGATGAAGTTCCAACGGCGCCGGGCAACCTCGCGTTCGACGAAGATCTGCGCGCCCGAAATTCCGCATGGGGCATTCGCCGCGTGGAAGACGTGACGGCAGAGGCGCACCGAGCAGGCCTCGTGTTGCGCGAGCGGCACGCGATGCCCGCGAACAACCTGCTGCTGGTCTTCGGCTTCCGGTGAATGCGTGGGTGCAGTCCGTTGCGCTGCAGATTCTTCCCGCGCCAGCGTGCATCGATCACGATGTTTCACTTTTGAAACGCGCGCATGTCCCGCTCCCTCGGCGGGGCGTTTAAAGTTCGAGCCCGGTGCGCTCCGCGCCACTCATTTCCCTTCAACCGTCCGATCGAAGAAAGAACCTCATCTTGAACAAGACCGACCTCATCACGGCCATTGCCGCCGACACCAACCTCAGCAAGGCCGACGCCGCCCGCGCGCTCGACTCCACCATCGAAAACCTGTCGCGCGCCCTGGCCGGCGGCGACACGGTGCAACTGATCGGCTTCGGCACCTTCGCCGTGGCGAGCCGCCCCGAGCGCACGGGCCGCAATCCGTCGACCGGCGAGCCGATGACCATCAAGGCCAGCAAAGCGCCCAAGTTCACCGCCGGCAAGGCGCTGAAGGACGCGGTCAACGCGCCCGCCGCAGGCCAGTAAGAGCTTCTTTCCTTCCTCCGTGGCGCCGGCGCAGCAGCGCACGGTCTGCGGAGGGGCCGTCTTCAGGTAGCCGTCGCGTTCCGCGCTAGAGTCCGTGCACGTTCACAAGCTCAGCCATCAGACATGCCCGACGCACCTGTGCCAACGCAACGTTCCCACGCGCTCTTGCTGCCGCTGTCGCAGTGGCTGCTTCGACTCCTTCCGATAGGGGCCTGTCTTCTGGTTCTGGGCTGCGCAGGCCCCACCGGGCCACGGCCGGGAGCCGCCGTCACCAGCACGCTGACGGCCGAACAAACCAACAGCATCGCGATCCATGCACTGGGGCTGGTCGGCACGCCGTACCGCTATGGGGGCAACACGCCGGATGGCGGCTTCGACTGCAGCGGCCTCATCGGCTACGTCTATCTCAACAGCGTGGGGCAGTCGCCGCCGCGCACGGTGGCGCGGATGGCGTCCTTCGGCAGTCCGGTGGCGATGTCCGACGTTCGCACCGGCGACCTCGTGCTCTTCGGTTCGTTCGCACCGACGCATGCCGGCATCTACGTGGGCGGAGGCCGCTTCGTGCATGCGCCGTCGACCGGTGGCGAGGTGCGGCTCGACAGGCTCGACGGCGTGTATTGGTCGCGCCAGCCGACGCAGGCTCGGCGGCCCTGAGGGTTCAGGCGGACTTGCCGCGACCGCTCTTCCTGGCAGGGCCCTCGGTGCGCGGGCTCGCCGCGCCCGCCGCGGCGCTGCTGCCGTTCAACTGATCGACCCACGACAACGCATCGACATACGACATGAACCGGTTGAGGTATTCCGGCGACAGGTCGCGCATCAGCGTGAGCGAACG
The DNA here is from genome assembly GCF_056395365.1 of Variovorax sp. 10L421. NCBI lineage: Bacteria > Pseudomonadati > Pseudomonadota > Betaproteobacteria > Burkholderiales > Comamonadaceae > Variovorax > Variovorax sp. 10L421. Next base: position 51,590 of record NZ_JBFTJJ010000014.1, read on the forward strand.
GTGCACGAGGTGATGCGAGTTGAGGGGGCCCGCGTTCTCCGGCACCTTCGCCAGTGATTGCGTCAAGCGCCGATCCGCGCTGAGCCTGGACCATGTGCTCTTGAAGTAGCGGATCGACTTCAGTTCGGTGGAAGGCGAAAAGGCGGGGAGGCCGCGTGCCGCATTGCCCGCCGCGGGCGGCGAGCTGTCGCCAGGCACCGGTGCATGCCGGGCAATGTGATCGACGAGGCCGGCGAGCGCCCCGCGCTCTGGTGCGGCTTCCTGCTTCGCCACATCCGATGGCTGTGCCTTTCCAAGATCCTCGCCGTACACGGCAAGCAGCGTGGCAACCTTGTCGTCGAGGATGCGCCGGGCCTCGCCGCTGTACGCGGCCGCGCGCCTGGCCATCGCTTCGATGACACGAAAGCGCACGGGATCGAAACGATGATCGCCGCGCTTGATCGATGCGGCGACCATCGCGGCGGTGTCGAGGCACGTCTCGTGATCAGTCACGGGGCTTTGCGCCGGCATTGTTGGAGGGCCTCGGCGTGGGCGCCATTTCCACGCGCCTGTTCTTCGAGCGCCCATCGGCATCTGCATTCGAGGCCACTGCCTGCTCAGATCCGAACGCCGCCGCGAAGATCGACGACGACGGTATGCCCGATTCGATCAGCGCCCGCGTCACCGTCAAGGCACGCTGCGCCGAGAGCTCCCAGTTGTCTGCAAACTGGCGCGCGTTGTCGCGCATCTGCCGGTCGTCGGTGAAGCCGCTCACCATCAGGATCTCGTCGCGCGACTTGAGGTACGCGCTCAGCGGCGCGGCCAGGCTCTTGAGCAGTTGCCGGCCCTCGGGCTGAAGCTCCGCGGAATTGAAGGCAAACAGCACGCTGCCGCTGATGCCGATGCGGCCGTTGTTCAGCGTCACGCGGCCGGCTGCGAGCGGCCCCGCGAGAGCTTGCTCCAGCGTTTGCCGGCGCTTGGCCTCGGCCTGCCGCTGCTTGACCTCGGTCTCCAGCCTGGACGCGAGCTCCAGCTGCATGCCGATCGCGCACACCAGGATCAGCACGAAGGCACCGAGCAGGCCCGCCATCAGGTCGCCGAACACCGCCCACACCGGCACGCCCGGTTCGTCGAAGCCGGCATCGAGGTCTTCGCGCATCATGCTTCGCTGTCCACCGGTGCCTGCTGTTGCTGCCGGCTGGCGATCTGCTGCATGTCTTCGACAATCTGCTTTTGCGACATGATGCTCAGGTCGATGACTTCGCGCGCCTGCGCAACGTAGTAGGCCAATTGCTCGTCGCTGCGCGTGATGGACTTGCCCAGCGCGCCTTCGATGCGCTGCAGGTGGCCCACGAGCTTGTCGTTCGACTGGCTGAACAGCTGCACGGCAAGGCCGAAGGCTTCACCGAGGCTCGCAACTTCGACGGCACTGCCGGTGATCTGCGCGGCAACGGCGGCCATCTTCTCGGACTCCGCATCGGCCTTTTCGGTGAAGCGGCTGCCCACGCGCTCCAGCAGGTCGGCCGATGCGGACACCAGCGTGTCGATGGCCGTGCGCTGTTCGGTGGAGGCATGGTTCACGGCATCGAGCAGGGTGGCCAGCGTTTCGAGGATGCGGCTGCGCTCTTCCAGCATCGCGTTGTCGCGGGTCATGCTGTCGGCGAGTTTCTGGCGCAGCTCGGTGACAACCTCGGCTGCGGCGCGCGGTGCTTCCGCTGCGGCTTGCAGCAGCTGCGCGATCTCGGCAACGGTGTTCTTCGCATGCGCCTCGGTCTGGGCCGACATTTCCCGCGCGGTTTGCGCCATGGCGTCGATCAGTTGCTGCTGCTGGCTCGCGTTGTGTGCGCCGGCCTGCTGCCATTCCTGCTGCAGCGATGCGGCCATGGTGGCCAGCGATTGCGTCCACGCCAAGAGGCGCTGTTCGTCGCGCGATGCCATCTCGGACACGATCTCGGCCGCGGCCCGTGGAGCTTCCGAAGCCGCCTGCAGCAACTGGGCGATCTCGGCGACGGTGTTCTTCGCGTGCGCTTCGGTCTGGGCCGACATGTCGCGCGCGGCCTGCGCCATGGTGCCGAGGAGTTGTTGCTGCTGGCCCGCGTTGTGTGCGCTGGCTTGCTGCCATTCCTTTTGCAGCGAGGCGGCCATGGCCGTGAGCGATTGCGTCCAGGCCGCGAGGCGTTGCTCGTCGCGCGATGCCATGTCGGTCTGCAGCCTCGCGTGTGCGCCATCGACCGTGTCCAGCAGCGACGCGGAGTGCTGTGCAAAGGCGGCGGCGGCCGACGACAGGGCCTGGCGCGCATCGCCCGAGAGTTTTTCGCTCATGCGCTGATGCTGCGCAAGCGCGCTGCCCCAGGTGTCCGACACGTTGCCCACGGCGCTCTCGAGGCGGGCGGAGACGGTGTCGACCAGCGCAGCCGAGCGTTGCTCGAAGGTCTGCGCGAATTGGTCGTGCGAGCTGCGCATGTCCTTCGACAAGGCTTCGCTCGTGCGCTGGTGTTCAGCGAGCGCTGTTTTCCAGGTATCGGCCACGCGGGTGGTGGTGGCCTCGAAGCGGGTCGACAGGCCGTCGAGCTGCTGCTGCACGGTCTGCGAGATGGTGTCGTGCAGCGTGGCCGTTTCGCGCGCGATGCCGGCCATGGTGGCTTCGACGACCGGCTGGATTGCCGCGCCGGCGACGCGTGCGCTCTCGGTCAGGCTCTGCTTCAGCGACTGGTCGACGGAAGTGGCGAGGCTGCCGTACACGGCCTCGGCCTTGCTGTGGAAGAGGTCCTGGCTGGTGGCGAGGCGTTCGTTCAGCGCGTGGCTCTGGCGTTCCATCGCCAGCATCATGGCCTGCAGCTGGCCGACCAGCTCGGGCATGGCGTGGGCCTGCTGCTGCAGCAGCTTGAACGATTCCTCACGCTGATGCGTGAGCGAGAAGACGCGCAGGGTGGTCGCGATCTGGGTGTCGAGCAATTGCCCGGCCTGCAGCCGCTCGCGCCGGCTCAGCGCCGAGGCCAGGCCCAGCATCGCCGACGCGGCCACGCCTGCCACGGAGGTGCCGAAGGCCAGTCCGAGGCCTTTCACGGGAGCGGACAGCGAGTCGCGGATGGTCTGCAGGTCGGTCGAGCTTTCCAGCGCGAGGCCGGTGCCCTTGAGCGTGACCACCATGCCGACGAAGGTGCCGAGCATGCCCAGCAGCACGAGAAAGCCGGCGAGGTACGGCGTCATCGCCGGGCCGGGCAGGCCGACGCGTTCGCCCTCTATGCGCAGGCGCACCGCGTTGCGCAGCGAAGGATGCAGCCGGCCGAGCCATGCGCCGAGGTTCTCTGGCGGGGTGGAGAGGTCCGCCACGGCCTGCGTCAATGTGGAGGTGGCCTGCTGGAAGCGATGAAGTTCCAGCGCGCCCATGAGGTAGGACGCGCCAATGATCGCGGTGACGGCCAGCGCCAGCGGGTTCGTGCCGATGTATCCGGCGCCCACCCAGCCGACGACGGCCAGGCCTGCGACAAAGACGGCGTATTGAAGGAAGCGGGTCATGGGGTCCTGGTGGCCTGGGTGCGAAGTGCTTCGAGCAGCCCTTCGACCGGTTGAAATCGAAAGTCCAGTTCGGCGAGCAGCACGTCCTGGGCGTCTTTGCGGAACACGTCCAGCCACGCATCGGGGGGCTGGGTGCCGCTGTCTGTCTCTGCTTCGTCAGGCGTCCCGGCGGCCTTGCGCAAGCGCTCGAAGTGCTTTTCGAGCATCCCGGGCACGGCCGACAGCAGGCTGTGCTCGCGCGCCTCCAGCACCTGCGCCATGACCACGTCCACCGATGCCAGCCGGGCCATGGCCGGCGATCTGGCTGCCAGCGCCGAGCGCAGCCGGCTGCGCAGCGAACCGACACCGGCCTCCATCGCCTGTTGCCGGGCAAGGTAGCGCCGGCGGTACGGGGTGAACTCGGGCGTCGCGTCCTTGCCGGTGCCGAAGGTGCTGTCTTCGGCGATGGCATTCGCCAGGGCGGTTCGCACGCGTTGGCATTCGCCTTCTTCGGTGTTGCGGGGAGCGCGGGTGCCGGGCTGTGCCATCGTTGCCGGTGCGCCATCGAGCGCCGCGGACAGCGAGATGGCATCGGTCCAGCCGAACCACTGGCTCAGTCGGTCGGCGGTGGGTTGTGCGGGTTCGCGAGCATCGATGTCAGCCAGTCGGGAAAGCAAGCGAATGAGCGCCGAGCCGTTGAAACTTGTGCGCCTGAAAACTTGCCCCATACCGCTTGAACGCGCCTGATCGAAAAACTTGGCAGTCTACAACAGCGACCTCTCGCAGAGGCCTGCCCGGCGGCCTCCCCAGGCCCCGGCTGTGTAACGAAATGCCAGTTCCATCACGCCCGCGGCGACTTCACGTGCTCGGGCCGCACGCCCATGCCCACGGTCCGCGCCGGCAGCCTGCGCAGCAGCGGCCAGCGCGCCAGCAGCCGCAGCGGCCAGGGCAGTTGCCCGGAACCGGACGCCAGCTCGCCGCCGAGCACGGGCACCAGCACGCGGTCCTGTATCAGGCGCTGCGCCGCCTGCGTCACGCGCACCGGCCATTCCCGGCGGCGCTGGAGCTGGGGCAGCAGGGCGTCGATCTCCTTCTCGCTCGCGGCGCCGGCCAAGGCCTGGGCCAGCAGGTTCGCGGCGGCCACGGCGTCCTGTACGGCGAGATTGATGCCGACGCCGCCCACCGGCGACATCGCATGGGCCGCGTCGCCGATGCACAGCAGCCCGCGGCACGACCAGGCCTCGAGGCGGTCGACCGTCACCTCGAGCAGCTTCACCGCGTCCCAGCCGGGCAGGGCCGATGGCAGCCGGGCGGCGAGAAAGGGAGCGACCTTTCCGATCTCTTCATGGAACGCCTCGATGCCCCGGGCCTGCAGCGCAGCGTGGCCGCCCTTGGGAATCACGAAGGCGCATTGCCAGTAGTCGCCGCGGTTCAGCATCGCCAGGAAGCGCCCGCGCGCGATGTAGCCCCCGGTGGTGGAGGGGTCGCCGGCCTGCTTGGGAATGGCCATCCACAGCGCGTCGATGGGTGCGCCGTAGCTGATGTGCGGCAGCGCCGCGGCATCGCGCAGCGCGGAATGCCGGCCATCGGCCGCCACCACCAGCGAAGCATGCAGCTCGACATCCTGCGGCTGGCCCGCGCGGGCGCCGCGCCGCACCTTCACGCCGTTGACGCGTCCCTTGTCCTGCAGCAGGCCGATGACCTCGGCATCGGTCCACAGCTCGAAGCCCGGATAGCGCCGGGCCTCGTCGCACATGAAATCGAGGAACTCCCATTGCGGCATCAACACCAGGAACTTGCTGTGCGAGGGCAGGTGCGTGAAATCGGCCACCGGGATGCAGCGGCCTTCGAAGGTGACGCGCAGTTCCTCGATGCGGTCGTGCGGGCGCTGCAGGAAGACGTCGAGCAGGCCCAGCTCGTGCAGGATCTCGAGCGTCGACGGGTGCACGGTGTCGCCGCGAAAGTCGCGCAGGAAGTCGAGATGCTTTTCCAGCACGACGACGGGCACGCCGGCCCGGGCCAGCAGAAGGCCCAGCACCATGCCGGCAGGACCGCCACCTGCGATGCAGCAGCGTGGTTGTGTGTCCATGGCTTCGATTCTTTCGCCCCCTGATCGCGTCCTGATGAGGGCTCACATGTTCGCGCCTGGTCCGGTTCCTGCGTGTAGGCCCGCAGGCATTGCACTGCGGGACGGCGCCTGCCGTACCCGGGTTTTCCATTACGCAAAGCCACGCATGCACTCCGCGCAGTCCGACGGATGCGCCCGCGCCGAAGCCCGGCAAAACTCCTCGGGTTCAATATAGAGGAGACATCCGCATGCACAGCATCCGACGCCATCTGGTGTGGCTGGTCGTGGCCGTGGTCGGCGCATTCGCGCTCGGCACCGTGGCCCTGACCCGAGGCGAAAGCGTCAACGCCCTCTGGGTGGTGGCCGCCGCGATCTGCACCTACCTGATCGCCTACCGCTACTACAGCCTGTTCATCGCCGACAAGGTGCTGGGCCTGGACGGCAACCGCAAGACGCCGGCACACCGCCACAACGACGGCCTGGACTATGTGCCGACCGACAAGAACGTGCTGTTCGGCCACCACTTCGCGGCCATCGCCGGTGCGGGCCCGCTGGTGGGTCCGGTGCTGGCGGCGCAAATGGGCTACCTGCCCGGGCTGCTGTGGATCCTGGCGGGCGTGGTGTTCGCCGGCGCGGTGCAGGACTTCATCATTCTGTTCATCTCCACGCGGCGCGACGGCCGCTCGCTCGGCGACCTCGTCAAGCAGGAGATGGGCGTGGTGCCCGGCATGATCGCGCTGTTCGGCACCTTCATGATCATGATCATCATCCTCGCGGTGCTGGCGCTGATCGTGGTGAAGGCGCTGGCTGAATCGCCGTGGGGCACCTTCACGGTGGCAGCGACGATTCCGGTGGCATTGTTCATGGGCGTGTACCTGCGCTACATCCGCCCGGGGCGCATCGGCGAGGTGTCGCTGATCGGCTTCGTGCTGCTGATGCTGGCCATCTTCGGCGGCCAGGCCGTGAGCCAGAACCCCGAGTGGGCCCCGCTCTTCACCTTCGACGGCAAGGCGCTCACGTGGATGCTGGTGGGCTACGGCTTCATCGCCGCGAGCCTGCCGGTGTGGCTGCTGCTGGCGCCGCGCGACTACCTGTCGACCTTCCTGAAGATCGGCACCATCATCGCGCTGGCCATCGGCATCGTGTTCGTGATGCCTACGCTGCAGATGCCGTCCGTCACGCAGTTCGCGCAGGGCAACGGCCCGGTGTGGGCGGGCAGCCTGTTCCCGTTCCTGTTCATCACCATCGCCTGCGGCGCCGTCTCGGGCTTTCATGCGCTGATCTCCTCGGGCACCACGCCCAAGATGCTCGACAACGAGCGCCATGCGCGCTTCATCGGCTACGGCGGCATGCTGGCCGAGTCCTTCGTCGCGGTGATGGCGCTGGTCGCGGCCTCGTGCATCGAGCCCGGCATCTACTTCGCGATGAACAGCCCCGGCGCGCTGGTCGGCACGACCGCGCAGCAGGTGGCGGCCACGGTGTCGAGCTGGGGCTTCGTGATCACGCCCGAGATGCTGCTGCAGACCGCCAAGGACGTGGGCGAGACGACGATCCTCGGCCGCGCAGGCGGTGCGCCGACGCTGGCCGTGGGCATGGCCCACATCCTTCATCAGGTGATCGGCGGGCAGGCCATGATGGCCTTCTGGTACCACTTCGCGATCCTGTTCGAGGCGCTGTTCATCCTCACGGCTGTGGATGCCGGCACGCGCGCCGGCCGCTTCATGCTGCAGGACCTGCTGGGCAGCTTCGTGCCCGCGCTCAAGCGCACCGATTCGCTGCCGGCCAACCTCGTCGCCACGGCGCTGTGCGTCGCGGCCTGGGGCTACTTCCTGTATCAGGGGGTGGTCGATCCGCTGGGTGGGATCAACACGCTGTGGCCACTGTTCGGCATCTCCAACCAGATGCTGGCCGCGGTGGCGCTGATGCTGGGCGTGGTCGTGCTGTTCCGCATGAAGCGCGAGCGCTATGCGTGGGTGGCGATTGCGCCTGCTGCGTGGCTGCTGGCGTGCACGCTCACGGCGGGCTGGCAGAAGATCTTCTCGGCCGACCCGAAGATCGGCTTCCTCTCGCATGCGGCCAAGTACACCGACGGCATCGCCAGCGGCGTGCTGGTGGCGCCGGCCAAGACGCCCGAGGCCATGTCGCGCATCGTGTTCAACGACCGCCTCGACGCGGCGCTGTGCGCGCTCTTCATCTTCGTGGTGCTGAGCGTGCTGGTCTACAGCATCAAGGCCTGCCTGGCAGCGCGTGCGGCCAACCGGCCGACCACCAAGGAAACGCCGTTCGAGCCAGTGGGCGCTGCCGCTGCCACGGCCGCGCACTGACGCCATGGGCCTCGCATTGCCGGAAGCCGGGCGCTACTTTGCGCGCTCGCTCAAGCAGTCTCTGCGGCTCATGGTCGGGCTGCCCGACTACGACGCCTACCTGACGCACATGGCGGCCACCCACCCGGACCGCGCGCCGATGAGCTACGAGGCCTTCTTCCGCGAACGGCTGGAGGCGCGCTACGGGGCAGGCAAGGGGCGTTGCTGCTGACGCGCCGCTGCATCTAGAATCCTGCGGTCGCGCGACGCGATCCCTTCGCCCAAAGCCCCGGCCATCGAGCCGGTGCGGGCCGGCGAAGGCACCCAACCCAGATTTCCTCCAGGCAGGGCGTACACGGTTTCTCCATCCGAGCGATGGGGAGCCGGTGTGGCGCTTCGCGATTTCAAAAACAAATCGCCCTGAGGGAATTTCGCCATGTCCGTTCGTTCTCGCGCGCCGCGTTTTCGCCTGCGCCATCCGTCCCTGTTCGTTGCCGCCCTGGCCGCCGCGCACTGCGCGGCACAGGCCCAGAGCGCCGATGCGACGCTCAAGGAAGTGACCGTCAGCTCCGAGCAGGACGTCGGCTATGCACCGTCCATCGGCAGCACTGCCACAAAGGGCTCCGCGCCCCTGCGGGACATTCCGCAGGCGGTCAACGTGGTGCCGGCGCAGCTGCTGCGCGACCAGGGCGCGACTTCGATGCAGGACGCGCTGCGCAACGCGCCCGGCGTGTCGTTCAACGCGGGCGACGGCCAGCGCGACCAGGTGGTGATCCGCGGCTTCACCGCCATCGCCGACTGGTTCGTCGACGGCGTGCGCGACGACGCGCTCTACTTCCGCGATCTCTCGGACACCGAACGCATCGAGGTGCTGAAGGGCCCGGCCGCAGTGCTGTACGGCCGAGGCTCCTCGGGCGGCCTGATCAATCGCGTGACCAAGAAGCCGGTCTTCGACCGCGCCTTCGGCGAAGTCTCGCTCGGCCTCGGCACGCACGACTTCAAGCGGCTCACCACCGACCTCAACACGCCCATCGGCGAGAACATGGCGTTTCGCCTCAACGTCGCGCGCGAGAAGTCAGGCAGCTACCGCGACCAGCAGTTCATCGACCGCTACAACGTCGCGCCGTCGCTGGCCATCAAGTTCAGTCCGCAGACCGATCTGCTGCTGCAGTACACCAACGCCTACGACCAGCGGCTCACCGACTTCGGCATTCCGGCGCTCAACGGCCGCCCGGTGAACGTGCCCATCGGCACCTACTACGGCTCGGCCTTCGGAAAGCGCGACGACACCACCACGACGAAGGTGCAGTCGTTCACCGCCACGCTGAACCACCGCTTCAGCGACACGCTGAGCCTGCGCAACACCACGCGCTATTCCAGCTACGGACTCGACCGCTACAACACACTGCCCAGCGGTACCACCGACCCCGTTCGCCTGACCGTGGGCCGCACGCGCGGCTTCATCCTGCGCGACGAGAGCGGCTGGTTCAACCAGACCGACCTGACATGGCGCAACGAGCTCGGCGGCTTCAGGCAGGAATGGCTGCTGGGTGCGGAGTTCGGCCAGCAGGAGAAGCGGGCGTACTCCGTGTCGTCGGCCACCGGCTTCGAACGCGTGAGCATCCTGAACCCGGTGGCCGCACCCGCGCCGATTCCGCTCGCGAGCTACACGGCCAGCAGCGCGATCCCGAGCAACACGCGCTTCAAGACCGCCGCGCTCTACGCGCAGGACCAGATCACCCTGGCACCGCAGTGGAAGGCGCTGGTCGGCGGGCGCTACGACGTTTTCGGGCAGGACACCTCGTTCGAACGCACGCTGGCGCCGTTGTCGCGCACCGATCGCAAGTTCAGCCCGCGCGCGGGCGTGGTCTGGCAGCCGAGCGAAACGCAGTCGTACTACGTGTCGTACAGCCGCTCGTTCCAGCCTTCGGCCGAGACCTTCGCGCTGTCGGCCAGCAACACCGCCAACGACCCCGAGATCACGGTGAACAAGGAGATCGGCGCCAAGCTCGACTTCCTGGATGGCGCGCTCAACCTCACTGCGGCGGTGTTCAACCTGGAGCGCTCGGGCATCAAGAACACCGACCCGACCAACCCCGCGCGGCAGATCAACGTGGGCACGCAGCGCACCAACGGCATGGAGCTGGCGCTGGCCGGCAAGCTGCCGGGCCGCTGGGACATCAGCGCGGGCTATGCGTACCTCGACGGCCGCATGACCAAGTCGCTGGCCACGGTGAGTTCGCTGCAGTTGCCGGTTGGAGCGGCGATGCCGGTGCAGGGCAAGATCGCGCCCCTCACACCGCGGCACTCGGCTTTCGTGTGGCTCATGAAGGACCTGGGCAACGGCCTGAGCGCGGGCGGCGGCGTCAACTACGTGGCCGCGCGCTATGCGTCGCTGAGCAACCTCGTCACGCTGCCTTCCTATGTCACGGCAGACCTGGCCGCGAGCTACAAGACCGGGCGCTACGAGATTTCGGCGAACCTGAAGAACATCACGAACCGCAAGTACTACGTGTCGGGGCATGGCAGCGTGGACAACCTGATCATGCCGGGGGCCGGGCGCGAATTGCAGGTGATGCTGACCGCGAAGTTCTGAGGCACGGGCGCGGGCTCAGTCTCCGGCTGAGGCGGCCTGCGCGAAATCCGGCTTCTCCATTCGGCGCGACCGCGCGACGATGCCTGCACGACAACACTATTCGTGGAGAACATCGATGCCATCCGAACTCAACCAGATGACCGGCCTGTCGCTGCGCTTTCGCGTGCTGCTGTCGGGTGTGCTGTTGCTGGTGGCCGCGCTCAGCGCCGCGCGTCCTTCGGATGCGGGCGTCGAACTGCAGGCGGAACAGCGCTTCCAGCTGGCCCTCGAAGCACAGGCCGACCGCGACTACCGCGCGATGCTCGTACAGCTGCGGCAGGCCGCCACCGAAGGCCACGCCGAGGCGCAGGAGATGCTCGGCATGGTGCTGCTGACCGGCCCGACGCTGTACGGCACGGCCGTGAAGGCCGACCGCTGCGAGGCCGGGGCGTGGATGCGCCGCGCGGCAATGCAGGGCAGCGAGACGGCGAAGGTGCAGCTGACCTTCCTGAACCGGCTGCGCGCCTCGCCTGCGGGGAAGCGCGCCTGCGAATGAATGAATGAATGCGCCCCGCATCGACGGGCTCGCGAAGATTTCGCCGCTGCAGGCGGGAAGTTGGCCTACTCGCAGCGTCTGCGCCCGCGCATGGGCGAAGGCCGCGGGGCAGCGCAAGCTCGGGGCTCGATCATTCCGCTACGAGGATCTTGACCATGCGCAAGCCGACGACTCTCCCACGCCATCCCGAGGACGTCACGCAACTCGATGTGTCCCAGGCCGTTCTCGAGGACGAGGAGAACCCCAGCGCCCTGCGCGCACTCACGCCGCATGAACGCGCCTTGCTGTTTCCCGCGCGCGAGGGCTGGGGCGCCGCGTGCGGTCGAGCCGTGCGCAGCCTGACTAGCAGTCCCGTGAAACTGCTGGGCGCCGCGGCGGTGGTGGGGCTCGCGCTGGCCCTGGCCTACGCGAAGCGCCCGGACCGGGCTTGAGCGTCCGCGCCGTGCTGCTGCCGGGTTTGCATTGCAGCAAACCCGCGCTCCAGATCGGCTATCAGATCCGAGGGCGCCTCCAATCCGATGTGCAACCGCACCACCGCCCCGCGCCCGCTCCAATCCGTCACGCTGCGCGCCGCACGCATGTTGGTCCACGCCACCAGGCTTTCATAGCCGCCCCATGACGAGCCACGCCCGAACAGCGTGAGTGCATCGACGAAGCGCTCGACCGCCGCGCTTTCGATGCCTGGCTGCAGCTCGATGGACAGCAGCCCGTTCGTGCCCTTGCAATCGCGTTTCCAGAGGTCGTGCCCCGGGTGTCGCGGCAGTGCCGGGCAGAACACGGCCGCCACTTCGGGCCGCTCCTGCAGCCAGTGCGCCACCTCCAGCGCATGCCGCTCGTGCATCTGCAGCCGCGCCGACAGCGTGCGCATGCCGCGCAGCACCAGCCACGCGTCGTCGGGGCTTACGGTCATGCCGAACGCATCGCAGCGTTCGTTGAGCGGGCGCCATGCGGCTTCGGTCGTGGCGACGGTGCCCATCATCACGTCCGAGTGGCCCGAGAGGTACTTGGTCGCGGCCATCGTCGAGATGTCCGCGCCCAGCGCGAGCGGGCGGTATTGGACGCCCGATCCCCAGGTGTTGTCCACCGCGAGCAGCGCGCCGCGCGCATGCGCCAGTGCCGCGAGCTTGGGCAGGTCGCACATCTCGTAGACCAGCGAGCCGGGGCACTCCGCATACACGAGCCGCGTGTTCGGCTCGAACAGTTCCCCGATGCCGCTGCCATCCGCTGCAAAGAACGAGCTGCGGATACCGTACGGCTCGAGGAAGGAATGCACGAGATTGCGCGTGGGCTCGTACACGCTGTCCGACATCAGCACGTGGTCACCCGGCTTCAGGTACGACAGCAGCACCATGCCGATGGCGGCAAGGCCGGTCGGAAAGAGCCGTGTGCGATAGGCGCCTTCGAGTTCGCTCACCGCATCCTCGAGCGCGAAGGTGGTCGGCGTGCCGCGTGCGCCATAGCTGAAGATGCGCTCCTCGTCGCGCCTAGCCCGCGCGTCGCGCATCGCGCCCACGCTGTCGAACAGCACGGTGCTCGCGCGCACCAGGGGCGTGTTGACGGGCGATCCGCCGGCGTATGACGGCGTCTTGCCGGTGCGTGTGAGCCGGGTATTGAGTGTCAGGCCGGCGGGGACGGAGTGCGAATCGGGCATGGTTAGGGAGGGGCGAAGGGAGGTTGGGCCGCCATGTTGCGTCAATCAGTCGGCGCGTGCACCCGAAAGCTTGACGATGCGCGACCAGCGGTCGATGTCCTGGCGCAACTGCGCCGCGAAGGCGTCCGGCGAATTGGCCACCACCTCGCTGCCGCCGTCGGTCACGAGCTTGCTCACCTCGGGCAGATGCAGCGTGCGCACGATGGCTTCGTTCAGGTAGGCCACGCGTTCCGGCGGCGTGCCGGCGGGCGCGAAGAAGCCGTACCAGTCTTCGAAGCGTGCACCGGCATAGCCCAGCTCTTCCAGTGTCGGCACCTTCGAGAACACGCCGATGCGGCGCGGGCTGGTCACGGCGAGCACGCGCAGCTTGCCGTTCTGCACGAGGCCGGCGACCGAGGCGGTGGACGTGACCAGCACGTCGACCTGTCCGCCGAGCAGGTCGGTCAGTGCCGGCCCGGCGCCCTTGTAGGGCACGTGCGTCATCTCCACGCCGTTGTCCTTGGCCAGCACCACGCCGACGAGGTGCGACAGCGTGCCGTTGCCGGGCGTCGCATAGGTCACCTTGCCGGGGCTGGCCTTGGCCTTCGTCGCGAGGTCGGCGAAGCTCTTGAGGGGCGAGCTGGCGTCCACCACCAGCGCGAGCGGTGCGGCGTTGATCTGCGTGATGGGAATGAAGTTCTTGATCGGGTCGAAGCCCGGCGCCGCGTACAGCGTGGGGTTCACGGCCATGATCGACACCTGCGAGGTGAGCACGGTGTAGCCGTCGGGCCTGGCGTCGGCCACGGCCTTGGCGCCGATGTTGCCGCCCGCGCCGCCGCGGTTGTCGACCACTGCCGCCTGCCCCATGATTTCCGGCAGGCGTGTGGTGACGAGGCGCGCCGTCGCGTCGTTGCCGCCACCGGGCGGAAAGGGCGAGATGAACTTCACCGTCTGCGAGGGGAAGCCGTTGCGTGGCGCCAGCGGTTCGGCGGCGGCTGGCTGCAGGGCGAGCGCCGCGAGCCATGCGGCGGCGACGGCATAACGGGCGATGTGCAGGATGCGGCTGGCGAACGGCATGGCGGAACTCCTGGAATAGGAACGGACAAGGACGAACGGAAAGCGGAACCGGGGATGTCAGCCGTGCGATGCGGCGGCGGGCAGGCGGAAGGCGGCGCGCTCCTGCGCGTCGAGCTGCGCGACGAGGCCTGTCTCCCATGCGAGGTAGCGGCGCGCGGCTTCCTTGTTGCCGTCGTGCCGGTCGTGCACGAAGAACAGGTAGTCGATGCAGTCGCCGTCGGCGGGGAGCGCGGGCGTGGCCTCGACGGGCAGGCCGGCTGCGCGCCATGCGGCCATGCCGCCTGCCAGCAGCAGCGGTGCGCTCGGCAGGCCCGCGAGCTCGGAGGCCGCGGCCCATGCCGCGAGCGCGGCGTCGTCGGCAACCAGCACGAGCTGGCGCGTCTCGGTGTTCGCCACGTCGCGGGCGAGGCGGGGGCGGATCGACCAGCGGGCCTGCGCGATGCGGCCGGCGCGAAACTGCATGCTGGCGCGCAGGTCGACTACCGCCACCTCGTTGCGCTCGATGCGCGCGGCGAGCGCCTGTGCATCGATGGTGGCCAGTGCGGGCGCACGGGGCGCGGCGGCAGGCGCGAGCGACAGCCCGCTCGCCAGCCCGCCTTCGAGCACGCTCGCGTCGTGCCCCATCTGCCGCAGCCAGCTCGCGATGGTCGGCGCACGCACGCCGTCGTTGTCGAACAGTACAAGCCGTGCGCCGCGCACGCCGAAGTACTGGTCACCCGCCTGCATCAGCTGTCCGCCCGGCGTGTGCTGCGCACCGGGCAGGCTGCCGGCCGCGAATTCTTCCGGCGTGCGCACGTCGCACAGGAACAGGGTGCGCTCTGCGTCGTCGGCCCACTGCCGCACGGCCTGCGCGTTCACCATCGGCACGTCGAAGCGGGCGGCCAGCGCCCTGGCGGCGGAGCGCAGGTCGGTGTTGCCGCTGTCGTCGGCGTAGCGCCGCGTGCCGCCGTGCTCCAGCGTGTGATCGGCAAGGTACCAGCCCTGCGTGCCGTTCTCCAGCGCATAGACGGGGTTGGGCAGCCCCAGGTTGATGAGCGTCTGCGCGCCGATGATGCTGCGCGTGCGGCCCGCGCAGTTGATGACGATGGGCGTGGTGGTGTCGGGCACCAGCCGGCGCACGCGATAGGCCAGCTCGCCGTTGGGGCAGCAGGTGGCGCCCGGGATGTTCATCTTGTGGAACTCGCTGGCGGGGCGGCCGTCGAGCACAACCACCTTGTCTTTGCGAGCGAGCATCTCCGCGAGCTGGCCGGCGCTGACGCGGGGTGTGTGATAGACCTCCTCGGCCAGTTCGCCGAAGGTCTTCGAGGGCAGGTTGACGCCCGCGAAGAGCACGTAGCCCGCGGCTTTCCAGGCACGAGTGCCCCCTTGCAGCACATGCACGCTGCCGTAGCCCAGCACGGCGAGGCGCGCGGCGGCGCGCTCGGCCACGTCGGCGTCGCCCTCGTCGTACACCACCACGCGCACGCCGCGGCGCGGCACGAGGCGCGGCGCATCGATCTCCAGCCGGCTGAAGGGCAGGGGAATGCCGTAGAACAGATGGGCCTCGCCGTACTGGCCGTGCTCGCGCACGTCGAGCAGCGCGATCTCGCCGCCGTCGTGCAGCCAGGATTTGAGGGTCTTCGGGTCGATGGAGGAAGTCATGAGGCGAGTCGTCGGGACGAATGAAATCCTGCGAGGCCACGCTGCGCGGCCCGCATGAAAGCGAAGCGGAAAAAAAATGCGGCTAGCGGCGCGTCTGCACGCCGATGCCCATGGTCTGGTACGTGCCCGCGTCGAGGTCGTAGGCGGTGCGCTGGTTCAGCGTTTCGAGCGCGCGGCCGTACATGTGCAGGTGGCGGATGACCTGCTCGCCCTGGATCTCGACCGAGTGGATGTCCTCGGGCATCAGCGCGATGCCCTTGCCCGGCGCGACGACGACCAGAGCCGTCTGCTTCAGCTTGCCCACGCCCGGTACGCTGCGGTCGTCGGAGCGCTCGTACACGCGGTTGTGCTCGGTGCCTTCCACGGCCGCGATGCAGGCCCAGGTGGTGTGGTTGTGCGGCACGATTTTCTTGCCCGGGCGCATCACGTTCAGGTACAGCGCATAGCTCTGGTCCGGGTCTTCGGCGATCAGGTAGCGGGCCTGGTGCTCGCCCGCCTCGGGCGGCGGGAAGTCGGCGGCGCCCCAGTATTCGGTGTGCGCGGCCAGGCCTTGAAGCGAATCGAGCACCACGTCGAGCTTTTCCCGGGTGGCTTCAGCGCCGCCTATGGCCTTCTTCATGTCGGCGATGGACGCCTCGACGGCCCGGCTGCGTTGCTCGGATGGGGTGCTCATGCGGTTTTCTCCAGTGGGGTTGCCTGTTCGGTGTGCATCCACTGTAGTGACGGGGGCGTGACGCAACAATCCAGCTGGCGCAGGAAACACTTCAATAAAATTAATACATGCCCACGCTCGATCTCGAACTGCTGCGTTCCTTCGCGGCCGTCGTCAGCCACCAGAGCTTTGCCGCCGCCGCTGTGCACCTCGGGCGCACGCAGTCGGCCATCACGCAGCAGATGCAGCGGCTGGAGGAGCAGATCGGCCCCCCGCTGTTCGCCAAGCAGGGCCGGCAGAAGCGGCTCACGCAGCACGGCGAGAGGCTGCTCACCTACGCGCACCACATGCTCGCGGTGAACGACGAAGCGCTGCGCAGCCTGCGGCAGGGGCAGCTCGAAGGCAACCTGCGCATCGGCGCGCCGCACGACGTGGCCGAGACCATGCTGCCGCTGCTGCTGACCGAGGTGGCGCGCACCTCGCCGCTGCTGCAGCTGGACATCCACATCGGCCGCAGTCCCTACCTGATGACCTCGCTCAAGAGCGGCGAGGTCGACATGATCATCTCCAACCGCGCCGACGCGCAGTTCGACGGCGTGGTGCTGCGCAACTCGCCCACCGTGTGGCTGTGCGCCGCGGGCTACGTGCACGACCCGGCCAAGCCGGTGCCGCTCATCATGGCGGACGGGCCCAGCATCTTCCGCCGCATCGGCCACGAGGCGCTCGACGCGGCGGGCGTGGCCTGGACGCCGCGCTACACCTCGTCGAGCCTGATCGGCATCAAGGCTGCGCTGCGTGCGGGGCTGGGCGTGACGGCCCGCGGCGTGGAACAGCTCGACGCGGGCCTGCGCGTGCTCGGCGCGGGCGACGGCATGCCGCGGCTGCCCGACCTGGCGTACTACCTCTACGTGCGCAGCCACGTGGTGAATCCGGTCACGCGGCAGGTGTTCGAGACGCTGAAGAAGCACCTTCGGCTGCCGCGGACCGACATGCCGGCGTAGGGGCCGCGGCAGCGGATGATGCCGCGCTCAGTGCGGCGTCGGCGTCACTGCATAGTTGCCGCGTCCGCTCTGCTTGGCCCGGTACATGGCCGCGTCGGCCGTGGCGAGCAGGTCTTGCGGCGTTTCGTTGCCGTTGCCCAGGGCGATGCCGATCGATACGCCGATGACCGTGTCGCAATGCCCCGTCTCCAGTTGCAGCGGCCGGGCGATCGCGTCGATGCAGCGCTGGGCCAGGGTCGTCGCACCCTGTTCCGCGGAGCTTTCGAAGTCGGCGGCCAGCAGCACGAATTCGTCGCCCCCGATGCGCGCCACCGTGTCGGTCTGCCGCACCAGGCCCTGCAGCCGTTGCGCGATTTCCAGCAACGCCTTGTCGCCCGCCTCATGGCCGAGCGTGTCGTTGAGTTTCTTGAATCCGTCGAGGTCGAGGTAGAGCACGGCCATCTGGCGCGCATGCCGCTTGGCCCGTAGCAGCGCCTGCTGGAGCCGTTCGTCGAGCAGCTTGCGGTTGGGCAGGCCGGTCAGGCTGTCGTGGTGGGCCAGGCGCGCCAAGGCCTCCTGGTTGTCCAGCAGCTTGGCCAGCAGCCGGTTGAAGGCCTGCGTCAGGTACCCGATCTCGTCGTCGCGCACCACCCGCAGCGGCGTCAGCGCGAGTTCGCCGCGGGTCATCCGGTCGGCCTGGTCGGCGGCGCGCAGCAGCGGCCGCAGCAGCCACGCCATGATCAGCCCGATCACGATGAGTACCGCTGCCACGGCGGGTGCGCGTTGCTGCAGGATGAAGGTCTGCATGCGCCCCACCGGGGCCAGCGATTCCGAAACGGGCAGCCGGGCCACCACGAACCAGCCGCTGTTCGGCACCGAGGCGATGGCGGAGATTTCGTCGATGCCCTTGGCATTGCGCGTCGTCCCGCTGCCGCGATAGCCCGCCATGGCGCGGTCGTGCAGCGGGTTCACGCCGTCGGGCGGGGTGGGTGTGAGGGACATCGAGACGTCCGTCGAGGCCACGAAGATGCGGTCGCGCGGCGACACCACCAGGATGCCGCCTGCTTCGCCCACGCGCCCCTGTTGCAAATGGTCGAGCAGGCCGTCGGCCGAGAGGTCCGCCGTGCCGAGCAACACGGCGGCCACCTGCCCGGCGGCGTCGCGCACGGGCACGGCCATGGGCAAGACCGAGTGCCGGGAGGCTGTGGCCCGCGGACGGCTCGGCGCGGACTGCCCTGCGCGCGCGGACGCGAATTCCGAACCGTCCGTTGCGAGCTGCCCCGTACCGTCGAGCCGCTTGCCGGTGGCGTCCGCGACCATCAGGCCGAGCGGGAAGACCGGGCTCAGCGTGCTGCGCTCCGCCAGCCATCCCCGCAGCCGGTCGGGCTGCGTCAGGAGTTCCGGCGGCAGGGTGGCCGCCAGGCGTTCGAGGAACGACAACCGCTCGCCCAGGTAGTTGTCGACGTTGCGCGCCACGTAGGCGGCCAGCGCCGTTTGCTGCACCGCCACCGATCGGGTCAGCTCCTCCCGCAGGAAGCGGCTGAGCTGGATGTAGCTGCCGGCGGTTCCCACCACCGCCATCAAAAGGCCCATCATGAGCAGGCGAACAACAAGGCTGTTGGCGGATTTTCTGAAGTTCACTCTGGCGGTGGGGCGTGAGGGCGTGAGGTGCGGGACTGTATCCCAAGCGCCCGGGCGCGCCGTGATCGCGCCCGCAACGTCACGCGGCGACGCCGAAGAAATGCTGGCGGTAGCGCGGCGACACGTCGTCCACGCGCAGCATCATCGGCAGGTCGGCGGTGTTGAACGCGACATCGAGCGCGGGCGGGCCGAGCAGGCGCGCGCCGCAGCGCAAGTAACCCTTGATGAGCGGCGGCGCGGCGGGAGGCGCGGTGTCGCTGTCGGCATCGGCTTCTGCATCGGTGTCCAGCGGCAGTGCGATGCGTGGCTCCACGCGCCAGCGCTGCTCGACCAGGTGCGTGCGGCACAGCTGGTGCCACAGCCGCGCGGCAGTCAGGCCCTGGTCGTCGAGCCCGATGCTGGCGCAGCCGATCATGGTGTCGAGTGCGTGGTCGACCATGTACTGCCCCAGCGCGGCCCACAGCGCCATGATCACGCTGCCCGAGCGCCAATCCGCATCCACGCACGAGCGGCCCAGCTCCAGCGCCCGCGCACGCAGCGGCGCGAGCGGGGCCAGGTCGAACTCGGTGTCGGTGTAGAAACCGCCCGCGCGGCGCGCTGCTTCCGGAGTCAGCACGCGGTAGGTGCCGATGAGCGGACCGCGGCCGTGCACGGGGTCCGCTGCATGCACCAGCAGGTGGTCGCAGAAGGGGTCGAAGCGGTCGGCATCGAGTCCGGGCGGCGTGCCTTCGGGTGGCGCGAGACGGGCGCCCATTTCCTGCGCGAACACGCGAAAGCGCAGGCGCTGGGCGTCGCGCACGTCCTCTTCGCAATCGGCCCAGCGGGTTTCCAGCATGGGCGCCGCGGCAGCGAGCGGCGCGAGCGAACGGCGGGGCAGGGCGTGCGAAGCGGTGATGTCCATGTGCATGCGGCAATTCAGTTGGATGGCGGATAGCGGTCGACCAGGCGGTTCTGCCGCCGGTTGAGCCGTGCGAGGGCGAGCAGGCCGATGGGCCGTACGCCGGCCTTGCGCTGCGCTGCGCCGATGGCGAACAGCAGCCGCTGCTTGGCGAAGACCATGCGAAAGCCCTGCAGCACGCCGATGTCGGGGTCCCAGGCCTCGATGGCTTCGGATCCCGCGCCGTTGATCTCCATGATGGTGAAGCCGCGCCCGGCGCCGAGTTCGCGCAGGTTCTCGCAGCGCACGTCGAAGCGCCCGAAATGGAAGTCGGGCATGTCGCGCGCGATGGCGTCGATGGCACGCACCAGCTCGGGCGTGATGAGCGCCGCGCCGTCGCGGTACAGCCCGCCGACGCGGGTCGAGCCGATGGTGGCCAGCCGAACCTGCTGGCCGGCGGCCGGCACGCTCTCGGATGGCACGCTGCATTCGTGGCGCGGCGAGCGCGCGATGCGGCGCGCGCGCACGTCGGCCGCCACGAGCTGCGCCACGGTGCTGCGGCCGTCGCCCGTCACGCGCGGGAAGTAGCGCAGCGCGAGGCCGATGATGCGGCCCTCGCCGGTGACGGGATCGCGTGCGTAGAAGATGCCTGCCTCGCCTTCCTGCGGCAGGTAGCGTTGCAGCACGACCGTTTCGCCGGAAGGAAAGGCGGCCAGGTACGCCCGCAGCGCAGCCATGTCGGGCAGCAGGCGGACGCCGTAGCCGCACAGGCCCAGGTCGGGCTTGGCGACGATGGGGAATGCGAGGCCGTTCTCAGCCATGATTCGCCGCAACGAGTCTTCGTTCGCCGTGCCATCGTTGAACACCGCGCAGTAGTCGGCCGTGAGCGAGCGCGCCAGCGGCCCCATGCCGCGGAAGTATTCGAGCTTGCCTTCGCCCACCAGTCCGCCCGAGGTGAGATGCGGGTTGGCCGCCGACGGCAAGGTGGCACCGCCGTAGCGCAGCGACAGCCACAGCCACTGCACCACCAGCGGCACGCAGATGAGCCACTTGGGCATGCGCTCCAGCACGCTGCATTCGCGCACCACGGCGAGCCGCGCGGTGTCGGCGCCGAGGTCGAGTCCGGCGGCCATCACGCGGCCTCCGCTGTGCGCGCGGCAACGAGCCCGACGGCGGCGATGCGGTCGATGTGCGCATACACCGGGCGTTCCAGTTCCTCGCCGAACACGTCGGGATCGATCTCGGCATACGACCACTCGAAACCCGGCGCGGTGAGCAGCGGCCGTATCTCGGCAAGGAACGGGTCTTCGCCATCGACCATCGCCACGCCGGTGTAGAGCAGCAGCTGCCCGCCCGGCGCCAGCCGCTTCAGCGACTCGGCCGCGATGCGCACGCCGAGCGCCCGCCCGAGCCGCGCGCCGCCGTGGCGGTAGGCGCGCTGCGCGGCATCGTCGAGGTAGGGCGGGTTCGACACGATGAGGTCGAAGTCGCCTTCGACCGCCGACAGCGCATCGCCCTGCGCGAGCGTCACAGGGATGCCGGCGGCCTCCGCATTGACGGCCGTGTACTCCAGCGCCAGCGGATTGATGTCGTTCATCACGATCGTGCAGGGCGTGTCCGTCGCCGCCAGCGCACGCGCCACCGCAATGCCGCCCGCGCCGCTGCCGCAGCCCACGTCGAGCACGCGCAGCGGCTGCTTTGTCTTGCGCGGGTTCAGCGCATAGCGGATGAAACGCCCGAAGCGATGCGTGTCGGGCCCGAAGAACACGGCGTTCTCCTCGACCGTCGGGTAGGCCGAGTGAAAGAACAGGTCGTCGCCGAGGCTGGCTATGCGCACCGTGCTGCGCAGCAGCGACCCTGTGCGGCGCACGATGCCGGCCTGCTCCATGCCGGCCAGCAGTTCCGGCGGCACGGTGCCCGCTTCGAACGGCAGGTTCCAGCCGAAGATGTCGCGCAGCGTCGCTCCCGGCTCGCGCCCGCGCCGCGCGAGCACGCGCTGGTGGGTCAAGGGCGTGACGGTCGTGAAGCGATAGCCCGTGGCCGCCACCTGGCGCAGCACGCCGGCTGCGTTCATCATGCGGCGACCTCCTCGGCTTGTTGCAGTTCGGCGGTGTAGCGCGCGAAGCAGCGCTCTCCGCAAACGAGCCGCATCAGCGCGCCCTCGGCGATGAACTGCCCGCAGGACGGATCGGCCTCGACCAGCGGCCGGATCACCTCGCGTATCCACGCGCGCGAGTGCGACACGTCGAGCGCCGCATGCAGGTCGAAGTAGGCGCGCGCACGGCCGCTCAAGCCCAGGCGGCGCATGCCGGCCGCCACCTGCTTCACCCGCCCGGGGGCCGTGAGCTCGATGACGCCGAGCGCGCCGATGGCGTGGTACGCGTAGCGCCGCGTGGTCGCCAGCCCGACCATGGTGTTGGCCAGCGCGAGCGACTCCCATACGGTGGTGTCGATGGCCGGATGCAGGTCGAGTTCGCGCACCATGTGCTCCAGCATCTGGCCGTGCATGGCGCTGCGCTTGCCATGGCCCATCTCGTCCCAGAAGTTGCGCGCGCATTCGAGCTTGGGCTGCGGCGGCAGCTTGACCTGGGTGCAGGCCAGCAGGTCTTCGAAGCCCGCTTCGCCTGCGGCCTCCTGCGTGAGGAACCAGCGCATCTGCGGCAGGGTGGCTTCCTGAGCCAGCCAGTCGAACAGCGGGTGATGCTGGCCGGGGCCCGTGCGCGCGAGCGACGCGAACCAGTTGGCGAAATGGTCCGCATTGCCGGCCGAGGCCGATGCCGCCACCTGCACCGTGGTGCGCAGGGCTTCGAGGTACCTGCCTTCGATCAGGCGGCATTCATGCTCTCGGGCGAGCTCATCCTGCCAGTGGGGCGACGGGCTGCCGAACTTCAGCCGTGCGGCGTTGAAGTGCGCCAGATGCCGATGAAGCTGCGTTTCCGCATGGGTGTGGGCGTTCGGGGCGTTGTCTGGAGACATGGCCGATCCTCGTCATCCGCTGGGCAAAAGAGGCAGCGTGCGCCTTTGCAAAGCGGCTGTCCGTCAGACGGCGCCTACAGATTGGCCCCAGGGGCGAAGATCGGGCTCAGGTCGCCCAGATGCGCGGCGTGGCCGCAGGCAGCTGCCACAGCTCGCCGCGCCATGCCTGCCAGACTTGCCGCAGCAACTGCATCGCGGGCTCGACCACGGGCGCGAGCACGCGCAGCACGACCACTTCGGCATGCGGGCTGGTGGCACCTGCGCTGCCGAACAGCGGGCTCGCTTCGAGCAGTGAGCGTGCGTGCGCCAGCAGGGCCTCGCGCCGGGCGCGCGCTACCGGCGAGCCCGCCACGAAGAACAGCGAGGCCAGGCAGCGGTGGCCGTTGAGGCCAATGGGGCTTTGCAGCAGCCGGTGGTCGGCCGCGTCGATGCGTCCGCGCTCCAGCCACACGCCGGGCACCTCGATGTGCTGCAGGTAGCTGCCGCGCTCGAAGGGCTGGTTGGCATTCGGCAGGCCGAGCGCAGTGATGTCCCAGCCGATCAGCTCGGCGCCGGGCTCGATCTCGATGGAAAGCCGGTTCTCTGCCTGGCAGCCGCTGTAGCAGATGGCTTCGAGCGGCAGCCATTCGAGCCGCGCGCCGGCCGCGAGGCGGATGCGCGTGCGCTGCAGCGCCAGCTCGCCTTCGGAGCGGTAGAAGCGCGAGGCGCCGGGCGTGGTGATCAGGCCATGGCTGCCGTCGGCGGCCTCGATGCCGAGGTCGAGCGTGTCTCCACCCACCAGACCGCCCGGCGGATGCACGAGCACGTTGTGGCAGACGGCGTCGCCCTCGGGGTACAGACTCTGCAGGATGCGCAGCGGGCCGTCATGGCGGAAGCGGGCGACGGTGCGGGCGGATTCCCGCTGGTAGGAGAGATGGAGACGGGCGTGCCAGGGCATTCGCGGAGTCTAGTCGGGGTGTTTTCGTGGAACACCGCGGAACCGGCTTCGCCGGGCCGCCGGTGTTGCCCCCGGTAGGGGGTTGGCGAAGCGACACGAAGTGCGCGAAGCCTGGGGGCGAGCCCTACTTCCAGGCGCCGTCGTGCGCGGCACTCGCTTCGTCGACGAGTGCCGGCCCGATGCATTCGATCGGGTGTGGCGAGGCGCGGAACACATCGCGGCACGACAGCTCGGCATCGCGCTGGTCCTGCCGCTCGCCGCGGAACACGCGCAGGCGCTCGGCATCGATGCCGAACACCACGCGGCCGATGTTCGACCAGAAGATCGCGCCGGCGCACATCACACAGGGTTCGCCCGAGGCATAGAGCGTGGCGCCCGCGAGTTCCTCGCGCGGGAGCTTGCGCTCGGCCAGCGCGCGCAGCGCATTGATTTCTGCATGCGCCGTGCAGTCGCCGGTCTCGGCATTGCTGTTGCCGGCTTCGGCCAGCACTTCGCCGGCGGCCGAGACGATGACGCAGCCGAAGGGGCGGTTGCCCCGGCGGCGCGCCGCGTGCGACCAGACGATGGCCTTGCGCAGATAGCGGCCGTCGCGTTCATCGAGTGCTGTTTCGGCGGGATAGATGACGGTGTGGGTGTCGCTGTGGAAATTCATGCTTTGGGAAGGGAGCGTTCGATGCGCAATGGAAGCATCGAAGTATTGAAGATGGCGTCGGACGCGGGCTTGATCTTGAGGCCGAAGACATCGGCCACTTCGTCGACCTGCTGTTCGAGCAAGAGCTTCCGGATGTCGCCGAGGCCATGATCGCGCGTGTCGGCCGCACCCACGTACTGCGCGGTGATGCCCCAGCGCTCGAGTTCGATTTTCTCATCGAGGATGGGCTCGCGCTGGCGCATGGCCGCGATGCTCGGCGCCGGATTGGAAAAAGTCTCGACGATGGCGCGGTTGCTCGCGCGCAGGAAGGCCGCGACCACCTTCGGGTTCTGCGCGATGAGATTGCTGCCTGCAAGGATCGCGTTGCCGTACAGGTTGACGCCAGCGTCGGCGTACTTGAGCACCGACAGTTCCTCGGGCTTCATGCGCGCGAACAGCGACACGGCCGAGTCGTGGAAGTAGGTGGCGGCATCGACGTCGCCACGCACCATCACGTTGTCGCGCGCGCTGAAGTCGGTGGTCTGCCACTGGAAGGCGTCGGCCCGCATACCCTGCTTGCGCGCGACCAGGGGCCATGCACGGCGGGTCGATTCGACGGCGGCGGCCGCCACCTTCTTGCCCGCGAGGCTCTTGAAATCGCCGGTCACGCCGCGGTCCTTGCGGCCGATGATCGCGAACGGTGCGCGGTTGTAGTACTGGTACACGGCCTGCACCATCGGTGTGCCGGGGTTCTGCGCATTGAACTCGACCAGCGAACTGATGTCGCCCAGGCCGAGCTGGTAGACGCCGCTGGCGATGCGGGTGATGGAGGCCACCGAGCCGGCGCCGGTGTCGATGCTCACGTCGAGCCCCTCGTCCCTGTAGTAGCCCTTGGTCTGCGCGAGGAAGAAGGGCGCGGTCTGGCCGTTGATGCGGAAGTCGAGCGTGAACTTGAGCGGGGTGAGCCTGGCGCCGCCCTGCGCGAAGACGGCGGGAGCGGCAAGGGTGGCGGCGCTGGCCGCGAGGAAGGATCGACGTTGCATGTGGGGCCTCGGAAGCTTCGGTTCTTGAATCCCTCCGCAAAAATGCGGCGGGCGTTTCAAGAGCAATTTCCGGGCGGGTGCACGTTTGTGGTGCGTGCGCTGCTGAACGCTTCTACTCTTGCGGTGGGTCATGCACGACGCATGCCAAGGGATTTTGCTCGGGCATTGCAAGGGAAAACGTGCGCCGACCAGGAAGCCGCGCCACAATCCGGGCGCGCAATTTGCAAGGCAGGTTGCGCAGAGTAGAAGCGTTCAGCCACGCGACGGTTCCCGTCGATGGCGGGAAATTGCTCTTTCAGTTCGTCCCCCACACGACCACCGAAGGAGTCCGCGCATGCTCGTCACCCAACAACCCGTCTTCCGCAAGTTCTGGCATGCCGTCATGCCGCTCACCGAACTGGCCGGCGGCCCGAAGTCTTTCAGGCTGCTGGGCGAAGACATCGTTCTCTTCATCGACGCCGACGGCCAGCCCGCGGCGCTGCGGGACCGCTGCTGCCACCGCACCGCGAAGCTCTCGAAGGGCTGGTGCGTGGACGGAGAGGGCCGGACCTGCGGCACCGGCGCCATCCAGTGCGGCTACCACGGCTGGACCTACGACCGCAGCGGCCAGGTCATCCGCATTCCGCAGTACGAGCCCGACCGCAAGATCTCGCCCGAGTACCGCACCACGGCCTACCGCTGCACGGCGCGCTATGGCTATGCGTGGGTGGCGCTCGAGGAGCCCATTGCCGACATCCCGGCCATTGCGGAGTTCGACGACCCGGGCTACCGCACGATCTTCCAGTTCTACGAAGAGTGGCAGACCAGCCCGATGCGCGCGCTGGAGAATTCCTTCGACAACTCGCACTTCAGCTTCGTGCACCGTGCCACCTTCGGCGTGGCCGCGAGCCCGAAGCCGAGCAAGTACGAACTGGTGGAGAACGAGTCGGGCTTCTACGCGGAGACGGTCATCGATGCGGCCAACCCGGTGAAGTTCCATGCGATCAGCGGCGTGACCGACCCGATCACCACGCGCCACATGCGCAACGCGTATTACCTGCCGTTCTCGCGCCGGCTCGACATCGAGTACCCGAGCGGCGTGCGCCACATCATCATCAACTGCTTCACGCCCATTGACGACGGCCGCATGCAGCTGTGCCAATGGCTGTTCCGCAACGACACAGAGGCTGACTGCACGGCGCAGATGCTGATCGACTTCGACGACGCGGTGACGCGCGAGGACAAGGACATCCTCGAATCGACCGACCCCGATGCGCTGGTCGATACGCGGCGGCGCGGCGTGGAGTATTCGATGGAATCGGATCGGCCCGGCATGCTGATTCGCAAGCACCTGATGCAGCTGCTGGCGAAGCATGGCGAGGCGGAGGTTTATCGCGGCATGAGCAGTGCCGTGATTCCGATTGCAAAGGCCGCCTGAGCGGCCTCCGCATCAAGCCGGGGCAGTCGCCGGGTTCGGGCGCGTTGCGTGCGACGAGCCCTGTTCGTAGCGGTCCATCGCCAGGCCATCGGTGCGGATCTCCGGGCGCTGGCCCATCACCATGTCGGAGATGAGCTTGCCCGAGCCGCAGGCCATGGTCCAGCCCAGCGTGCCGTGGCCGGTGTTGAGGAACAGGTTGGCATAGCGCGTGCCGCCGACGATGGGCGTGCTGTCGGGCGTCATCGGGCGCAGGCCGGTCCAGAAGCTGGCGCGGGGCACGTCGCCGCCGGGGAACAGGTCGGTCACCACCTTCTCGAGCGTGGCGCGGCGTGCGGGGTTCAGGCGCAGGTCGAAGCCGCCGAGCTCGGCCATGCCGCCCACGCGGATGCGGTTGTCAAAACGCGTGACGGCCACCTTGTAGGTCTCGTCGAGCACCGTCGATTGCGGCGCGAGCGATTCGTCGAGCAGCGGCACGGTCAGCGAATAGCCCTTGACCGGGTACACCGGGATGTCGAGGCCCAGCGAGGCGATGGCGGCGCGCGAGTAGCTGCCGAAGGCCATCACGTAGCGGTCGGCCGTGAGGATCTTGCCGGCGGTGGTGCGCACGCCGGTGATGCGGCCGCCGTCGCTTTCCAGCGCGTCGATGGTCTGGCCGAAGCGGAAGTCGACGCCCAGGCCGCGGGCGATCTCGGCGAGGCCGCGCGTGAACAGGTGGCAGTCGCCGGTTTCGTCGTTGGGCAGGCGCAGGCCGCCCGTGAGGCGGTCGCGCGCGCCGGCCAATGCGGGCTCGACGCGGGCAAGCGCATCGGGGTCGAGCAGTTCGTAGGGCACGCCGCATTCCTCGAGCACCGCGATGTCGCGCTGCACCGCGTCGAGCTGGGCCTGCGTACGGAACAGCTGCAGCGTGCCGCCGGTGCGCTGCTCGTACTGCAGGCCGGTGTCGGCGCGCAATTGCTGCAGGCAGCCGCGGCTGTATTCGGCCACGCGCATCATGCGTTCCTTGTTCACGGCATAGGCCTCGGGCGAGCAGTTGCGCAGCATCGCGGCCATCCAGCGCAGCTGGAACAGCGTGCCGTCGGGGCGGATCGACAGCGGCGCGTGCTTCTTGAACATCCACTTGATCGCCTTCAGCGGAATGCCCGGCGCGGCCCACGGCGTGGAGTAGCCCGGCGACACCTGGCCGGCGTTGCCGAAGCTGGTTTCCTCGGCGGGGCCGGCCTGCCGGTCGAGCAGGGTGACCTCGGCGCCCGAGCGCGCGAGGTAGTAGGCCGTGGTGGTGCCGATCACGCCGCCGCCGAGAACGATGACTTTCATGGTGTATTCGCCGATTCAGATGGAATGAGTGGAATCTAAAGTGCACAATGCAGTGGATTCCATCGTTTTCAGTGAATTGGCAGCGAAATTCACTGAGACTCATCGTCCAACGCCGCGCCAGAAGTGAAATGCCCGAACTCGACCGAATCGACCGCCGCATCCTCGACCTTTTGCAGCGCCAGGGCCGCGTTTCCATGACCGAGTTGGCCGAGCACATCGGCCTGTCGGCCTCGCCCTGCGCCGAGCGCGTGAAGCGCATGGAGCGCGACGGCGTCATCACCGGCTACCACGCGCACGTGTCGCCCGAGGCACTGGGCAAGACGCTGCTGGTGTTCGTCGAGATCAAGCTCTCCGCCAAGTCGGGCGACGTGTTCGACAAGGTGCGCAAGGAGCTGCTGCACATGCCCGAGGTGCTCGAATGCCATCTGGTGTCGGGCAGCTTCGACTACCTCGTGAAGGCGCGCCTGAGCGGCATGAGCGAGTACCGGCACCTGCTGGGCGACATCCTGAAGAAGCTGCCGGTGGCGGCCGAGTCGCACAGCTACGTGGTGATGGAAGAGATCAAGGAAACGCTGATGCTGGCGGTCGACCGCTGAGCACACACCTCATTCAAGGACAGGCATGACCATTTCGATTCGCCGCGACGGCACCACCGGCACGCGCCACATCCTCAAGATCCGCAACCACGAGATTCCGGTCGACGCCTCGCCCGCGGGCGGCGGCAGCGACGCGGGCCCCGAGCCGCATGACCTGTACGACGCTTCGCTCGCCGCATGCAAGGCGCTCACGGTGCTGATCTACGCGCGCCGCAAGGGCATCCCGGTGGAAGACATCGAGGTCGTGGTCGACCGCGACGCCAGCGAGGAGCGCAAGGGCGTCTACCGCCTCAAGTCGGGCCTGCGCCTGAGCGGCGACCTGAGCGAAGCGCAGCGCGACGAACTGCTGCGCGTGGCGGGCAAGTGCCCGGTGCACAAGCTCATGACCGAGGTGAAGACCGAGATCGAGACCGGCTGGGCGGACTGAGCGCCAGGTGCCGCACGGCCAAAAGGCGTGGTCAGGTCCGTTTTGGGGCAAGGATTTACACTAGCCGGTGCCGTTTACAGGACACTTTCAACAATGAAGTGGGTCATTCTCGCCATCTTCGCGCTCAGTGCGCTCTACGTTCATTTCCGCGGCCAGGTGCGGCATCGCTTCTTCAGGCAGCTCTCCGACCACTCGACCTTCCTCGCTCCGCTGAACGTCTTCATGTACCTTTTCTCGAAGGTGCCGGGTACACCGTACCTGTCGCCCGCGCAGTTCCCCGAGATGCGCGTGCTCGAAGAGAACTGGGAGGTCATCCGCGAGGAAGCGCTGGCCATGCGCAACGGCGGCAGCATCAAGGCATCGAGCCAGTTCAACGACGTGGGCTTCAACTCCTTCTTCAAGAGCGGCTGGAAGCGCTTCTACCTGAAGTGGTACGACGAGGCGCATCCCTCGGCCGCCGTGCTTTGCCCGCGCACCACCGAACTGCTGAAGGGCATCGGCACCATCAAGGCCGCCATGTTCGCCGAACTGCCCCCGGGCAGCCGCCTGGTGCGCCACCGCGATCCCTTCGCCGGTTCGCTGCGCTACCACCTGGGCCTGTGGACGCCGGGCGTCGAAGGCTGCTACATCGACGTGGACGGCCAGCGCTACCACTGGCGCGACGGCGAGGCCGTGGTGTTCGACGAGACCTTCATCCACTACGCCGAGAACACCACCGACCACGACCGCGTGATCCTGTTCTGCGACATCGAGCGCCCGCTGAAGTACCGCTGGGCCAGCGCCGTGAACCGCTGGTTCGCCAAGAACCTGCTGGCCGCCGCGAGTTCGCCCAACGACGTGGGTGACAAGACCGGCGGCATCAACCGCGCGTTCAAATACATCTACCAGATCCGCGTGATCGGCAAGCGCCTGAAGGCGTGGGACAAGCGGGCGTACTACCTCGTGAAGTGGGCCATCTTCGGCGGCCTGGCGCTCTGGATCTTCTGGTAGGGCCACCAGGGCCGGCCTCTCGCGGCCTTTGCTGAACGCCAAAGGCGGTGAAGGATTGGCCTTCCTCTCGGCTCGAATCGAACCCCGACGCATGAAGATCTGCCGCCCGTGAACGCCATCGACCGGCTGCCCGAACCCACGAACCTCGCGGGCGCGCAAGCGCTCATCGCGCGCGTGCAGGCATTGCTCGATGCTGCGGGGCTTGCGATGCGTGCGCCGCCGTCCGAACCCACCACCTGCTGCGGTCGCGGCTGCAACGGCTGTGTGTGGGAGGGCTGGCTTGCCGCCGTGGCCTACTGGCGCGACGAGGCCTCGCTGATGCTCGGTTGAAGGCTCGGACATGGCGCCCCTGGCGGCGGCAAGGGGCGCTCGCGATCGCATCCCCGTTCGATCATCCCGAAGATTTCTGCCCCTGAGGCCTCCCGCCCTGGGTCAGCTCTTGGGCTTTGCGTATTCCTCTGCGCTCATCACCTCGAGGCCGACGAACGAGTCGTTGCCTTCGACCCACGCGTCGTGACCCGGCGGGATGGTGTACGACATGCCTTCCTTGATGACGGCCTGCGAGCCGTCATTCATTTGCACGGTGATTCGACCGGAAACCGCATACCCGACGTGAGCCACCTGGCAACTGTCCGTGCCCACGACCGGCTTGATGCACTTCGACCAGCGCCACCCGGGCTCGAACTTGAAGCGTCCGAGCGTGTACCCCTCGAGGCGGACCACTTCGACCCGGGTCTTTTCAGGCTCCCGAACCTCGTCCGGTTCGTCATGGGATTTCGTCTGAAGCTTGTTGACATTCATTGGACTTGCCATCGCTACTCTCCTTGCACGAAGTGAGCAACTGGTTCGCGGCAGCCTCGTGCCAAGCCGCACGTGAACGATTGAATAGTAGTCCTGGGCCACGCGTGCGGTGACCAATTTTTTGCACGATCACCCTGGTGCCCGGCCGGACGACCGGAGCGGGTAGCCGGCTTCGCAGCGCGCGCTTTTCGAATTGCTGCGCGGCGCCACCGCGCGCCTCGTCGCCTGATCCGTCGCAGGCACCGATGCCGGATCCGGTGCGGCCTACTGGTTCTGCGATCCGCGATGCGCCCAGCCTGTCGTGTGCTTCTCGACCACGCTGAACAGCTCATACATCAGCATCGCCATCGCCCCAACCACCATCAGGCCCGCGAAGGCCAGGCCCATCTGCATGGCCGAGCCGGCGGAGATCAGCAGGTAGCCGATGCCTTCGTTGGCGGCCGTCATCTCGCTGACGGTGGTGCCGACGAAAGCCAGCGTGATGGCGACCTTCAGAGAGCCGAAGAAGTACGGCATGGAACGCGGCAGGCCGATCTTCATGAGCACGTCCCAGCGCCTGGCGCCCAGCACGCGCAGCACGTCTTCCAGCTCGGGCTCGAGCGTGGCGAGGCCGGTCGCGATGTTCACCATGATCGGGAAGAAGCTGATCAAAAAGGCCGTGAGGATCGCCGGCCCCGCGCCGATGCCGAACCACACCACGAGGATGGGCACGAAGGCTGCCTTGGGCAGCGCGTTGAACGCCGTCATCAGCGGGTAGATGGCCGCGTACGCAATGCGCGAGCTGCCGATCACGAAGCCCAGCAGCACGCCCACCACGATCGCCAGGCCGAAGCCCGCCATCGTGACCCAGAAGGTGCGCCAGGCGTGGCCTGCGATGATTTCCTTGAATTCCCAGAACTGGTTCCAGATGCGCAGCGGGCTCGGAAAGATGAAGTCCGAAACCTCGAAGCCCGCGCAGATCACCTGCCACAGCAGGATCACCGCCACGAGCAGCAGCCATGGCGACCAGCGTTCGATTTGCTTGGTGTTCTTCACGCGCGTTCCTCAGTGCGCCGCCGCCGTGGCGCCGGCGGCATTGCCGCGGATCGCGCCGACGTGCCCGCGCAGCTCCAGCACGATGTCGGTGAACTCCTTGGTGTAGGTGAGTTCGAGCTCGCGCGGACGCGGCAGCTCGATGTCGCGCTTCACCACGAAGCGCCCCGGGCTCTTGCTCATCACGTACACCGTGTCGGCCAGGAACACCGATTCGCGCAGGTCGTGCGTCACCAGGATCACGTTGAACTGCTGCTCGGTCCACAGGTCGCGCAGGATGCACCACAGCTCTTCGCGCGTGAAGGCGTCGAGCGCGCCGAAGGGCTCGTCGAGCAGCAGCATCTTGGGCTCGTGGATGAGCGCACGGCAAATGCTCGCGCGCTGCTGCATGCCGCCCGAGAGCTGCCATGGGAACTTGTCCTCATAGCCCGCGAGGCCCACCTTCTGCAGCAGCTTGCGTGCGCGCTCGACGTACTCCTTGCGCTTGGCCTTGAAGTTCGAGCGGTAGGGCTCGACGATCTCCAGCGGCAGCAGCACGTTGTTGACCGTGGTGCGCCACGGCAGCAGCGAAGGCGCCTGGAAGGCCATGCCCGAGATCTTCAGCGGCCCGGTCACGTTCTGCCCGTCGATGCGGATCTTGCCCATCGACGGCATCTTCAGCCCGGTCGTGAGCTTCATGAAGGTCGACTTGCCGCAACCCGAGGGGCCGACGATGGCGATGAATTCGCCGCGCCTGACCTTCAGGTCGATGGCCTCGACCGCGAAGTGGTTGGCGCGAAGAAGCTCCTCGTTGTAGGCGAGCCAGACGTCCTGGAAGTCGACGAAGGGGGCGGCCGCGTCCTGCGATGCGTCCACCATCACTTCTTCGACAGGATGTTCAGTTCGGCCGACGGCGGCAGCAGCGAGGCGGTCCACACCGCGTCGGGGCTCACGCGCGTCTTGGTGCCGAACGCGTCCGACACCTGCGAGGCCATCAGCGACATGCGGCCTGCGTTGACCGTGCCGAAGCCTTCGGCGCGCGCGTCGGCGCTGTTGATGACGGTATCGATGGCCAGCTGCAGGCGGCGCGTTTCGAGCTTGCTGTCGATGATGCCGTCGCGCGCCTTCACCGATTCGATGGCCACTGCCGGGTTGGCGATGACTTCCTTCGCCCCCTTGGCAAAGGCCGAGAGGAATTTCTTCACCGCCGCCGGGTTCTCCTTGATGAGCTTGGGCGAGGCGATGATCACGTTGCCGTAGAGCTTCACGCCGTAGTCGGGGTAGGGCAGCACGACGATGTCGGCCGCCTTGGCGCCGCGCGCCTCGAGGTTGAGCAGCGAGGTGAAGGTGAAGCCGGTGATGGCGTCGATGTCGCCGCGCATCAGCATGGTCTCGCGCAGCGTCGGGTCCATGGCGGTCCAGTTGACGGCACCGATGTTGTTGGCCTTCGCGAAGATCGGAAAGGCGCGCCGGCCGGCATCGAACACCGGCGCGCCGAGCTTCTTGCCGGCGAGGTCGGTGGGCTTGGTGATGCCGCTCTTCTTGAGCGCCATGACCGAGGCCGGCGTGTTGTTGTAGACCATCATCACCGCGACCGGCTTGTTCGGGCTGTCGGGGTTGTTGGCGTGGAACTCCATCAGCGCCGCGAGGTCGGCAAAGCCCATGTCGTAGGCGCCCGAGGCCACGCGCGTGACGGTACCACCCGAGCCGTTGCCCGCGTCGATGCTCACGTCGAGCCCGGCGGCCTTGAAGTAGCCCTTGGCGGCGGGATGCAGGAACAGCGCGGCCGGTCCCTCGAAGCGCCAGTCGAGCTGGAACTTGATCGGCGTCGGGCTCTGGGCAAGGGCCGGTGAGAGGCCGAAGCAGAGGGCCGAGGCGGCGAGGAAGGACTGGAGCAGTTGGCGCTTGTTCATGCGTTATCCGTGATGTGAATGCTTCGGCATTCAAGCAAAAACGGTGCCCGCACGCGATTGGTGCGAACCCTCCCGGTGGGTCGATACGGTGCGCCATCTGCACCCCCAAATGCAAAAACGCGGCATTGCCGCGTTTTTGGCACCGAAGGCGGGCAATTCGCCCGCCGGATGGCCCGGTGATTACTTGTCGACGGTCACTTTCGCCACCGCCAGCGCCGTCATGTTGATGATGCGGCGCACCGTCGACGACGGCGTGAGCACGTGCGCCGAGCTCGCGGCGCCCAGCAGCACCGGGCCGACCGTGATGCCGTTGGCACCGGTCATCTTCAGCACGTTGTAGAGGATGTGCGCCGAATCGAGGTTCGGGCACACCAGCAGGTTGGCTTCGCCGCTCAGCGTGGTCTCGGGCAGGGCGGTGCGGCGGACGTCTTCCGACAGCGCCGCGTCGCCGTGCATCTCGCCGTCGCATTCGATGTCGGGTGCCATCTGCGCGAACAGGTCGCGTGCCAGCCGCATCTTGCGGGCCGAGGCGCGGCTCGAGGTGCCGTAGTTCGAGTGCGACAGGAAGGCCACCTTCGGCGGCAGGCCGAAGCGGCGCACTTCCTCGGCCGCCATCACCGCGATGCTCGCCAGCATCTCGGCGCTCGGGTCTTCGTTCACGTTGGTGTCGGTGATGAAGATCGTGCCCTTGTCGAGCGTCAGCGCGTTCAGCGTGGCGAAGCCGGGCGCGTCGCGCTTCAGGCCGATCAGGTTGCGGATGTGCTCCAGGTGCACGTCGAAGCGACCGACCAGGCCGCAGATCATCGCGTCGGCGTCGCCCAGGTGCAGCATCAGCGCGGCGATGGTGGTGTTCGAGCGGCGCACCATGGTCTTGGCGGCCTCCGGCGTCACGCCGCGGCGGCCCATGATCTTGTGGAAGCTCTCCCAGTAGGTGCGAAAGCGCGGATCGTCCTCGGGGTTGACGATCTCGAAGTCGGTGCCCGCGCGGATGTGCAGGCCGGCCTTCTTGATGCGCGCCTCGATCACGGCGGGGCGGCCCACCAGGATCGGCTTGGCCACGCCTTCGTCCATCGCCCACTGCGCGGCGCGCAGCACGCGCTCGTCTTCGCCTTCCGCGTAGGCCACGCGCTTGGCGGTGGCAATCTTGGCGGCGCTGAACACCGGGCGCATGAACATGCCGGTCTGGTAGACGAAGCGCGTCAGGTGCTGGCGGTAGGCGTCCATGTCCTCGATCGGACGCGTCGCGACGCCCGAGGCGGCAGCGGCCTTGGCCACGGCCGGCGCGATGCGCAGGATCAGGCGCGAGTCGAAGGGCTTCGGAATGATGTAGTCGGGGCCGAAGGCCAGCTCCTGGCCGGCGTAGGCGGTGGCCACCTCTTCGCTGATGTCGGCCTTGGTCAGCTCGGCGATCTCGCGCACGCAGGCCAGCTTCATCTCTTCCGTGATCTTGCTGGCGCCGCAGTCCAGCGCGCCGCGGAAGATATACGGGAAGCACAGCACGTTGTTGACCTGGTTCGGGTAGTCCGAACGGCCGGTGGCAATGATGCAGTCCGGCCGCACGGCCTTGGCCAGCTCGGGGCGGATCTCGGGCTCGGGGTTGGCCAGCGCCAGGATGATGGGCTGCGTGCCCATGGTCTTGACCATCTCGGCGGTCATCACGCCCGGGGCCGAGCAGCCCAGGAACACATCGGCGTCCCTGACCACGTCGGCCAGGGTGCGGGCGCCGGTGTCTTTCTGGGCGTAGCGTGCCTTGGATTCGTCGAAACCGCCCGCGCGGCCCATGTAGATCAGGCCCTTGGAGTCGCAGGCGTGGATGTTGGCCGGCTTGGCGCCCAGGCCGACCATCACGTCGAGGCAGGCGATGGCTGCGGCGCCCGCGCCCGAGACGGCGATCTTCACGTCCTCGATCTTCTTGCCGACCAGCTCCAGGCCGTTGAGGAGGGCTGCGGCCGAGATGATGGCCGTGCCGTGCTGGTCGTCATGGAACACCGGGATGTTCATGCGCTCGCGCAGCTTCTTCTCGATGTAGAAGCACTCGGGCGCCTTGATGTCCTCGAGGTTGATGCCGCCCAGCGTGGGCTCCAGCGCTGCGATGATCTCGACCAGCTTGTCGGGATCGCGCTCGGCCAGTTCGATGTCGAACACGTCGATGCCGGCGAATTTCTTGAACAGGCAGCCCTTGCCTTCCATCACCGGCTTGGCGGCCAGCGGGCCGATGTCGCCCAGCCCGAGCACCGCGGTACCGTTGGTGATCACGCCCACCAGATTGCCGCGCGCGGTGTATTCGGAGGCCGTGGCGGGGTCTGCGGCGATGTCGAGACACGGATAGGCCACGCCCGGCGAATAGGCCAGCGACAGGTCGCGCTGGTTCAGCAGGGGCTTGGTCGGGGTGATCGAGATCTTGCCCTTGACGGGTGAGCGGTGGTATTCGCGCGCTGCCTCGCGAAGTGCTTCTTCTGCGGGGGAAAGGGGTGCAGCCATGAAAGTCTCCTTGTTTCTGACGGGCAATGAGGCTACCGCAAAAGCGCAGCCCCTTTGTACAGGGGGAATGCCGAAAACGCCTGAATCCATATCTTCGGCGTGATGGAGTTGGCCGGCGGTTGGCTAAACTGCGCGATCGTTACCTGCGGGGGCTCACGGCTTGCGATTGGCCGGTGCTGGCCCCGGGGTAGCGCCAACAGCGATAAAACCACAACGAGGGGCAACAACGCATGACATCAGGACCTTTCACCGGCAACGACCCCGATGTCGTGGTCATTGGCGGGGGCCCTTCGGGCTCCACGGTGGCCGCCTTGCTCGCGGACAAGGGCCACGACGTGGTGCTGATCGAGAAGGCGCAGCATCCGCGCTTTCACATCGGCGAGTCGCTGCTGCCGATGAACATGCCACTGTTCGACCGGCTGGGCGTGCGCACCGAGGTCGAGGCCATCGGCATCCGCAAGCACGGCGCCGAGTTCGTTTCGCCCTGGCACGACCACAGCAGCCACTTCAACTTCGGCGAGGCGATGGACAAGAGCTTTCCGTACGCGGTGCACGTGCGCCGCTCGGAGTTCGACGAGCTGCTGTTCCGCCATGCCGCCGCGCGCGGCGCGCGCACCTTCGAGGGCCGGCGCGTCACCGGCGTGGACATGGACGCCGACACCGGCGGCGAGAAGCGCCCGCTGGTCAAGGTCAAGGCCGACGACGGCACCGAAACCACCTGGCGCCCGCGTTTCGTGATTGACGCCAGCGGGCGCGACACCCTGCTGTCGAACCAGTTCGATGTGAAGCAGCGCAACCGCAAGCACGCCAGCGCGGCCCTGTACGGCCACTTCGCCAACGCCGAGCGCCGGCCGGGCCGCTTCGAGGGCAACATCACGCTGTTCTGGTTCGATCACGGCTGGTTCTGGTACATCCCGCTGAAGGACGGTACCGTGAGCGTTGGCGCTGTGGCTTCGCCGGCCTACTTCAAGCGCCGCAAGGGCTCGCTCGAAGAGTTCCTGATGGAAACCATCGCGCTCGCGCCCAAGCTGGCCGCGCGCCTGAAGAACGCCACGCTGATGGAAGGCGCCACCTCCACCGGCAACTACGCCTACGACTCCAAGTTCTGCCGCGGCGACCGCTTCATGATGGTGGGCGACGCCTACGCCTTCGTCGACCCGATGTTCTCTTCAGGCGTGTACCTGGCGATGAACAGCGGCTTCGAGGCCGCCACCGCGGCCGACCACTGGCTCAAGGGCGAGGCGAAGGAGGCCGAGAAGGCCTTCCGCCACTACGAGAAAGTGATGAAGCGCGGACCCAGGATGTTCTCGTGGTTCATCTACCGCATCACCTCGCCGGCCATCCGCCGCCTGTTCATGAACCCGCGCAACGTCTGGCGCATGCAGGAGGCGATGCTGTCCATCCTGGCCGGCGACCTGTTCCGAGACACGCCCATCGGGCCGCGCTTCTGGGGCTTCAAGGTGACCTACTACGCGTCGTGCCTCGGCATCCTGCCGCAGGCCGTGAAGACCTGGGCATGGCGCCGGCGCAACCTGAAGGAGTCGCTGGAAGCCGCAAAGACCTGATTCTTTCCAGGAACACCGCGGAACCGGCTTTGCCGGGCCGCAGGTGTTGCCCCCGGCGAGGGGGTTGGCGAAGCGACACGAAGTGCGCGAAGCCTGGGGGAGAGCCTGGTCAGTCCGGGGTCACCGTGTGCTGCGCCAGCGCCTCCAGCGCGCGCACCAGCGCCGAGTGGTCGAGCTGGCCGTAGCCCAGTGCAGCGCAGGCGTTCATGAGCTGCGCCGCGCCGGCCGTCTGCGGCAGCGCCACGCCCAGCGAGCGCGCGCTCTGCATCGCGAGGTTCAGGTCCTTCTGGTGCAGCGCGATGCGAAAGCCCGGGGCGAAGGTGCGCTTGATCATCCGCTCGCCGTGCACTTCGAGGATGCGCGAGCTGGCGAAGCCGCCCATCAGCGCCTGGCGAACCTTGGCCGGATCGGCGCCGGCCTTGGAGGCGAACACCAGCGCCTCGCCCACGGCCGCGATGTTCAGCGCCACGATGATCTGGTTGGCCACCTTGCAGACCTGGCCGTCGCCCGCGCCGCCCACCAGCGTCACGTTCTTGCCCATCCTGTCGAGCAGCGGCTTCACGCGCTCGAAGGTGCCTTCGTCGCCGCCGCACATGATCGTGAGGCTCGCGGCCTTGGCGCCCACTTCGCCGCCCGAGACCGGCGCGTCGATGTAGCCGGCGCCGAGCGCGACGATGCGCCTAGCGAAGTCCTTGGTGGCGATCGGGTCGATGGAGCTGCAGTCCACCACGATCTTGCCGCGCGAATCCTTCAGGCCTTCGGCCACGCCGTGTGTTCCCGGCTCGCCGAACAGCACTTTCTCCACGTCGGGCGTGTCGGGCACCATGATGAAGATGACGTCGGCCTGGCGCGCCACCTCGGCGGCCGAGGCGCAGATCGTGGCCTTCGAGATGAAGGGCTCGGGCGTGTTGCCATGCGTGTTCACGAAGAGCTGGTGGCCCGCGTCGAGCAGGTGCCCCGCCATGGGCGCGCCCATGATGCCGAGGCCGATGAATCCGATTTTTTGCTGGGTTGTCATGTCTCTGTTTCCTTGTCCGATGCTTATTGCTGTTGGGTGAGTGCCTGGCGCCATCCGAGGCCTTCGACGGTAGTGGCGCGGGGCTTGTATTCGCACCCGATCCAGCCGTCGTAGCCGAGCGAATCGATGTGCCGGAAGAGCCACGGGTAGTTGATCTCGCCCGTGCCCGGCTCGCCGCGGCCCGGGTTGTCGGCCAGCTGGATATGGCCGATGCGCGGCAAATTCTTCGTGAGCGTGTTGCCCAGTTCGCCTTCCATGCGCTGCGCGTGGTAGATGTCGTACTGCACGCGCAGGTTGGACGAACCGACTTCGTCGATCAGCGCCAGCGCCTGGTCGGTGCGCGTGAGGAAGAAGCCCGGAATATCGAAGGTGTTGATGGGCTCGATCAGCAGGCGCAGGCTGGCCGCTTCGAGTTCGCGTGCGGCGAGGCGCAGGTTCGCGACCACCGTCTTGTGCGCGGCCTCGGTGGTCACGCCCGCGGGCACCTTGCCGACGAGGCAGTTGACCTGCGGGCAGCCGAGCGCGGTCGCGTAGTCGATCGCCATGGCGATGCCCTCGGCGAACTCGCCGGTGCGGTCGGGGTGGCAGGCGATGCCGCGCTCGCCCTTGTCCCAGTCGCCGGCCGGCAGGTTGTGCAGCACCTGCTGCAGGCCGTTGTCGCGCAGGGCGGCAGCGAGTTCCTTCTTCTCGAAGGGGTAGGGGAAGAGGTACTCCACGCCTTCGAAACCCGCCTTGGCGGCGGCCTCGAAGCGTTGCATGAAAGGCAGCTCGGTGAAGAGCATCGTGAGGTTGGCTGCGAACTTGGGCATGTCTTTTCTCTTCCTTCTTTTCAGTCGAGCAGGGCCGCGACGGCGGTCGGCGCATCGGCCAGCGTCTCGGCCAGCGGCTCGAACTCGGTGATGTTGTCGATCTCGGTGCCCATCGCGATGTTGGTCACGCGCTCCAGCATCACCTCGATCACCACCGGCACGCTGAACTCCGCCATCAGCGCTTCGGCGCGGCGGATGGCCGGTGCGATCTCTTCCTGCCGGTTCACGCGGATCGCCTTGCAGCCCAGGCCTTCGACCACCTTCAGGTGGTCCACGCCGTAGGTGCTCTCGATGCCGGCGTCAGGGCCGGCGTTGATGTTGTCGAACGCGAGCTGCACGCAGTAGTCCATCTCGAAGCCGCGCTGCGCCTGGCGGATCAGGCCGAGGTAGGAGTTGTTGACCACGATGTGGATGTACGGCAGCTTGAACTGCGCACCCACGGCCAGCTCTTCGATCATGAACTGGAAGTCGTAGTCGCCCGAGAGCGCGACGATCTTGCGCGCCGGGTCGGCGGCGCGCACGCCCAGCGCGGCCGGAATGGTCCAGCCCAGCGGGCCGGCCTGGCCGCAGTTGATCCAGTGGCGCGGGTTGTACACGTGCAGGAACTGCGCGGCGGCGATCTGCGAGAGCCCGATGGTGCTCACGTAGCAGGTGTCGTTGCTGAAGTTGTTGTTCATGCACTGGTACACGCGCTGCGGCTTCATCGGCACTTCGTCGAAGTTGGTCTTGCGCAGCATGGTCTTCTTGCGCTCGATGCATTGCCTGGCCCAGTCGCGGCGGTCGGGCAGGCGGTCGGCGGCCTTCATTTCCTCGGCCACTTCGACAAAGAGCTGCAGCGCGGCCTTGGCGTCGGAGACGATGCCGAAGTCGGGCGTGAACACGCGGCCGATCTGCGTGGGCTCGATGTCCACGTGCACGAACTTGCGCCCCTTGGTGTAGACATCGACCGACCCGGTGTGGCGGTTGGCCCAGCGGTTGCCGATGCCGAGCACGAAGTCGCTCGCGAGCATCGTCGCGTTGCCGTAGCGGTGGCTGGTCTGCAGGCCGCACATGCCGGCCATCAGTGGATGGTCGTCGGGAATTGCCCCCCAGGCCATCAGCGTGGGAATCACCGGCACGCCGGTGGCTTCG
Organism: Variovorax sp. 10L421; assembly: GCF_056395365.1. Classification (NCBI taxonomy): domain Bacteria; kingdom Pseudomonadati; phylum Pseudomonadota; class Betaproteobacteria; order Burkholderiales; family Comamonadaceae; genus Variovorax; species Variovorax sp. 10L421. Next base: position 92,127 of record NZ_JBFTJJ010000014.1, read on the forward strand.
GCAAAGCGCACCAGCAGGTCGGCCGCATCGGCGTTGATGACGCCGCCGCCGGCCACGATCAGCGGGCGCTCGGCCGCGTTGAGCATGCCGATGGCCTTCTCGATCTGGGCACGCGTGGCGGCCGGCTTGTAGGGCTTGAGCGGTTCGTAGCTGTCGATATCGAACTCGATCTGCGCCATCTGCACGTCGAAGGGCAGGTCGATCAGCACCGGGCCCGGGCGGCCCGAGCGCATCAGGTGGAAGGCCTGCTGGAACACCTGCGGCACCTGGCCGGGCTCGCGCACCGTGACCGACCACTTGGTGACGGGCTTGGAGATCGACTCGATGTCGACCGCCTGGAAGTCTTCCTTGTAGAGCCGTGCGCGCGGCGCCTGGCCGGTGATGCAGAGGATGGGAATCGAATCGGCCCAGGCCGAGTACAGGCCCGTGATCATGTCCGTGCCCGCCGGGCCCGAGGTGCCGATGCACACGCCGATGTTGCCGGCCACCGCACGGGTGTAGCCCTCGGCCATGTGCGAGGCGCCTTCCACGTGCCGCGCGAGGATGTGCGCGATGCTGCCGCGCTGGCGCAGGGCCGAATACATCGGGTTGATCGCCGCGCCCGGCACGCCGAAGGCCTGCGTCACGCCTTCCTTCTCCATCACCAGAACCGCGGCTTGCACCGCTGTCATCTTTGCCATTTGAGTCTCCAGAATGAATAAACCCCCAGGCTTCGCGCACTTCGTGTCGCTTCGCCAACCCCCTTGCTGGGGGCAACACCGGAGGCCCGGCGGAGCCGGTTCCTCGGTGTTCTCGGATCGGTAGGCTGACTGTAGGAAGCGGGGCTGTTTCCAAGAAGACGGCTGCGGACCATAAAACCTATTCCAGGCTGGAATAAGTGACTACCATCCGGCCCATGGACAGATTGCTTGCAATGGAAATGTTCGTGCGCGTTGTCGAGACGGGCAGCTTCTCGAAGGCCGCGCGCGAGTTCAACACCACGCAGCCCACGGTGACCAAGCAGATCGCGGCCACCGAGGAGCGGCTGAAGGTGCGCCTGCTCAACCGCAACACGCGCGGCGTGAGCCTCACCGAGCCGGGCGCGCTCTACTACGAGAAGTGCAAGACCATCGTGCGCGAGGCCGAGGAGGCCGACAGCATCGTGCAGCTGCGGCAGAACCAGGCGCAGGGGCTGCTGCGCGTGGGCACCTCGGTGGCGTTCGGGCGGCGCGTGGTGGTGCCGCTGGCGCTCGAGTACATGCGCCGGCATCCGCAGGTGCAGCTCGACCTGAGCTTCGAGGACCGCTACGTCGACCTCATCGCGCAGGGCATCGACGTGGCCATCCGCATGGGCAAGCTGGCCGACTCGTCATTGGGCGCACGCTACCTGGGCGCCAATCCGTGGGTGATGGTCGCCTCGCCCGCCTACCTGAAGAAGCACGGCACGCCGAAGCGCGCGCAGGACCTCAGCGCGCACGTGGCTCTCATCTACAGCAGCGTGGTGGGCGACGAGTTCTGGCGCATGCACACGCCCAGGGGCGAGCCGGTCACGGTGCCGGTATCGGGCCGCTTCCGCTCGAACAACCTCTCGGCCGTGCTGGCGGCGGCGCGCGACGGCCTGGGCATCGCGCTGATGCCGCGCTACGTGGCCAGCGACTCGCTGGCCGCCGGCAAGGTGCGCGAGGTGCTCGGCGACCATGCGCTGCCCGAGCAGGAGATACACGCCGTCTTCCCGTCGCCCAAGCTGGTGCCGGGCAAGGTGTCGGGCTTCGTGGCCTTCCTGCAGGGGCGCTTCGACGAAGGCTGGTGGGCGGCGGCCTGAGCACCAGGCCCACCGGCACGCTTCACGTCGCCACGAAGGCACCGTGCAGGCCCAGCGGCAGGGCGTAGGGCAGCGTGGCCTGCGCCACCGGTCCCGCCGCGAGGTTGTCGGCCGCGAAGCACGACAGCACCGTCTTCTGCCTGCCGAAGTCGAGCACTGTGCCCAGCACCCAACCCGGCTTCGAGCCGTCGGGTACGAAGACGTGTTCTTCCACCATGGCCTGCGCGCCGTAGCTGTAGCGCTGGCTGCGGCCGGTCTCGACGTCGGTGCGCGCGATCGAGCCGAAGCCGGGCAGGTCGCGCCGGATCTGCGTGGCGTGCACCACCTGGCGATGGCGCAGGCCGACGCGGCGCGGGTCGATGCGCGGGAACTCGGCTTCCTGCGCCAGCGTCTCCTGCGTGGCGCGCTCCGTGGACAGGTTCAGCGTGGCCACGGTCAGGTGCGGCTCGGTGGTCTTCACGCGGCGAGCGCGCATCAGTTCGCGGCTGGTGACGAACACCGAGCCGGCATTGTCCGAGCGCACGTAGTCGATGTGGATATGCGTGCCGCGCGGCGTGTCTTCCTCCCAGGCGTTGCCGACGTGGAACAGGAAGCCGGCCGGCAGCGCGAGCACCTGGCGGCGCTCCCAGTTCCGCTTGTCGATGACCAGCGCGCGCATGCCGAGCTCCGGCCGCCAGACGTGGGCGTCGAGAAAGCTCGCGCCGGCGGCCTTGCGTTTGCTGTCGTAGACCAGCGGCGGCAGCAGGAACACCAGGTGCCGCTCGGTGACGGCGAAGTCGTGGACCATCGGCATGTCGGCCACCGGCACCACGGCCGCGCGCCGCAGCGCGCCTTCGGGTGCGATCTCGTACAGCGCCAGCAGGCCCTGGCCCGAACTCACGCCGAAATTCCACACCGTGCCGTCCGGATCGACCTTGGGGTGGGCCGAGAACGGCATGCCCGCGAGGTCGGCGCGCCAGGTCTTCACGCCCAGCGTGTCGAGCGTGAGCGCGTCGATGCGCGTGGCCGAACCGCCTTCCCATAGCGCCAGCACCTCGCCGCGCATCGGCAGCACGCTGGTGTTGGCGACGTTGATGCTGTCGGCAGAGGTCGGCGGCTCCACGCCCGGCGGCATGGTGCCGAAGGCCTCGAACAGGCGGCGGCCGGCCTTCACTTCGGCCACGCGCTTGGGCGTGGCGACATAGCGGCCCTGGTGCCGCACGTCGGCACCCTCGATCACGAAGCGGTGCACCATGCCGTCGCCGTCGAACCAGTGGTGGTAGCGCTCGCCGCCCAGGTCGTGGCCGGCCGGGCCGATACGGAACAGCGTGCCCGCCACGGCATCGGGGAAGCGTCCGCGCACCGTGGCGCGGGTGAGCGGGAAGTCGTCGGCAGGCGTGGCGAAGCCTGTCTTCCAGGGGGCGCCGGCAGCTTCGAACTGAGTCTGCCAATCGTCCGTGCCGGCTGCGCGCGCCAGCGGTGCCAGCAGGGGCAGGGCACCGGCCGAAACCAGCAGGCGCAGGAGTTCGCGTCGTTCCATGGCGTCCTGCTCCTCAGCGCAGGTGGATGACGGCCTGCAGGTCCGCGTCGACAGCGATCGCGGCGGCCTCGAAGTCGGGCGCGGCGCGGTTGCCCTTGGCGTCGTTCGAGAAGCCGTAGCGCTCGATCGGCATGCCCATGAGGTTGGTGTCGAGCTTGCCGTTGCCGTTCTCGTCGGCGAATGCGCGCAGCGCGTAGCGTCCGGGCGCCAGCCCCGCGAACACGAGGCGGGCCTTGCCGTCCTGCATCGGCGCGGTCTGCGAAGCCACGGCCTTGCTGTCGGCGTAGCTGGCGGCGTCGCTGTACAGCGCGACGTAGAGCGTGGCGTTGGCAGTGGGGCCGTCGGCGACGCTCAGGCTCAGGTCGGCGGCGACGGCGGCGGCGGGCAGGAGGATCGCGACGGCGCACAGGGAGTGCACGGCCGGGCGGGACATGAATGCGGGAAGTTGCATGGCGGGCCTCGTTGGAAGTTGGAGGTCCGACGATCTCGCAGGCCGGGCACGGTGCCCAGCGCCATGTGACGAAACGCAGGATTGCGCGCGCGAAATGCGCGCGGTGAGGATGAAACGGGAGCGGAACGGGGCCGAACGGAGGAGCGGGCGGGTGCCCGCGCCTGCCTCAGCCCTTCTTCTTGCCGCTGTTTTCGGCGCCTTCCGCGCCTTCGGCCGCCTCGTGGCCGTTGCCCACGTGCCCCGAATCGGCGAACAGGCTCCACGCCGCCATGAACAGCGCCGCGATCACCGGCCCGATCACGAAGCCGTTGATGCCGAAGATCGCCATGCCGCCGATGGTCGACATCAGCACGATGTAGTCGGGCATCTGCGTGTCCTTGCCCACCAGCACGGGGCGCAGGATATTGTCGACCAGGCCGATTACGAACACGCCCACGAAGATCAGCACGCCGCCCTGCCAGAAATGGCCCGTGGCCAGGAAGTAGATGGCCACCGGCCCCCAGATCAGCGCCGCGCCCACGGCGGGCAGCAGCGACAGGAAGGCCATCAGCACCGCCCACAGCAGTGCACCCTGCACGCCGAGGAACCAGAACGCCAGCCCGCCGAGCGCGCCCTGCGCGACGGCCACCGCCACGTTGCCCTTCACGGTGGCGCGGATCACGGTGGTGAACTTGTTGAGCAGGTAGTGCGTGTGCGGCTTGGCCAGCGGCACCGCGTCGCGCATCGTCTTCGACAGCGTTGTGCCGTCGCGCACCAGGAAGTACAGCAGGTACAGCATCACGAAGAAGCTGACGATGAAGTCGAAGGTGTTCTGGCCGATGGCGAGCGCCTGGCTCGCGATGACCTGGCTGGCCTGCCCGGCGGCGGCCGAGATGCGCGCCTGCCAGGCCGCCATGTCGCCGAGGTTGAAGCGTTCGACCAGGTTCAGCAGCCACTGCGGCGAGGCGTCCAGGATCTGCTGGAAGTAGGCCGCGAAGTTGAGCTGCCCGGAACGGATGCTTTGCGTGACCAGCGCGATCTCCTGCACCAGCGAAACGCCCACCATGGCCAGCGGCAGGATCACGATGAACAGGCAGATGGCCAGCGTCGACAGCGCCGCGAAATTGGGTTTGCCGCGCATCTTCTTCAGCAGCCATTTGTAGAGCGGCGTGAACAGGATCGCCAGCGCCACGCCCCACAGCACCGCGCCGAAGAACGGCATCAGCACCCAGAGGAAGGCGACGGTCACGGCGGCGAGCAGGGCGAGGAACACGCCGCGCTGGAGTTGGGGTGAGTTCATAGGTGTCTCGGACTGTAGCCGAGCGCAGCGGCGGCAGAAGCCGTCCGCCAGCTGCGGCTCGCTCGATCCATCGAGGATCTGCTTTCTTGCGTTGGGAATATCGAGATAAATCGCACCAAAGCTCGCTCGTTTATTTCAGATGGCCGCATTCGCGTCGGCTTGAGTTCTAGGATTGCCTGCAAGGAATAAGAGAGGGAGGTGAGCGTGAGCTCAATTTGCAATTGCTATTCGTGCAGAACGAATTGCCCCTGGATCTTTGTCGCGTCTGCATGCATTGATTCGGCAATGGTCCTGCACGTCCGGACTCCGATCCCGTCGGCAGAGGCGCCGTAACTCCGCAAGCCGGCAGCCCGATTGCACAGCCGGTTCCGCGCAGGCGCGGCCGAGCCTCTTTTCTTTCCCAATTGATTTTCACGACATAAACAGACGCAGTCAGGGAGACTGGACAATGGGACCAGGCACGCCGCAGCGGCCACCATCGGGCACACATCAAGGCCAGCCCGCACCGACATCGATTGCCGAGCGCGAGCCTCAGACGGCCGTCGCCCCGCTGAACACCATCGCCAAGGAAGATATCGCCGCCGCGAGCAAGGTGGTGGACGAATGGCTACGGTCCTTCACCGGCGGCTACGTCACGCTCGATCGGCTGACCACGGTGCTGGGCAGCATCCCCATCGTGGGCAACATCATGGCGCTGGTGGATGTGTTTCTCGACATCGTCACCATCCTCGAGAAGAAGTCGACCGATGCCGTCACCAGGTTCCTGAACTGGGCCAGCCTGGGCATCAATCTCATCGGCCTGATTCCTGCACCACCCACCATGGCCGCAGCGCGCATGAGCCTGCGGCCCACGCTGCACCTGGTGAAGCAGGAACTCATGCATGGGGCCAGGAATCTTGGCGAGACCATCGTCACCACGCTCGTGGGACACCTGAATGCGTCCATCGTCGGTGAGCTGGAGACCTTCATCGACGGGGCCATCGCCAGGCTCTCGGGCATTCTGGAGGACTGCGCAAAGCTCTCCGACAGCATCCTGGACAACCTGATCGGCATCCTGCAGCGCGCGCTCGGCGGGCAGGACCTCTTCACCGTCGCCAGGCCGGGTGCCGCGGAGGCCAACGACTACGACCCCAAGACCCAAAGCACATGGAGCGGCATGTGGCGCCGGGCGCTGAAGTACTCCGAGGGCACTGCCAAACGGGCCGCCAACTACGCCGCCAGGAAGGCAGCCGGCTACCTGCCTGAAAGCGTAAAGGCAAAGGTCAACGAGGTGATCGCGAGTCTGAGCACCTTGAAGGCGGATTTCCGCAAGCAACTGACGGATCTCGCCAACCAGGAACTGGAGGGCAGCATCATGTGGCTGCTGCGCAAGCTGCTGTCGGCCATGACGCGGAAGAAGAGCCCGCGCGCGGCAATCGTGTCGCCAGGTGCCGGTGCCGAAGCAACAAAAAGCAGGCCAGACACGCGGGTCGAGCACCTCCGTGTGCAGGCTCCGGTCAACGGCGACCCCGGATGCAAGAACTGTCCGATTTCCGGCGCACCGGTCCCCTCGACAAGCAAGTTCGCCATCAGTCTTGCCACCGGCTGCGAAAGCTTCACTCACATCGATTTCACGCTGGTCGCACCATTGCCCATCACCTGGGCGCGCACCTACCGCAGCAATCTTGGCGCGTTCGATCAGGGCAGCCTCGGTGCGAGATGGCTCACGCCCTACAGCACTCGCGTGGACATCGCCACGCCGGCCCAGGGGCCGCGGACCGGCCAGCTCAGCCTGATCTATCACGGCGCGGACGGCCGCAGCCATGCCTACCCGCCGCTGGCCGTGGGCCAGAGCTACCGCGATGCCATCGAAGAAGCGACGCTCACACGGCTGAGCGAGACGCTGTTGACCGTGGATTTCGGCAAGGCCGTGTCGGCCGGCGAGGCCAGCGACTGGCGAGAGGTCTACGAGCTCGTGGATACCGCGGCTCGCAAGGTCTCTACGCAGGGCAGGCAGCACTTTCGTCTCGTTGCGTTGCATGCCGGCAAGGACGCCAGCATCGGCCTGCGTTACGACCATGTGATCGCAACGACGGGCGAACAGGTCTTGAGCGACATCATCAGCAAGCAAGGCGATCTCACGATTGCCCATGTGGGCACCCGCCCCGATGCGCAAAGCGGATTGATCACCAGCCTGTGGGAGATCAAGGGCGGACAGGTCGTCCGCCAGCTCGCCGCCTATGTCCACGATGCCGAAGGCGACCTGGTCTCGGCCCAGGACGAGAACGGCGAGAGCTGGAACTACAGGTACAGCCACCACCTCGTGACCCGATACACCGACCGCACGGGCCGCAGCATGAACCTTGAATACGACGGCACCGGTGTCGATGCCAAGGCCTTGCGTGAGTGGAGCGACGACGGAAGCTTTGCCCTCAGGCTGGAGTGGGACAGGAACATCCGGTTGACCTATGCGACCGACGCGCTCGGCGGCGAGACCTGGTACTACTACGACATCCTCGGCTACACCTACCGGATCATCCATCCCGACAAGCGCCAGGAGTGGTTCTTTCGCGATGAAGCAAAGAACATCACCCGCCATGTCCACACCGACGGCGGCACGGACGACTTCAGCTACGACGCCGACGGCAACCTGCGGACCCACACGCGGGCCGATGGCACTCAGGTGCACTTCGCGCACGACAAGCGCGGACGCATGACGGGCCTGCGCGACGCCGAGGGCGGTGTCTGGAAGCGCGACTACGACGCCGACGGCAACCTCGTCGAAGAGATCGACCCCCTGGGGCACAAGACCGAATACGCCTACGACAAGGCCGGCCGGCCCGTGCGCATCACCGATGCGAAGGGCGGCATCAAGTTGCTGACTTACACGCACGCTGGTCAACTTGCCAGCCACACCGATTGCTCGGGCAAGACCACGCGGTGGGAATACGACGAGCAGGGACGCCTGGTCAAGGCGACCGATGCCATGGGCCAGAGCACGCGGTATCGCTACACGACGGCGGACGAACCGGGGAAGGCCACCGCCGCAGCGAACGCCAACCGTCCGGGCCAACTCGAGGAAATCACCCTGCCAGACAACAGCAGCGAGCATTTCGTGCACGACGCCGAGGGACGCCTGCTTGCGCACACCGATGCGCTGGGGCGCAGGACGAGCTATGACTACACGCGCTCCGGTCTCGTGTCCAGGCGCACCGATGCGGCCGGGCACACGCTCAAATACCGCTGGGACCTGCTGGGACGCTTGAGCGAACTGCATAACGAGAACGGCAGCAGTTACGACTTCCGCTACGACCCCGTGGGCCGGTTGCTGGAAGAAACCGGCTTCGACCGCAAGACCACACGGTACCGCTATGACGAATCCACGGGCGTGCTGTCGGAAGTGGTCGAGGGCGAACACAACACGCTGCTGCAATTCGACCCTATCGGCCGCCTGACCGAGCGCAGCGCCGGCGGCGTTGCCGAGAGCTTTGCCTACGATCGAAACGGCCGATTGGTCGAGGCCGGCAACAGCGACGCCAAGCTGCAATGGTTCTACGACCCCGCGGGCAACCTGACACGCGAGCATCAGCACTACCTGGAGGGCGCTCGCACCGCGGTCTGGCAGCACGGCTACGACGAACTCAACCAGCGCATCGCGACCATCCGCCCAGACGGTCACGTCACTCGATGGCTCACCTATGGCTCTGGCCACGTGCACGGATTGGTTGTCGACGGGCAGGACATCCTGGGCTTCGAGCGCGACGACCTGCACCGCGAGATTGCGCGCGAGCAGGGCAACGGACTCACACAGGAGCAGCACTACGATCCGGCCGGCCGATTGCTGGAGCAGCAGATATCCCAGACCGGGCGCGGCGCCCTCGGAGCCACCGGCATTCGCCGCAGCTACCAATACGACAAGGCTGGCCAGTTGATCGCCATCGGCGACAGCCGGCGTGGCAACCTCAGCTACCGCTATGACCCGGTAGGGCGACTGCTCGAAGCCAACGGCCGCTTGGGACGGGAGACGTTCGCGTTCGATCCGGCAGGGAACATCGGCAACCCTTCTTCAGAAGCGGAAGGCACAGCGGAGCCGGCAGGCCGCATCACCAATCGCGTCGCCGTTCGCGCGGGCGCTGACGGTCGCGGCTCGGTCGGCAAGCTGATGGACAACCTCCTGAAGGACTACGCCGGCACCCGCTACAAGTGGGACGAGCGCGGCAACCTCATCGAGCGCAGCCGTAACGGCGAAAAGACGGTGTTCACCTGGGACGGCCACAACCGAATGCGCAGCGCCGAGACCTTCGGCGAAACCACGACCTTTAGCTACGACCCGCTTGGCCGGCGCATCGCCAAGCGCACGAGGCACGCCTGCACCTTGTTCGGCTGGGACGGGGACACGCTGGCGTTCGAGAGCACGCAAAGCACAGAGGGTTGGCGGGAGCACGCTTGGCGTGGTGACAGCGTTCACTACATCCATGAACCCGGGTCGTTCGTGCCGCTGGTACAGATCCGGCAGGCACAGGCAGTCGTGTTGAGCCGGACGACAGATGTGAAGGCACTGATGGCCGACAACGGCGGTCGCTACGACATCGAACTTGATCCGCTATGGAACGGTGAACAAAGTCGAACGCCTGCGCCGTTCGCCAGGGAAGAGGTCGCCTTCTACCAGTGCGACCATCTGGGCACGCCGCAAGAGCTGACGGATCATGCGGGGCGTGTGGCGTGGTCTGCGAGCTACAAGGCTTGGGGAGAGGCGAAGCAGGCGATCAGTGAGGTGGGACGAAAGGCTGGCTTCAGGAATCCGATTCGCTTCCAAGGTCAGTATTGGGATGAAGAGACGGGACTGCACTACAACCGGTATCGGTACTACGACCCGCAGACGGGGCGCTTCGCATCAAAGGATCCGATCGGGCTAGCTGGCGGCATCAATGTATTCGAGTACGCAAGCAACGCGATTGAATGGGTTGACCCATTGGGACTTTCGGCTGCATCTGATTTGCCTCGGATGAAGGGGTTAAGCGTGCCGAATGTTGGGTCGACGCTGAATAGTTCGGGCTTTTCCAAAAAGAAAGACAACGGTGTTAATGAAACTTGGACGCATGCGGATGGGTCCGAAGTTCGGATTCATAAATATGGAAACAAATGCGTTTGCCCGTATAAATCTGGAAATAATGCGCATGTCCACAAGGAAGATTCTGTCGGAAATCAATTAAATGATCGCGGAATTGTTTCGCTGGATCCCAAGGAGACACATATTGGGATTCGCAATCCTATTGACTTACCATTTGTTCGAGGAAGGCCGCATGGATCATGAGCTATGAATATAGGTTGGTGTTTGATGATTCATATTTGATGCAGTGTGTCATAGGTTCGCTGAAGTCCAGTGAGGCTTGCATTAAAGTTGAAGGACGGGAAATTTATCTAAAAGACCAATTGCTGCAGTCTGTGGCTCAATATGACGTCAAGTTGACTTTGGAAGGCAATTTGTCCGTATGGTTGGAGGTGAACTTCAGATCAATGGGGTTATATGATTTATTTCAAAAAGCGTTGGGCGGAGGGGGCGTAAAGTGCTACGAGGACGGGGATGTAAATGACGAAGTGAGTTTGAAGGAGGTGTTTCGCATTAAAGGTGGGAGGCAAATTTAATTCAAACGGAAAATGTTATGAATTCTCGGAGATATTGGATTTCGAGCCCAATGATGAGTTAAGAAAAAAGGTGCAGCAGTCAGTGTTGGTATTTCTGCCTGTGAGTAGTCGCTTTGCCAGGAGCGTTCCGATTTCATGGCTGGCAAGATCAATAAGAAATGGCACGCGCCAAATTTGCTGGAATGAATGGGCCGTCTGCTGGGATTGGCAAAGGCTGGACAAGTCGGCGGCATTACAAACCAAAGATCGAGTGCACAAATCAGTTTCCCCGCAGCATCAGCCAAGCCGTCAGATTGAGCGAGATCACGGATGTGAAGGCGTTGATGGCCAATAACGGCGGGTGCTACAGCATCGAGCAAGACCTGCTATGAAACGGAGAACAAAGCCGAACGTCTGCGCTATTCTTCAAGGAAGAGGTCGCCCTCTACCAGTGTGACCATCTGGGCACGCCGCAGGAGCTGACGGATCATGAGGGGCGCGTGGCGTGGTCGGCGAGCTCCAGGGCTTGGGGGGAAGCTAGGCAGGCGATCAGTGAGACGGGGAGGGAAGCGGGGTTTCGGAATCCGATTCGGTTCCAGGGGCAGTATTGGGATGAAGAGACGGGGCTGCATTACAACCGTTACCGTTACTACGACCCCTTCAGCGCTAGATACCTTAGTCGAGACCCGATCGGGCTTGATGGCGGGAATAATATTTACCAATATGCGCCAAACCCCTGTCAATGGGTGGATCCGCTCGGCCTAGCCCGAAATGATCAAAAAATCCAAACATCACGTCAAAGCAAAAAAAGTTCTACTGAACCGAAGTTGCCTGAAAAAGTCATTGCGCAAGATGGCGTACTACGTTTGGAGCACTATTTTTGAAGCGGTGATCATGCGCCTGCTCATTTTCATTTGAGAGGCGAGGGAGGTTTGAACATTCGGATCGGCCAAAATGGAAAGCCGATTAATCGATCCGAAGAGTTGACCGCTGTGCAGCGGGATTCTATTCAAAACAACAAACCTAAATTAAGGTCTTCTGTCGATAAAATCCAGTGATGGCATCGATATGGAAATTTACCTGAGGAATGTGAATGACTGACATTAAGGAAGTTTGGATTTTCAATGGAGCTAATGAAAAGTTTCCTTCGGCAGTATTCGCGAGCAAAGAAGATGCTTTGGGCTGGATAGAAAACCATCAATTGACTGGAGTTTTAATCAAATATCCACTAGGTATTTCGGTTTATGATTGGGTGATTGAAAGTGGTAATTTCAAAATCAAATCGGATAGGGATTCAACGCCAGAGTTGATAGGAAAGTTCTCGAGCGCAGCGCAAGAACACATGCATTTCGAAGATGGAAAACTTGATTGATTTCTCGCGCCGAATGCACGAGTGCACGGCTAGAGGTAGGTGAAAAAAGCTAACCCACCAGAAACTTTGCTGCTCCAGAACTGCTTCCCGTGCACGGCGCCAACTCAGATAAGAGAATCCTTTTTCAACGCAACACGGTTGCAGCAATCTACCGGCATCGAAGTCCCTGGAAATTCAGATCAAATAAAAATTCCAATTTCAATGTGATCTCCGGTTCAACAGAAAAATTCCAGAATCTGCGCGAATTGTGCATCCGAATGGGGGCGAGGGGTTTAATGGCAAAAAATCTTCAACATCTTATTTCGCACTTGGAGTCAAATATCATGTCTTTTAAAGAAATGATTTTTGATCTCTTGGATTCTAGTTTCACCAACTTGGGGGTGGTGTCGATCGAGTCGCTGGAGAATGAGGTATGTAGAGGAAAATTTTCACCAAGCAGTCTATTTGAAAAATATAAGAATATATTTTTAGAGTATGAAATGCTTGTTGAATCTCAGCAATTTTCTGCGATTGATAAGATGGAGTTGAATATTGCAGGCTTGGGATTTTTTGTGGTTCCCGTGGGTCATGAAGGCCCTGCGCGTGCGATTTCCGATCTTCAAATTATGAAGGATGGTATTTCTTTTAAAGTGGCGTTTCAGGGTTGAAATTTGACTGAAGATTTCATTTTCAGCGATGCTGCCTACTGAAATTCGACCCTGATGAAAAAGAAAATTCTCGCTCAAATACATGTCTGAATTGGTTTGCCTTTTTTTTGACGATGAGCGATGACGATCTGGATGAGTTTTATATAAACGAAGAGAACTGTCGTTCCGGACTCTTCCAGGCAATGAAGGCAGACTATGATCGGTTTGGTCCAGTGAGCAAGCAGAGGGGGCTGGAAGCCATCGGGCTCATCTTGTCGTCCGGCCAATTCGAACAGTTCTGGACTACGTGGTCTCAAAGTCAGTATCTTTGGACGATGTCGAAGATAAGCCTGCTTACCTCCGCGTTCTGTGCGAGAGCCTGTCGGGTCAGGTGCCGCCGATGTACGACTTCGGCTCTGATGTGTAGGTAGTCTCCACCATCAACCCGCCTGGCATCGACTTATGCGAGTAGCCCCCAGGCGCGAGACTCGGTTCGGATGTGAAGTTTGTCGATACCGTCGGGGCACATAGGGCCTGCGTCAGGCAATAGAGACCCGATGTCCAATTGCGTTTAGCGGAAGCCCAGGCCATCACCACCGAATCTCTTCGGCGAGCGTGGATCTGATTGCTGCTCCCATGGAGCGACGAATCATCGAATGCGCATTGCCTGGCGGCTCACGGATCACTGCACGCCAAGCGGCGGTATCAACTGCACCCGCATTGCGAGGCGCAAGCCCCCGCGACTCACCGCCGCGCCCGCGGCAACGCCACCGGCGCCAGCGTAGCCTTCAGCCTGCTCGTCGCATCCGGCTCCGCCGCCGCATCCACCTCCAGCGCCCGCTCGACATTGCCGATGTGCTCCAGCATCAGTCGCCGCGCCCCGGCCGTATCCCCGGCCTCGAGCGCCGCGACGATCGCCCCGTGCTCCGCACAGGACTGCCCGGCCTCGTGCTTCGACTGGTAGAGCGTGGCCGCCAGGGTGGTGCGCGCCGTAAGGTCGCGCAGCACGTCGACCAGCAGCTGGTGCCCCATCTGCTCGGCGAGGCAGACGTGGAAATCGGCCAGCAGGAAGGCGCGTGTTGCGGCGTCGGCGCCTTCAATGGCGCGCTGTTCGTCGGCGATGTGGTCGCGCAGCTTGCGGATCACCTTCGCGAGCGGCCGGCCCTCGCTGGCCTCAAGGATGCCGGCTTCGACGATGCGCCGCGCCGAGAAGGCGTCGCGTGCCTCTTCGGCCGAAGGCTCCACCACGTACCAGCCGCGGCGCGATTGCACCTCGACAAAACCGCGCGCCTGCAGCTGCATCAGCGCCTCGCGCACCATGGTGCGGCTCACCGAGAAGTTCTCCGCCAGCGCCTGCTCGCCGAGCCGCTCGCCCGGCGCGAGCTTCTGCGCGAGGATGGCCTCGACGACGCGTTCGGCGATGACGGTGGGGCTGACGTCGGGGGCGGGCATGTCGGTGGTCCTGATCTTTCTCGTTGTCTCTTTTTTCAGTGGCTCGCGGTATTTACCACGGGCGCCGCCTCTGCTTCAGCCAGCGGCTCGTCATCAGGCGAATAGCTGCCGTTGAGCACCGCATGGGCGCGTTCGCGGTCGATGTCGCCTTCCCAGGCGGCGATGGCCACGGTCGCCACGCAGTTGCCGATCAGGTTGCCCAGCGCGCGGGCGATGCCCATGAACCAGTCGACCGACAGCACCAGCACCAGACCGATGGCGGGAATGGCAGGAATCGCGTGCAGCGTGGCCGCCAGCACCACGATGGCCGAACCCGGCACGCCGTGCGCGCCCTTGGAGGTGACCAGCGCGATCGCCAAAATGGTCAGCAGGTCGGCCATCGAGATCGGCGTGTTGGTGGCCTGCGCGATGAACACGGCCGCCAGCGTGATGTAGATCGAGAAAGCGTCGAGGTTGAACGAGTAGCCGGTCGGGATCACGAGGCCGACGGTCGAATCGCGGATGCCCATGCGGCGCAGCTTGGCCATGATCTGCGGCAGCACGCTGTCCGACGAGGTGGTGGCGAAGACGATGGTGAGTTCCTCGCGCAGGTAGCGCAGCAGCTTGATCAGGCTGAAGCCCGACATGCGCATCACGAGCCCGAGCACCACGAACACGAAGATCAGCACCGCGCCGTAGAAGAGCGCGACCAGCATGCCCAGCTGCTTGAGCGAGCCGATGCCGTACTGCCCCACGGTGAACGCGATGGCGCCCAGCACGCCCAGCGGCGCCAGCTTGATGATGATCCCCATGATCTTGAACAGCACCAGCGAAAGCGCATCGACCACCACCGCCACCGGCTTGCCGCGATCGCCCAGCAGCGTGAGCGCGCAGCCGAACAGCACCGCGAACAGCAGCACCTGCAGCACGTCGCCCGTGGCGAAGGCATTGACCACCGTGGTCGGAATGAGCTTCATCAGGAAGTCGACCGTGCCGCCGCTCGTGAGCTTGTCGGCGTTCGACGCATAGGCGCTCATCGCGGTCGCATCGAGCTTGGAGGGATCGACGTTCATGCCCGCGCCGGGCTGGAACACGAAGGCCAGCACCAGGCCCATGGCCAGCGCGATGGTGGTTAGCACCTCGAAGTAGATGAGCGACTTCACGCCCACCCGGCCCACGCGCTTGAGGTCTCCCGCGCCGGCGATGCCATGCACCACCACGCAGAACACCAGCACCGGGATGATCATCTTGATCAGCTTGATGAAACCGTCACCGAGCGGCTTGAGCTTGACGGCGTACTCGGGCGCCAGGAGCCCCGCGAGCACGCCGAGCACCAGCGCGATGACCACCTGACCGAAAAGCGATTTGGCGAAGCGGGGCATGGAAGTCTCCTGTCTGTTTTGTCAAGATTTGCATGCAAGCAATGCCATTTCTTGCATACAAGAAATGTAGGCAAGAAGACTTCGGGGGGACAGAGGGTATTCCCGGGCACAAGCCTTTGCCCACGGGGAATTAAGTCGTGGACCGGGGAACAAAGTGCTGGACGGGGGAAAGCGGTGGACTGCAGGCGCGGGAGGCATCTAACCGGGGGCTTTGCCACACCCGACCCCAGCATCGTGAGGTAGCCACCGAGGCCGTTTGGCGGTGGTATGGTGGCGTGGTTCGATACGGCGGGCGATGCATCTGCGCCTTGGGCGCCACCGTCTGGCATCGTGCTGGGCTACAGCAATCTCTGGACTGAATGGCCACGAGGCCCCTCAATCCGCTACAAACGCAGCATGAGCATCCTGTTTCACCGCGGCGTCAGCGCCGCCCTTGGCGCGGCAGCGCTCTTTGGCGCCGGTACACCTTTCGCGAAGCTGTTGCTAGCGCATGCCAGCCCTTGGCTGCTCGCCGGGGTGCTCTATTTGGGCTCGGGTATCGGTCTGTTGATCTGGCGGCTTGCGTCGCGTGCCCCGGCCGTGCGGCTCCAGCGTGCGGAAGCGGGCTGGCTTGCCGGCGCCATGATTGCAGGCGGCATGCTGGGGCCGCTGCTGCTCATGACGGGCCTGGCAGGCATGGCGGCCGCCGATGCATCCCTGCTGCTCAACGCCGAAGGGGTGCTGACCGCGCTGATCGCCTGGTTTGCTTTCAAGGAGAACTTTGATCGTCGCATTGCCTGGGGCATGGTCGCCATCGTCGCTGGGGCCATGGTCCTCAGTTGGCCGAGCGAAGCCCGTGCGGGCGCCCTCTGGCCATCGCTGGCGGTGCTCGGCGCCTGCCTTGCCTGGGCCTTGGACAACAACCTGACGCGCAAGGTGTCGGTGACCGACGCCTCGTTCATCGCCATGACCAAAGGACTGGTGGCGGGAGCTACGAACCTCGCGCTCGCAGTGGCCACCGGGGCCAGTTGGCCCTCTGCAGTTGTTCTCGCAAGCGCCGGCGTCCTGGGCCTGCTGAGCTACGGCACGAGTCTGGTCCTGTTCGTGATCGCACTGCGACACCTTGGAACCGCGCGGACCGGCGCGTACTTCTCGGTGGCACCTTTCTTCGGCGCCGTTGTGGCGATCGGGCTGCTGGGCGAACCGTTCACCCTTCAGCTCGCGCTGGCCGGCGTACTGATGGCAATCGGTGTCTGGCTGCATCTGACCGAAAGCCATGGCCACCTCCACATGCATGAGCCACTGGAGCACGCTCACGAGCACGAGCACGATGAGCACCACCAGCACGCCCATGCCGACGGCACACCGGTTGCGGCGAAGCACGCGCACTGGCACCGGCATGAGCCGGTGGTGCACGCTCATACGCACTATCCCGATGTTCATCATCGACACACGCACTGAGACGAGAAACAGGCGCAGGCGGTCCTGTTCCTGCGCAATGCGGTGGCTTATTACGCGCGCTTGGGCATCACCGTGAAGCGCCTGCCGACGGACTTGTCGCTCCACACCTGGAGGGGGCAAGTCCACGACTTTGTTTTTTTGCCCGCTCTTTGCCGCACTGTGTGATCAACGACTTACGCGTCTTCTGGTCCAGTAGTTCGTTCCTCATGGGCAGCCTTCACGCAGGCGCCTCGCATCCGGCACCTCCAAGCCGCCGTACTTTCAGTTGGCCTTGGTCTTCCGGCCGTTGAGCGGTAGACGCCACAACTCATAGCGCTCCTCGCCGCTCTTGACCGAACCGGCGAAGTGATTGTTCAGTGCGCTCGAAGTGAAGACCAGGTCTCCATCCGGAAGGATCGCGGGCGTATCCGGCCACTGAACGCCGTCGTCGGATGCGATCAGCGACATCGTGCGGCTGCGTGGGTCGTACTTCACGATGCCGTTGCGGGTGACGTCCGTGATGTAGAGCCTGCCCTTGGTGTCGGTCACGATCCCGTCGGTGTTGCCGCCTACTGCGCCGAGATCGCGGATGGCTGAGGCGATCTGTTCATCGCTCGACGCCGCATCGCGCAAGACCGATGTCGGGACCGAGCGCGCGCGCGTTCCCGTCGTCACTGTCCAGTACAGCGTGCGCGCATCGGGCGACAGCGTGATGCCATTGATGCCGAGCAGCAGCGGGTTGCCCGGCCAGACTTCCGCGCCGTGGGAGACGACCTTGACGCCGGGTTCGATCTGCAGGCTCGGGTGCCTGTCGAGCACGCGTCGGGCCTCGCCTGAGGCGAAGTCCACGACGATCAGGCCCACCATGTTGGCGGGTGCGCTGCGCATGCCGCTGTCGGAGATGTAGGCGATGCGGCGGCGCTCGTCCACGGCGATGTCGTTGAGGAAGCTGCCCTTGCGGTCGGCCACGCCGTCCAGCGCGATGCGCTTCACGGTGCGCCCCGACTTCAGGTCAAGCACCAGCACTTTCTGGGCACCTGCGGGAGCCTCGGCCTCACCGGCGACGAAACCCATGTCGAGCGCCCACAGCCAGCCGTTCCTGCGGTCGACATGGAAACCGAGCACGTTGCGCAGGCTGTCCTGCGGCGCAGCAGCCACGGCATTGCCCGAAATCGAAGGAAATGCGGTCAGCCGTGCGGGACCGGTCTCCGCCCGGGTGTCGAGCCTGCTGAGTGTTGCAGGCGCAGACGCCGACACGAGGCGTGGCGTGCTCACGTAGGCGGTGCCTCTTGCATCGAAGTGCAGGCCGGCGATGGGCGCGCTGACCGAGGTGGCGAACGGGGCCGGGTCCTTGCCATCCTTCGAGGGCTCCCAGCTCACGCCGGCGTAGCTGCGCCAGCGCTCGAGCGGAAGGCCGTCCGCCGCGTGGGCGGCTTGCTGGTGATGGAGGAGGGCGGCCAGCGCGAGGGCCGCGAATCGAAATGAATGATGGCGCATGATGAAACCTGATGTGAAAAGAAATGGCTGGGCAAGCCGCTGTCAAGCCACCTGGCGCAGCTGCAGAAGTTCAAAGGCCCCGATCAAAGGACCCGCATTGGCGCGGAACGCGTCCATGTGGCCCCCGCGCATATGGCGCTCCCAGGATGTCCGGTCGAGCCACCGTTCGAAGAACACGACCCTTCCAGGTTGATCGATGGCCTCATGGAGTTCGTAGCTGATGCAGCCCGGCTGCTCGCGTACGACCTGAACCAACTTCGCCTGGGCCTGGACGAGCGCTCTTTCGTGACCTGGCTTGGCTTGAACGAGTGCGACGATGACGAGATCGTTGGGCATGCTGGGCTTCCTGTTCAAAGGATCGAGCGGAAGGTTCCGCCTTCGACGCGCACGGCGGCGCCGTTCGACGCCGCGCCCAAGGGGCTCGCAAGCAGTGTCACCATGGCCGCGATCTCGTCGGCTTCGATCATTCGTGCGATCAGGGAACTGGGCCGATAGGTCTGGAAGAAGTGGGCCTCGATCTCGGTGTCGGTCATGCCGGCCCGCGGCGCTGTCTGCCGCAGGTAATCCACGATGCCTTCCGAGCGGGTGGCGGAAGGCAGCACGCTGTTGACGGTGACGCCGGTGCCCTTTGTCAGTTCGGCCATGCCGCGCGACACCGCGAGCTGTGCCGACTTGCTGACGCCGTAGTGCACCATGTCCGGCGGCGTGAAAGCGCCGACCTCGCTCGACATGAAGATCACCCGGCCCCAGTTCTTCTGGAGCATGCGCGGGAAATAGTGGCGCGACAGGCGCACGCCCGACATCACGTTGACGTCGAGCATCCGAAGCCAGTCTTCGTCGGTGATCTCGGGATGGCGGTCTTGCCCTTGAGTTGCATGTCCATGGTGGGGTTCCTGTTGGCTATTACTTGAGGCGCTTGGGCATTTCGTTGGCCACGCCAACCGCCGAGGCAGGGTTCTGGCCCGTGGCGAGCTCGCGGTCGCAGCGATGACTTGAATGTATTGATTGCATTCGCGGGGATAAACTGGCCTTCGAGGAAAATATTTATTCTTGAAAGGACCAAATGAGTCGCAGATTCGATCACCTCGGTGATGTGGAGGCCTTCGTCACGGTGGTCGAGAAGGGATCGATGACGACGGCCGCGGTTGCGCTGGCCACGACGCCATCAGTGCTCAGCCGGGCGATCACGCGCCTCGAGGCGCGCTTGGGCGTGCAATTGCTGCGGCGAACCACCCGGCGCCTGAGCCTGACCGAGCAGGGGCGGCTGTACCTGGAGCACTCGCGCGCGGCCTTCGCGCTGATCGACGAGGCCGAGCGCACGGTGCAGGGACAGGGCGATGAGTTGAAGGGCAGCGTACGGTTGAGCGCCCCCACCACCTATGCCCATCATCGATTGCCTGCGTTGCTGCAGCACTTCTCGGCACAGCATCCACAGGTGCGCATCGAGTTGAACATCACCAACCGCAACGTAGACCTCGTGGCAGAGGGCTACGACCTGGCCATCCGGATGGGCAGCCTGCCGGACAGCGGACTGGTCGCGCGCAAGCTCGAGGACGCAGCCATGTGCCTGATCGCCGCACCGAGCTATATCGCCCGCGCCGGGGCGCCGGCAGGCATCGGCGACTTGGCGCGGCATAGCTGCCTGGCTTTCGTGATGCCCAGCACCGGGCGGGTGTCGCCGTGGATCCTGCGGGCGGATGGACGCGACGTCGATTGGGTGCCGCAAGGCGGCTTGCAGGTATCAGACGATGTGCTGGGCGTGGTCACGCTCGCTCAAAGCGGCCTTGGCATATGCCAAACCTATGACTTCATCGCGCAGGATCTCATTGCGCAGGGGCGAGCCGTCGAGGTCCTGGCACCGGCGCGTGGTCGCTCGCGGCCGTTTTCGGTAATCTATGCACCGCATCGGCGGCTGTCGTCCGCATCGAGGGCGCTGATCGATTCGCTTGTCGCGACCACATGCGAATAGTCACGGTGCCTGGAAGTCCGCGAGTCCGACTCGTCTCGACGCCGAGGCTCTCGCAACGCCAGCTTCCGCAGGCTTGGCTGATCGACGGTTTGCATGTCTTTGGGTCGACCGGTTTGCTCTCCGTGGGCAATAAAGGAGGAGCAACAGGCTCTTCTGCGGTAAACCCTGATCGGCTGCCAGACACATGTCCAAGGATCGGACACGCAATTTGTCTGAATGACTTGCATCAGCCAGCCGGCCATTCAGAATTCCCTTGCGGATCAAGGCCTGGGCAGCTGGCACGCCCCGTGCAAAGTACAGCCCATTCCAATCCACCCCGGCCA
The DNA here is from genome assembly GCF_056395365.1 of Variovorax sp. 10L421. NCBI lineage: Bacteria > Pseudomonadati > Pseudomonadota > Betaproteobacteria > Burkholderiales > Comamonadaceae > Variovorax > Variovorax sp. 10L421. The sequence goes on from NZ_JBFTJJ010000014.1 coordinate 112,800, forward strand.
GTGCGCTCGCCGCGATGCGCAGGCTCGCAAGCGCGCAGGGGAGGGCGGTACACGTTGCGCAGGAAGAAGACCCCATGGACACACCGCAAGCGCGCCGAAATGCGCCGCAAGCCCACGACAGCGTTGCAGCCTGGTTCGAACCGCTGCTGTCCGAAAGACTTTCACAGGCGGGCTTCGGCACGCTGAGGCAGCTGGTGCGGCGCATCAACGACGCGGGCATGACCTGGTGGTATCCGGTGCGAGGCATCGGCGTCAGGCGCGCCGAACGCGTCGTGCAGTGGCTGCACGAACAGCAGGAAAGCACAGGCATGGAAGTGAGCCTGCCGGCGCACGGGCGCCGCCATGCGCCTTGACTGACGGCTCGCTCGGCGCCCCCGACCCATCCGGATAATGGCGCCCTTCGTATCAGCAGCAAGGCAAGGATGAGCGCCGCGGATTTCCTTTTCTCCCCCGAAGTGCAGAAACTCCTCACGGTGCTGTACGCGGCCCCCGATCAACAGTTCCCGACGAGCGAGCTTGCACGTCGCTCGAAACTGGCCGAGGCCGAAACGGCCCTCACCGTGGACCATCTCGTTCGCAGCGGCATCGCGAAGCGGCAGGCGGCGAAGGCAGACCAGGCCGAGACGGTCCAGGTCGATCGCTCCTTCGTCTTCCACGACGAACTCCGGAGCATCGCGCTGAGATCGTTCGCCGCGGCAGAGCCGATCCGCTCCATGCTGCAGTCCAGGTTCAAGGACTCGGTCGTGCGTGCGTTCGTGCTGGGAGAGGACGCACAGGGCACCGTGGAACTGCTCGTCGTGCACGGCCAACTGGTCCCGGACGAAGCCGCGATGGCAGCGGCTTGCCAGAAGCTGTCGAAAACAATGGGCCGGCACCTCAAGGTGCACGTCATCCCGCTCGGGAGGTTCAACGACATGTCACCGCGCGATCCGTTGTCTTCCAGGATCTCGGCAGCCACCGTGCATGAGATCGTCGCGCTGGGGGACACCAAGGCAGCGCTGCCCGTCGAACGAGGCGGCCTCTTGCAGGCGGCCAGAAAGAAGTTGGCGACGCTGGCCAGGCCGTCTGCCTGACGACCCACGGCGCGCGCCGCGCTCCGCTCAGTGCGACTGCTTCGGCAGGTTCAGGCTCTTGAGCATCGGCACCCAGCGCTCGAACTCGGTCTGCACGAACTTCGCCAGCTCTTCAGGCGTGCCGCCGCGCGGCTCCATGCCCATGGCGCGCGCGCGGGTGACGAAGTCGGGCTGTGCGATCACCTCGTTCACGGCCTTGTTCAGGCGGCGGATCGAGTCACCCGGCGTGCCGGACGGCACCGAGAGCGAATACCACAGCACGGCCTCGAAGTCGTAGCCCTGCTCCTTGAAGGTCTGGGCGTCGGGCACCTGCGGCAGGCGCTGGCTGTCCATCACGCCCAGCACACGCAGCTTGCCGGCCTGGATCAGCGACAGCGAACCGGTGAGCGAGGTGCCGTGGATGTCTATGGTGTTGCTCAGCAGCGCCTGCACGGCCGGTGCGTCGCCGTTGAAGGGCACGTGCGTCGTGCTGAAGCCGTTGTTGCGCTCGAAGCTCAGCGGCGCAAGGTTGGTCAGGATGGCCTCGCCCGGCGAGCCGCGGTTGATCTTGCCGGGGTGGGCCTTGGCGTAGGCGACCATCTCCTTGATGTTCTTGTAGGGCAAGTCGATGCGGCCGACGATGATCGCGGGCTGGTAGCCGATCTGCGAAACGGGTGCGAAGTCTTTCTTCGGGTCGTAGGGCAGCTTGTCGTACAGCACGGTGTTGTTGGCCAGCGTGCCGAGCGACGAGACCAGCACCGTGAGCCCGTCGGGGCGCGAGCGGGCCACGTAGTCGGCGGCGATGATGCCGCTGGCGCCGGGCTTGTTCTCCACGATGACCTGCGTGCCCTTCTTCGTGAGCTCGGAAGCCAGCAGGCGCACGTACTGGTCGGTGCCGCCGCCGGCCGCGAAGGGCACGACCAAGCGGATGGGTTGCTGCGCCTGCGCCGCGCCTGAAACCACGGCCAGCCCGAGCAACAGCGGGGCGATGAGTTTTCGATGAATCACGTTGTCTCCGATCTCTTTTAAGGGGTAAGTGGCTGCTGCCAGTCCCGTCGAGGCAGTCTATCGACGGGGCCGGGTCAAGGTGCTGCAGGGTGTGAAAAGCTGGTTTGTAGGTTGCGCACCGGCACGGGCGGGTTCGCCCCCTTGACGACGCCGGCTTCGCGCAGTGCCTCGATCTCGGCGGCGCCATAGCCCGCCTCGCGCAGCAGTTCCTCGGTGTGCGCGCCGTGTGCCGGCGCTGCCTGGGTCCGGCGGCGCGGCGTGTCGCACAGCTCGTAGGGCAGGCCGAAGCTGGCGTAGCCCGGCTCGCCGCCGTTGGGCGCGGCCTCGATGACCATGCGGCTGGCGCGGAAGTCCGCTCCCGCGAGCGCATCGGCATAGCTGCGCACCACGCCCACCACGATGTTGTTGCGCGTGAGCAGTTCGACGCACTCGCCGGTACCGTAGTGCGCGAGCCGCTCGCTCACGGCCGCCTTCATGGCTGGCCGGTTGGCCACGCGCAACTCGTTGGTGAGAAAGCGCGCCTCCGTCGCCAGCTCGGGGCAGCCGATGGTCTCGCACAGCCGCACCCAGTGCGCCTGCACGTAGGCCGAGATCACCACCATGCCGTCGCGCGTGCGGAAGATGTCGGCCGCCGGCGCGCTCAGCGGCTGGCCGTCGCCGCTGCGCGTGGGCTCCACGCCGCGCACCATGTAGTCGCTCCAGTTGGCCAGCTGCAGGTTCAGCGCCACCTCCAGCAGCGACACGCGGATGGTCTCGCCGCGGCCGGTGCGCTCGCGGCAGAACAGCGCGGCCAGGATGGCCTGCGTCGCCACCTGCACGCTGGCCGTGTCGATGATGGTGGCGCCCACCTTCTGCGGCAGGCCTTGCGGCTCGCCGGTCACGGACATGAGGCCGCTCTCGGCCTGCGCCGCGATGTCGTAGCCCGGCCGGTCGCGCGAAGGCGCGTCGGCCGGGAAGCCGCTGATCGAGACGTGCACAAGGCCCGGGTGCGCCGCGCGCAGCGCCTCGGCGCCCAGGCCCAGCGCGTCGGCGGCGCCCGGGCGCAGGTTCTGCACCACCACGTCGGCACCGGCGATCAGGCGGCGCGCCACCTCCAGCCCGCGGGGCTGGCGCAGGTCGAGCGCAATCGACTTCTTGCTGCGGTTGTAGGCGCGCAGCATCGCGTGGCCGAAGTGCCCGGTGTGGCGCGCCATGTCGCCTTCCATCGATTCGATCTTCAGCATCTCGGCGCCGAGGTCGCCCAGCGACATCGCCGTGCCGGGGCCCGCGATGTAGTTGCCGAGCTCGACGACGCGAATGCCCTGCAGGGGCGGTGGAGCGGTGGGTTCGTTCATCGGCCGCACTCTAGGAGCGTGCGGGCGCCATGGGAGAGCACGGCGCGCAAAGCAGCTTTGCACGATGCGCCGCCGGCCCTGCGCGCTGCATTGCCACACTGCGGTCCCATGGATGCATGCACTGTTCGGGAACTCGGCACGACCCGGGACCTGCTGGGCGAAAGCCCCTGCTGGGATGCGCGCTCGGGCGCCGTCTGCTGGATCGATTCGCTCGCGGGCACGCTGCACCGCCACTGGCCCGGCAGCGGGGAATCGGAGCGGCACAGCCTCCCCGCGCCCGTCGGCTCGATTGCGTTGTGCGAAAGCGGCGCGGTGCTCGTGGCGCTGAAGCACGGCTTTGCGCACTACGACCTGAGCACGCGCACGCTGGAGACCATCGCGCAGATCGGCACCGACCACCCGGACGTGCGCCTCAACGACGGCAAGTGCGACCCGTGGGGCAACTTCGTGGCGGGCACGCTGCACGTGCATCGCCAGCCCGGCGAGCCCATCGGCGGTGGACTGTACCGGCTGCGGCCCGGTGGCGACGTCGAGTTGCTCGCGGACGGCTTCGCGCTGACCAATGGCCCCTGCTTCAGCCCGGACGGCCGAACCTTCTACGTGGCCGACAGCCCGCTGCGCACGATCTGGGCCTACGACTATTCACCGCACGGGCCGCTCGCCAACAAGCGCACCTTCGCGCAGACCGACAGCTTCGGCTCCGGACCCGACGGCGCGACCGTGGACGTGGAAGGCTTCGTGTGGAGCGTGCTGCCACGCGCCGGCAGGATGGCGCGCTTTGCGCCCGATGGCCGCGTGGACCGCGTCGTCGAACTGCCTGCGACGCACCCGACCAGCCTGTGCTTCGGAGGGGCCGGGCTCGAAAGGGCCTTCATCACCTCGATCTCGAAGAGCACCAACCTCTCGGGCGACCGCCCGCAGGACGGGGCGTTGTTTGAAGTGAGCGGATTGCCCGCCCCCGGCCTGCCGCCGCACCGCTTCAGCGGCTGAAACCTCCTTCAGGCGCCGTCGTTCTCGCGCAGCGCCTCGGCCATGAAGTCGACGAAGGCGCGCACCTTCAGCGGCAGCGTGCGGCTCTGGCGAAACACCGCGTAGACGCCGTTCGAGAACGCGCGCACCGCGAAGCGGTATTCGGGCAGCAGGCGCACCAGTGTGCCGTCCTGGATGCAGCCGCGCACCGTGGGCTCCGACAGCAGCGCGATGCCCATGCCGCCCATGGCGGCCAGCCGCAGCAGCTCGCCGTTGTTCGAGTTCAGCACGCCCTGGATGGCCAGCTCCTGCTGCACGCCCTGTTCGTCGATGTACTTCCAGGTGACCGCCTCGTGCTCGCGCTTGTAGGTGAGGCAGCGCACCTGCAGCAGGTCATTCGGGTGGCGGATGCGCTTGTGCACCTTCATGAAGGCGGGGCTCGCCACCAGCACCTCGTCGCTGCTGAGCAGCCGCTTGATGACGAAGTTGGAGTCGTTCGACTCGCCGGTGCGGATGTCGATGTCGAAGTCCTGCTCCACCAGGTTCACCGGGTGCTCCGACAGCTCCAGCTCGAGCTGGATGTCGGGGTGGCGCTGCGCGAAGCCCGGCAGCAGCGGCCCGATGACGCGCAGGCCGATCTGCGTGCGCGAGTGGATGCGCAGGCGCCCCTCGGGCAGCAGCTTCGAATTGCGCGCTGCTTCCTCGGCCCGCGCCATGGCCTCCAGTACCACCTCCGCATGTTCCAGGAAAGCCTGGCCCGCCTCGGTCACCTTGAGGTTGCGGCTGGTGCGGTCCACCAGCTGCACGCCCAGCTCTTCCTCCAGCGCGCTGATGCGCCGAGAGATGGTGGCGGGCGACAGGCTCAGGCTGCGGCCGGCCGCCGAGAGGCTGCCCTTCCTCTGGACGATGACGAAGATCCGCAGCGAATCGAGGGCCTTCATTTCAATAAGCGCAAAGAAGCTGTGCGAAGCATGGCGAGCCGGGCGGGGACCCCACTCCTACGATCAAGGCACGTAACCAAGCCCACAAGGAGACCAGCAATGGATTTCGGAATCTTCATATTGATGCAGCAGCGAAACAAGCACAAGACGTCGCACCAGATCCTGCGCGACGCGGTGGAACAGACGCGCCTGGCCGACGAGCTGGGCTTCGGTGCCGCGTGGTATGCCGAGCACCACTTCAGCAACTACGGCCTGTGCTCGTCGCCGCTGACCATGATCGCGCACTGCGCCGCGGTCACCCGCAACATCCGGCTGGGAACCGGCATTGTCGTCGCACCGCTGTACCAGCCCGCGCGCCTGATCGCCGACGTGGCCATGGTCGACCAGCTGTCCAACGGCCGGCTCAACCTGGGCATCGGTTCGGGCTACCAGCATTTCGAATTCGAGCGCTTCGGCGTTTCGCTGGAGACCGCCAAGGCGCGCACGCTGGAGATGCTCGACATGCTCGAGCTGGGCCTGAAGCAGCCCAAGTTCAGCTACGAAGGCGAGTTCTACCGGCAGCCCATGAGCGCCATCAGCCAGCGCGCGGTGCAGCAGCCGATGCCGCCGATGTGGATCACCAGCGTCGACCCGACCTTCGTGACCCGCGCGGTGCGCGGTGGCCACCATGTGTTCGTTTCCGGTGGCGACGGCGGCGTGGAGAAGCTGCGCCAGACCCGCAACCTGATCGACAAGGTCGCGCTCGCCGAAGGCAAGGACCCGGCCCAGGTGCAGGTCGGCGTGCTGCGCGCGGCCTATGCCAGCGACAACAAGGCGGAGGTCGAGCGCTACCTCGACTGCGCACGTTTCCAGCGCCGCATTGCCGTGAGCCTGAAGCGCCGCACCGCCCAGGTGGCCGACGACTACCAGGTCGAGGAGGGCATCGTCGAAGGCGAGGCCACGCTCGAGGAAATGCGCGCCAACCTGCCGGTGGGCTCGGTGGACCAGGTGATCGAGCGCGTGGTGAAGGAGATCCGCACGCTCAAGCCCTGCCACTACGCGTTCCAGACGCAGATGGGCGACTTCGACCACCCGACCATGCTGCGCCAGCTGGAGCTGTGGGCCAAGGTGATCATGCCCGCGGTGCAGCGCGAGATTGCCAACGACCCGCCGCACGTCGCGCAGGTCGTGCCCGAACTCGCTGCCGCCTGAGGCGGCGCCGGCCCAGCGACTCACCCGAGGGGAAAGCCATGACCCATGCCGTGTCCGACGTGACTCAGGCCGCGCCGATCGAGCCGATACTCTTCCGCCAGCTGCTCGGCTGCTTTCCGACCGGCGTGGCCGTCATCACGACGCGCGACGCGAACGGGCGGCCGGTCGGCCTGACCTGCAACTCGTTCAGTTCGGTGTCGCTGGAGCCGCCGCTGGTGCTGTTCAGCCTGCGCAAGGCCAGCAGCCTGGTGGGCGCGTTCAGCGAGGCTGAGGGCTTTGCCATCAACATCCTCTCGCAGAGCCAGGACGCGCTGTCGGGCCGCTTCGCCTCCAGCAAGATCGCCGACAAGTTCGAAGGCGTCGCCTGGCGCGCCGGCCCGCTGGGCATGCCGGTGATCGACGACTGCCTGGCCAGCTTCGAGTGCAGCGTGCACGCCTGCCACGAGGCGGGCGATCACCACATCTTCATCGGCGAGGTGAAGCACATGGGCGGCGGCGGCGCCGACCACGCGCTGGTGTTCTACAAGGGCGCCTACATGATGCTGGCGGAGTCGCTGCGCACGCTGGTGATCCAGGGGCGGCTGGGCTCGGCCGATCTCGACGAGGCCTACCGCACGCTGTACGGCACGCTGCTGCGCCTGGCCTGCGAACGCGCCAGCGAAGCCGAACTCGACGCGGTCGAGAAAGCCGTCGACGCCATCGAGCGCCACCAGCCCTGCGACACGCTCGCGCAGCGCATCGAATCGGCCAGCCGCTTCTTCTGCGCCATCGCGGACGCGGGGCACAACGAGGCGCTCATGCTGATGGCGCAGACCATGACCGCCATCCTGCGCGAACGCATGACGCATGTCGTTCCCGTGCTGCCGCGGCCCGACCTGTTTCCGCTGCGGCGCGAAGTGGCGCGGTGCCTGCGCCGGCGCGACGCCGTCGGCGCCGTGGCCGCGCTCGACGAACTGATCACCAGGCTGCGCAAGGGCGCCCCCGCGGCCGCCTAGCACCGATTGGCGCGGCAAAGCGCCGCGCATGGACCACAGGACAGGAGACAACGAACATGTCGAACACCGACACCCCCGCCGCCACCGCTGCCAGCGGCGAGGCGCACGCCTACGCGGACTTCCGCCGCGAGCTCGAAGACTTCGCGCGCAGTGCGTGCCCCCCGGAGATCCGCGCCGTCGTGGCCGCGGGCCAGAAGATCACCAAGCGCGAATACCTCGGCTGGCAGAAGATCCTCACCGCCAGGGGCTGGGGCGCGCCCAGCTGGCCGCGCGAGCACGGCGGCACCGGCTGGGACATCATGCAGCGGCTGATCTTCGAGGAGGTGATGGCCGAGGCCGACTGCCCGCCGCTGTACCACCATGGCCTGGGCCACATCGGCCCCGTCATCATCCGCTTCGGCACGCCCGAGCAGAAGGCGCGCTTCCTGCCGCGCATCCTCGACGGCAGCGACTGGTGGTGCCAGGGCTACTCCGAGCCGGGCTCGGGCTCCGACCTGGCCTCGCTCAGCACCAGCGCGCGGCTGGACGGCGACGAGTACGTCATCAACGGCCAGAAGATCTGGACCTCGCACGCCCACGAAGCCAGCATGATCTACATGCTCGTGCGCACCTCGAAGGAGGCGAAGAAGCAGGACGGCATCTCGCTGGTCCTGGTGCCCATGGACACGCCCGGTATCACCGTGCGGCCGATCCACACCATCGACGGCTGGCACCACCTGAACGAAGTGTTCTTCGACGACGTGCGCGTGCGCGCCGACAACCTGATCGGCGAACCCGGCAAGGGTTGGACCTGCGCCAAGTTCCTGCTCGAGCGCGAGCGCCTGCCCCCGGCCAACGTGGCGCGGCTGGAGCTGGTGCGCCGGCAGGTCACGCAGCTGGTCGAACAGGCCGCCAAGGCTGCAGCGGGACGCCGCGATTTCGGCAGCCTGCGCTACCGCCTGCTGCTGGCCGAGGCCGACGTGAAGGGCGCGCGCGTGATGATGGCCCAGGCCACCGACGACCTGATCCACCAGCGCCCGCTGGGCGTGCAGCCCTCGGCCATCAAGATGACTTGCGCCGACGTGGCCCAGCGCCTGACCACGATCGCGCTCGACGCGGTCGGCCCCGACGCCGCGCACCGCTTCCTGGTGGCGCAGGGCGAGGGCGAGCCCGGTGCCGCCTGGGTGCAGAACTACCTGTTCACCCGCGCCCGCACGATTGCCGGCGGTACCTCGGAAGTGCAGCGCAACGTCGTTGCCAATGAATTGCTGGGAGCCTGAAAAGTGTCGATGTCATTCACCCCTTTGTTCCCCGGCATGCTGCTGGACGCCGCGGCGCGCTTCGCGCAGGACAACGAGACCACCAGGGACTTCGCCGGCACCGACCCCGTGCGCGAGATGGGCTGGACCTGCACGCTGGTGCCGGAGGAAGCCGGCGGCGTCGGCGGCACGCTGTCCGACCTGGCCTCCATCGTCGTCGGGCTCGCCACGCACGGCGTGCACCTGCCCGTGATCGAAACCTGCGCGGTCGCGCCGCTGCTGCTGCAAGCGGCCAACGCAGACACCTCCGCGCGCTGGCTCGAAGCGGTGTGCGAAGGCAGCGCGAAGATCGCGCCGCTGACCTCGCTTTCGGCCTCGCTCGACGAGGTCGCCCTGACGGCGAAGCAGCTGGACATCGGCTACGCGTTGACCGGCGAGGTGAAGGGCGTGGACGTGTCGCTGGCGGCCACGCACCACCTGGTGCCCGCGCTGCTGCAGGGCAGCGGCGAAACGGCGCTCTTCCTGGTCGACCACGAACACATGCCCGCGCCCAGCGCCACCTACCGCACCATGGAAGGCAGGCGCAGCGCCGACTTCAGGCTCGACGGCCTGACGGTGCCGGCGGTGGCGTGCATCGCACGCGGTGCCGCGCTGGACTCGGCCATCGAGCAAGCCGACAACGCCGCGCTGCTGCTCACCGCGGCGGATACCGTCGCCGCGCTCGCCACGCTGATCGAGCAGACCGTGAAGCATCTGCAGGAGCGCCGCCAGTTCGGCGTGGCGCTGGCGTCGTTCCAGGTGCTGCGGCACCGCACGGCGGACATGTATGTGCGCTATCTCTGCGCCAAGGGCCTGCTGATGCACGCCTTCCAGGAACACGAGCGCGGCGCCGCCGACCTGCGCCGCACGCTGCGCCTGATGAAAGTCGCGCTGGCCGAGACGGCACGGCTGTGCGCCGAAGGCGCGATCCAGATGCATGGCGGCATGGGCGTCAGCGAAGAGGTGCTGGCCACCCGCATGGCGCAGCGCCTGCTCGCCTCCGAGTTCCGCTACGGCGACCGCATGGCGCATGCGTCGCGGTTGCTGTATTCCCCGACCGAAGCCGCCGCTGCCGATGCGGCGGCCCGCGGCATGTCCCACGTTGCCAGGAGTTCGTCATGAGCGTCAGTCTTGAAGTTTCCGAGTTCGTCGCCGTCGTGCGGCTGGACAAGCCGCCCGTCAATGCGCTGAGCCGCGACACTCGCCACCGCCTGATCCAGGTGTTCGACGAGATCTCCGAGCGCGACGACATCCGCGTGGCCATCCTCACCGGCACCGGCAAGTTCTTCTGCTCCGGCGCCGACCTGAAGGACCGCCCCTCGGCCGACAAGCCCGGCGACTTCCTCGACCACAACCGCTGGACCCGTGAGACCGGCAACGCCATTCGCGAATGCGCCAAGCCCGTCATCGCGGCCGTCAACGGCCCGGCACTGGGCGCGGGCTTCGGCCTGATGGCCGCGTGCGACATCTTCCTGGCCTCCGACGATGCGAGCTTCGCGATGCCCGAGATCAACGTGGGCCTTGCCGGCGGAGTCTCGATGCTGCGGACCATGTTCGGGCGCTCGTTCACGCGCCACATGTTCTTCACCGGCATGCGCGTGCCGGCCGCCGAGCTGTACCGCCGCGGCGTGCTCGACGAGGTGGTTCCGGCGGAAGAGCTCATGCCCGCCGCCATGCGCCTCGCGCAGGAGATGGCCTCCAAGAGCCCGATCGCACTGGCCTATGCCAAGCAGGCCGCCAACATGATGGACGTGATGCCGCAGCGCGACGGCTACCGCTTCGAGCAGAACATCACCATGGCGCTGTCGCGCACCGAGGATGCCAAGGAAGCGCGCCAGGCCTTCCTGGAAAAGCGCCCGCCCGTGTTCAAGGGGCGCTGAGCGATGGCGACAGTCGAAGTCGAAGTGGGCAAGGGGCTGGAGGCACTCTTCAAGCCGCGCTCGATCGCGATCTTCGGAGCGTCGGACGACGTGACCAAGATCGGCGGGCGGCCGCTGCAGTTCCTGCAGAAGTACGGCTACCGCGGTGCGATCTATCCGGTCAACCGCAAAGGCGGCACGGTGCAGTCGCTGCCCGCCTATGCGAACGTTGCCGAGCTGCCGTCGGTGCCCGACCTGGCCGTGATGGCGGTGCCGCCCGATGCGGTGCTCGAAGCGGTGAAAGACTGCGCCGCGCGCGGCGTGCGCGCGGCCGTCATCCTGTCTTCGGGCTTCTCGGAGATGGGCGAAGAGGGCAGCCGCCTGCAGGCGGCCATCGGCGAAGTCGCCAGGGCATCGGGCATGCGCGTGGTGGGGCCGAACTGCCTGGGCTCCATCGGCGTGGCGGACAGGAGCATCGCCACCTTTTCGGTGGCGCTGGAGTCGTCGTTCCCGACGGCGGGCCCGGTGGGCATCGTGTCGCAGAGCGGCAACCTCGGCAGCTACACGATGCGCCTGGCCGTCGAGCGCGGCATCGGCATCAGCCGCCTGCTGACCACGGGCAACGAATGCGACGTCGATATTGCCGACGGCATCGCCTCGCTGGCGACCGACCCGGCCACCTCGGTCATCCTGTGCTGCATGGAAACCTGCCGCAATGCGGCCGGGTTGATGCGCGCACTGGCCATGGCGCGCGAGGCAGGCAAGCCGGTCGTGGTGCTGAAGGTGGGCGTGTCGTCGGCCGGCAGCGAAGCGGCGGCCTCGCACACCGGTGCGCTCGCCGGTTCGGACGCGGTGTTCGACGTGGTGCTGCGCAATGCCGGCGCCATTCGCGTGCCCAGCATCGAGCAGCTGCTCGAAGTGGGACATGCTGTGTCGGTGGTCGGCACGGCGCGTGCGCCGAAGGGGCCGCGCGTGGCGCTGGTCACGGCATCGGGCGGCTTCGGCGTGCTGATGGCCGACGCCGCCAGCGCACAGGGGCTGGAACTGCCGAAGCTCTCCGCGGCCACGCAGGAACGCATCGTGGCCGCGCTGCCCTACGCATCGCCGGGCAATCCCGTCGACATGACGGCGCAGGTGTCGAGCCGGCCCGAGCTGCTGGTGCAGGTGCTGTCGGCGGTGGCGGAAGATGCGAGCTGCGACGCGGTGATCCTGCAGTCGGCGTACGCCTTCCAGATGCCGCGGCTGCGCGACGTCTACCTCGCGGCGCTGGAGCAGGTGCGCCGTGCGCATCCGTCGCGGCTCGTCCTGCTGTGCTGCAAGGCGCCGCCCGACACCATGGCGCAGCTGAACGAGATGGGCTTTCCGACAGTGGAGACCATCGATGCGGCGTGTGCCACGCTGGCGGCGCTGGTGCGCCTCGGCACACGTGGCGAACAGGCCGAGGTGGCGGTCGCGTCGCTGTCGGCCGAAGCGCTTCCGGCCGAAGCCTTCGCCAACGAAGCCAGTGCCAAGGCCGTGCTCGCGCAGGCCGGCATCCCGGTGCTGAAGGAAGTCACGGCCGGCGGCCGGGACGAGGCACTGGCCGCGGCGCGCGACATCGGTTTTCCAGTGGTGCTGAAGATCGTCTCGCCCGACATCCCGCACAAGACCGAGGTTGGCGGCGTGGTGACCAACGTGCGCTCCGAGGCGCAGCTGCGCGACGAATACGACAGCCTGCTGGCGCGCGTCGCGCAGAAGGCGCCGCAGGCGCGCATCGCCGGCGTGCTGGTGGCGCAAATGGCGCAGGGCGGCACCGAGCTGATCCTCGGCACCATGAAGGACCCGGTCTTCGGCCCGGTCGTGATGGTGGGCCTGGGCGGCATCTATGCCGAGGTGCTGCGCGACGTGGCGCTGCAGGTGGCGCCGGTGACCGAGGCACAGGCCATGCAGATGCTTCGCTCCCTCAAGGCCTTTGCGCTGTTCGATGGCGCACGCGGCCGGCCGAAGGCCGACGTAGCGGCCGCGGCGCGCGCCGTGGCGGCGCTGTCGCGGTTCGCCGCACGGCATGCGCGCAGCGTCGCCGAGATCGACATCAACCCGCTGGTGGTCCTCGACCACGGGCACGGTGCCTTCGCGCTCGACGCGCTGCTGGTGCCGGAAACGAAAGACAAGCCATGAATGCATCACAGTCCCTCGAAGGCCGCGTGGCCTTCATCAGCGGCGCGGGCCACGGCATCGGCCGAGCCACCGCGCTGGCCTTCGCCCGGCTGGGCGCGACGGTCGGCGTGAACGACCTCAAGGCCGAGTTCGTGGAAGACACCGTCGCGGAGATCCGCCGCCTCGGCGGCAAGGCCGTGGCGGTGCCGCAGGACGTCTCGAGCCGCGAAGGCATGCGCCTGGCGGTGCAGCGCCTGGCCGGCGAGGCGGGCCGGCTCGACGTGATGGTCAACAACGCGGCCTGGGTGCGCTACCAGCCGCTGATGGAAATCACGCCCGAGGTGATGGACCGTATGGTCGACATCGGCTTCAAGTCGGTGATCTGGGGCATCCAGGCCGCGGCCGAGGCGATGGACCCGGAACGCGGCGGCGCCATCATCAACGTGGCCTCCATCGCCGGCTTCAAGTCGCCCGCGCGATCGGTGGTCTACAGCGGCCTGAAGGCCGGCGTGCTCGGCATCACCCGCGCCGCGGCGGCCGACCTGGGCGCGCGCCGCATCCGCGTGAACGCCGTGGCGCCCGGCGCGGTGCCGACCGAAGGCACGGCCAAGCACCGCAACGCCGAGCTCGACGCCAGGCGCATCGCGCGCACGCCGCTGGGCCGGCTCGGCACCGTGGAAGACATTGCGGACGCCATCTGCTTCCTGGCCGGCGACGGCTCGCGCTTCGTCAACGCGGAGGTGATCCGACTGGACGGCGGCGCATCGGAGACCTCGCTGTGAGCGCCGAGGACATTTCTCCCCAGCGCCTGCAGAACGTGTACGTGGTGGCGCAACGCCCGGCCGAGCTGCATGCCTTCTACGAATCGGCACTGGGGCTGAAGCTCAAGTTCCGCGACAAGGACCGCTGGTTCCAGTACGGCGTGGGCAACACCAGCGTGGCGCTGGCCTGTGCCGAAGAGGCCGCGCCGGCGACCTCCGGCGTGGTGATGGTGTTCGAGGTGAGCGACTTCGCCGGTGCGCAGGAGCGCATCACCGGCGCGGGCGGCGAGGTGATCGGCACGCGCGACATGGGCGCGCACGGCGCGGTGATGTCGCTGCGCGACCCGGAAGGCAACGTGGTGCAGTTGTTCAAACGCGCCGCGGCGCCAGCGGCCCCGGCGGCATGAACCCGCGCGCACCGCTGCAGGCGCTGCTCGATCGCGAGGCGATCCGCGAGTGCCTCTACCGCTACTGCCGCGGCATCGACCGCGTCGACGAAGAGGCCCTGCGCTCGGCCTACTGGGAAGACGCCACCGACTGCCATGGCGCCTGGAACGGCAGCGCCGACGGCTTCATCGCGCAGGCGCTGCAGCGGTTGCGCCAGGGCGGGCGGCGCGTGCACCAGGTGAACAACATCGCGATCGAGCTGCATGGCGACGTGGCTGCGGTGGAGAGCGGCTTCTTCGCACTGCAGGCCCCTGCCGATGCGCCCGCGAAGCGCACCCTGCTGTGCGGACGCTACCTCGACCGCTTCGAGCGCCGCCAGGGCGAATGGCGCATCGCCGCGCGCACGGTGGTGTACGACTGGATCGAGGAGCGCGAACGGCCCGAACTCACACGCAGCGACGCCGTGCTGTTCGGCGCGCGCCAGCCGGCCGGCTGCGCGGCGCCCAACGACATGCTTTATGCGCTCTTGCGGGATGTGCGCGCGGCGGACAACGAGGCGAAACCATGATCAGGGACCGCGAGAAATTCCAGGCCATGCTCGCCGAGGTGCGCCGGTTCATCCATGACGAATGCCTGCCGCTGGAGGAGCAGGTCGACCGTGACGACCTGATTCCCGAACCGGTCGTCCAGCGCATGCGCGAGATCGGCCTGTTCGGCCACAGCATCCCCGAGGCTTTCGGCGGCGCCGGCCTGACCACCGAGGAACTGACGCTGGTGAACCTCGAGGTGTCGCAGGTCGCGACTGCATTCCGTGCGCGCTTCGGAGGCAACACCGGCATCGCATCGGAGTCGCTCGTGGTCGACGGCACGCCCGAGCAGCAGCGCCGTTACCTGCCGCGGCTGGCCAGCGGCGAGCTGACCGGCTGCTTCGCGCTCACCGAGCCCGAGGCCGGATCGGACGCCACGGCGCAGAAGACGGTGGCGGTGCGCGACGGCGACAGCTTCGTCATCACCGGGCAGAAATGCTTCATCACCAACGCGCCGGTTGCGAACCTGTTCACCGTGTTCGCCCGGACCGACCCGAACGCGAAGGGCGCGGCCGGCATCAGCGCCTTCCTGGTCGAGCGCGGCGTGCCCGGCCTGTCGACCTCGCAGCCCTACCGCAAGATGGGCCAGCACGGCTCGCCGGTGGGCGAGGTCAGGCTGGAAGGTGTGCGCGTGCCGGCCTCGGCCATCGTCGGCGGCGTCGAAGGGCAGGGCTTTCGCACGGCGATGAAAACGCTGAACAAGCAGCGCATCAATCTCGCCGCGCTGTGCATCGGCCCTGCGATCCGGCTGGTGGAGGAAATGGCGCGGCAGGCGCAGTCGCGCCGGCAGTTCGGGCAGCCCATCGGCGACTTCCAGCTGGTGCAGCAGATGATTGCCGAGAGCAACACCGAGGTGCATGCGGCACGCGCGCTGGTGCTGGAGACGGCGCGCAAGAGGGACGAGGGCATCGACGTGACGATGGAAGCGTCGATGTGCAAGCTGTTCGCCTCCGAGATGTGCGGCCGCGTCGCCGACCGGGCCGTGCAGGTCTTCGGCGGCAGCGGCTTCATCGCCGGCAACGTGGCCGAGCGCTTCTACCGCGATGTTCGGCTGTTCCGCCTCTACGAGGGAACAAGCCAGATCCACCTCGTCAACATCGCGAAGCGGACCCTGGCGCTGGCCGCGCAGGGCGCCGCCCGCTGAAGCACTGTCTACTTGTCGTGGTGCAGGTACGTCGCCTGCTTCGGCAGCAGCAGGCTCACCAGGAACACCACGCCCATCATCGCCGTCACGTACCAGTAGAAGTACGACTCGTGCCCGATCGACTTCAGCCCCAGCGCCACGTACTCCGCGCTGCCGCCGAAGATCGCATTGCCGACCGCGTAGGACAGCCCCACGCCCAGCGCGCGGATCTCGGGCGGGAACATCTCGGCCTTCACGATGCCGCTGATCGAGGTGTAGAAGCTCACCACCGCCAGCGCGAGCGTGATGAGCACGCCCGCCGCCAGCGGGCTGCCGACGCTCTGCAGGTTGCTCAGCACCGGCACCGTCATCAGCGCACCCAGTGCCCCGAACAGCAGCATGTTGTTGCGCCGGCCGATGCGGTCGGACAGCGCGCCGAACACCGGCTGCATGCACATGTAGATGAACAGGCAGGCCGTCATCACGTTGCTGGCGGTCTTGATCGACATGCCCGCCGAATTCACCAGGTACTTCTGCATGTAGGTGGTGAAGGTGTAGAAGATCAGCGAGCCGCCGGCCGTGTAGCCCAGCACCACGAAGAAGGCGCGCTTGTGGTTCGTGAACAGCTCGCGCATGGTGCCGGCGCCCTTGGCGGCGCGGGTCTTGGTGCTGGCGGTCTCTGTCAGCGTGCGGCGCAGCATGAGGGCCACCACGGCAGCCACGGCGCCGAGCACGAACGGAATGCGCCAGCCCCAGCTCTTGAGCTCGGCCTCGTCGAGCACCTGCTGCAGCACCACGACCACCACCACGGCCAGCAGCTGGCCGCCGATCAGCGTGACGTACTGGAACGACGAGAAGAAGCCGCGCTGGCCGCGCATGGCCACTTCGCTCATGTAGGTGGCGGTGGTGCCGTATTCGCCGCCGACCGACAGGCCCTGCAGCAGCCGCGCGGCCAGCAGCAACGCGGGCGCGGCGGCGCCGATCTGCGCGTAGGTGGGCAGGCAGGCGATGACCAGAGAGCCCACGCACATCATGACGACCGAAGTGACCATCGATGTCTTGCGGCCCTTGCGGTCGGCCAGGCGGCCGAACAGCCAGCCGCCGATAGGGCGCATCAGGAAGCCGGCGGCGAACACGCCGGCGGTGTTCAGCAGCTGCACGGTCGGGTCCGACTTGGGGAAGAAGGCCGGCGCGAAGTAGATGGCGCAGAAGGCGTAGACGTAGAAGTCGAACCATTCCACCAGGTTGCCGGACGAGGCGGCGAAGATGGCGAAGATGCGCTTGCGCTTTTCTTCGAAGGTATACGGCGTGTTGTTGGCGGTCGCGTCCGGGCCGGAGGCGCCGACGCTCGCACTGGCGATGTTGGTCATGGAAAGGTGTCCTTGTCTCTGGCTGCGGCCCGCCGCAAAGCCGCGCGAGACCGTACCGGCAAGTCTGTCCGGCCGCCGGCGCGCTGTCGTCCGTAGCCGCCCGCCGCGCGGCTACGTATCGGTACGCAAGGGTAAATACCTAGAAAGGACTACAGCCCGTGTTCCCGCAGGAACCGGTCGAGCTGGTGGCTGTTCGCGAGCCCCAGCTTGGCGAACACGTGGGCGCGGTGCGTTTCCACCGTGCGCTGCTCCAGCGGCGCGAGTTCCAGGGCGATCTGCTTGTTGGGCTTGCCCTCGGCCACCAGCCGGGCGACCTGCATCTCGCGCGGCGTGAGCTTGTCCCACAGCGCCTGCGCGGCCTGGCGGGCCTGCCGGCGCACGGCGATCTCGCCGGCGCGCTGCAGGGCCCGGGCGATGCTGTCGAGCAGGCGCTCGTCGTTGCAGGGCTTCTCGAGCCAGCCGAAGGCGCCGTTCTGCACCGCCTCGACGGCCATCGGAATGTCGCCGTGGCCGGACAGGAAGATCACGACCAGCGGGCTGTCCTGCGCGCGCAATGCATCGAACACCTGCAGCCCGCTCACGCCCTCCATGCGCAGGTCGAGGATCACGCAGCCTGCGCGCTGCAGGTCGGCGCCGGCCAGGAAGGCCTCGCCCGAGGCAAAGGTCTGCACCGCGTAGCCGCGCGACAGCAGCAGGAGGCCCAGCGAGCGGCGCACGGCCTCGTCGTCGTCCACCACGCACAGGTTGTTGGCAAGAGCGTTCATGGGGGTGAGATCTCCAGCTCGAGGGTGAAAACCGTGCCACCGCCGTCCCGGTTGGCAAAGGACAGCCGGCCGCGATGGGCCTCGACGATGGTGCGGCAGATGTTCAGGCCCAGCCCCAGTCCGCCGGTCTTGGTGGTGAAGAAGGGCGCGAACACCTGCTCGGCCAGCGCTGCATCGATGCCCGGCCCGCGGTCGGCCACGCGGATGTGCATGCGTCCTGCCAGCACCTCGGCCTCGACCTCCACGAGCCGCTGTTCCGGCGGCGTGGCCTGCATCGCCTGCAAGCTGTTGGACAGCAGGTTCAGCAACACCTGCTCGAGCAGCACGCGGTCGCCGCGCACCTCGGGCAGCCCCGCCGGTATGCGGACTTCGGCACGCGCCTGCCGCATCCGCATCTCGCCCTGCAGCAGCGCCAGCGCGTTCGCCACCAGCGCCGCCACCGCGCAGTCCTCGGTGCCCACGGTGCGCTGGCGCACGAAGCCGCGGATGCGCCGCACGATCTCGGCGCTGCGCTGGGCCTGCGCCATGGTCTCGTCGAGGCTGCTGACCAGCAGCTGCTGGTTGCCCTGTTCCGCGAAGGCTTTGGCCGCGCTCGCAAAATTGCTCAGCGCCATCAGCGGCTGGTTCAGCTCGTGGGCCAGCGTGGAGGCCATCTCGCCGAGGCTGGCCAGGCGTTGGGCGTGCTGCAGCTGCTCGTCGTTCTGGCGCTGGCGCAGCTCGGCGCGCTTCTGCTCGGTGATGTCCACCACCGAGCTCATCCAGCCGCTGTGCTGGCCATCGGCGTCGATCAGCGCGGCGGTGTAGACCATGGTGATCACGTCGTGCCCGTCGCGGTGCCGCAGGCGCGACTCGAAGCCCGAGCGCGCGGGCTGGCCGCTCATCATGGCGTCGTACTGGCGCCAGTGCTGCGCCACGTCGTCGGGGTGCCAGTAGGGGTAGGGCGGCAGCTTGCCGAGCAGTTCGTCGGCGTCGTAGCCGGTCATCTCGCAGAAGGCCGGGTTGACGTAGATGATGCGGCCCTCCAGGTCGCGTGCGCGCATGCCCACCAGCAGCGAGTCTTCCATCGCCTTGCGGAACGCGTGGGCCTCGTCGAGCTCGTGGGTGCGCTCGCGCACGCGCAGCTCCAGGTCGCGCCGTGCATCGCGCTGCTCGGCGAAGCGGCGTTCGCGCAGCTGCCAGTACAGGCCGCCCAGCAGCAGCACGCCGGCACACAGCAGGCCCAGCATCCAGGTGCGCTCGCGTGCGCGGGTGACTTCGGCGTGGTCGGCCATCACCGTCAGCGTCCAGCCCAGGTCGGGCAGCGGCTCGTCCACTGCGAGGAAGCGGCGCGGCTGGCCGCCGATGTCGGTGCGCACGAGGTAGCCGGGCTCGCCTTCGCCACGCTCCACCTTCCACGGCAGTGCCGCGAAGCTGGTGCGCGCGCCGTACTGCTGGTCGCGCTGCATGCCGTCGAGTTCCGCTGCGCCCAGCGCGCGCGTGGCCTGGTACATCCACGGCGGCACCGAACTCAGGAACACGATGCCGCGCGCGTCGGTCAGCAGGATCGGGTCGCGCGAGAAGGTCCAGGCTTCCTGCAGCTGGCGCAGGCTGACCTTCACCGTCACCACGCCCAGCACGGCGCCGCCGTCGGGCCGCACCGGCGCGGAGATGAAGAGCCCCGGCTCGCCGGTGGTCTGGCCCACGCCGTAGAACAGGCCGTTGCGCCCCGCGCGCGCGTCGCGGAAGTAGGGGCGGTTGGCATACGACTCGCCGACGAAGCTCTGCGGCGTTGCCCAGTTGCTGGCCGCCAGCGTAAGGCCCTGCAGGTCGATGAGGTAGAGCGCGTCGGAGCCCGCCTGCCGGTTCACCTCCTCGATATAGCGGTTGGCGCGCTGCTTCACGGCCGCGTCCTGGGGATGGGCCAGCGCGGCCAGCACGTCCGGATGCAGGCTCGCGGTGAATGGCAGGTAGCTGTACTTGCCGGCGGCGTCGCGCAGGCCCAGCACATGGACTTCCATGGCGCGGCGGATCGAGTCGGCCTGGAAGTTCGCCTCGCGCCTCGCGGCCCACTGGCCCGCCATGCCGATCAGCAGCAGTGCCAGTACGCCCGCGGCGATCCAGCCGGCCAGCGCGCGGTGGCGCGGGCCGGGAGGGGAGGGCGGAGGTGTTTCGGGCGTGATTGGCGGCGGGGGCGGCATGGACGGCACGGGGGATGGGGCCGATCGGCGCGGCCGGGGGATTTTGCCCTCATCCTTGCGCCTGTGCCCGCCCTCGCGGGCGCGACAATGCCAGCCTCCCAGATCGACCCGAACCCATGAGACCCGACCTCGATTCGCTGGCGCTTTTCCTGCGTGCCATTGAGCACGGCAGCCTGTCGAAGGCCGCCGCCGAGAGCCACATGGTGCTGTCGGCCGCGAGCCGCCGCCTGTCCATTCTCGAAGGCCACCTGGGCGTCGCGCTGCTCAACCGCACCTCGAAAGGCGTGACGCCCACCGGCGCCGGCGAGTCGCTCGCCATGCATGCGCGCCAGATCCTGCGCGACGTCGATCGCATGCGCGCCGACCTGTCCGACTACGCACAAGGCGCCACCGGCCGCGTGCGGCTGCATGCCAACGCGTCCGCCATGGGCCAGTTCCTGCCCGACGACGTGGCGAGTTTCCGCCAGCGCTACCCGGAGATCCGCGTGAGCGTGGAGGAGCACCGCAGCGTGTACATCGTGCAGGCCATCCGCGACCGGCAGGCCGATGTGGGCGTCATCACCAGCGAGGCGGCCGACCCGGCGCTCAACTTCATTCCCTACCGCACCGACCGGCTGGTTGCCATCGTGCGGCAGAAGCATCCGTGGCGCGGGCGCGAGGTGTCGTTCGAGGAACTGCTCGATTTCGATTTCGTGGGTCTCGAAGACGATTCCGCCATCTCCCGCACGATGGAAGACGCCGCCATGAGTGCGCGCAAGGTGCTGCGCCTGCGCGTGCGGGTGAAGAGCTTCGAGGCCGTGTGCCGGATGATCGAAGCGGGCATGGGCGTGGGCATCCTGCCCGAGGGTGCCGCTGTGACCTACCGCAAGGAGATGAAGCTGCGCTTCATCAATCTCACCGATGCGTGGGCTTCACGACGGATGTACCTGTGCACGCGGCAGGAGGCATTGAGCTTTCCGCAGCGCCGGTTGGTCGATCACTTGCTGGCGCGCGGGATGCCGTAGGGCTCGTGCTCGGGTTCGTTCGGGGCGACGCTCACGCCGACGGGGTGCCTTGCTCCGCGAATGCATTTGTTGGCGAGAAGGCGCGACGCGGAATGCCTGAGGCTGGCGGTCAGCGGTTGGGGCAGACCGCCGGCAGATCATCTCCTTTGACGGCGGATGGACCTCTGGCAGCACAATGTGAGCTTGGCGGTCACGCCCGCCGCCTCGTCAACTTGCAACATTTTTTCAGGACTGATGCCGATGATCTACGAACTCCGCGTCTATACCGCAATGCCTGGCCGGCTGCCCGACGTTCTTGCCAGATTTCGCGATCACACCGCGGGCATCTGGAACCGGCTGGGAATTCGTCAACTCGGATATTGGACGACTGCAGTCGGACCTGACAGCAACGCGCTTACCTACATGCTTGTCTGGGAGAGCCTGGCCGATCGTGAAGTCAAGTGGGGCAAGTTTGTCGTCGATCCCGAATGGGTCGAGGTCAGAAAGGCGAGCGAGGCAGCCGGACCGATTGTTGCGAAGATGGACAACTCGTTCTTGGCGCCCACCTCTTTCTCGCCTGCGAAATAGTCTCTTCCGCGGCGGACGACACAGTTGGCTGGGACGCGGTATCAACGCCCAATGCCTCTTCAGTCTGTCCTGGAGTGCTAACGACCGGGTCCGCGCACCACCAACGCGTTGGCTGCCGTCGCCAGGGTTGGTTGGGCCGACAGGAATGGCTGCATGGAACCGACCGAGACCGCCGACATCGGCATTCGCGCGGTTCTTGAAGCGCGTCAAACGAACTGTAGAGCGCGGTTCGTTTGCTGAGGTTGCTCAGGATGTTTTCGCACCGTGCGTTGGCGCACAGACCGAAGGCCAAGGCCACACCATGATCGGGTTGACGGCCATCCGGCGCTGGTAGAGGAAGCTTAAGCACCTGCCCATCAAGAGCGGAGCCTCGATGCAGGAGGGCCGTCACCTCGATGGAGTTCGCGGCAAAGAGCCAAGCGCGTAGACCTGTGTGGCGACCAAACACCCGATATCGCACAGACACGAAACGCCAGACCTGCGATAGTGCGCAGCCGCCTCAAAGAAAGATCTCGAAATGTCTGACGCTCCGTACTTTCATGATGCTTCAGGCTCCGTCCGCTTCTGGGTGGACATGGAAGGCACCCAGTTCGTGAGTGCCAGCATCGGGAGGGAAGCACTGCGTTATCACTTTCGCACGACCGAGAACGCCGACCCGCTTGAAACGTTCAGCCACCATGTCGAAGAGATCGAAGCTGCGGTGCGGCGTCGTCTCTCACAGGGGGCAATGGAGCCGGTGATGCTGCGGGAGAACGATCTTCATGTTCCTGCCCTATGAATTGCAGGAAGGCGACCTGTCATGAGATCAACCGCGCGTAGTTGCGCTGGTTGGCCCGATAGCAATCGCACGCCGCACTTTCCAGTCCCCGGCGATCCGTGATCGTGATGGCGCCACGTCGGTAGTCAATCAGTCGACGCTCGTGCAGCGCGGTCGCGGCATTGGTGATGCCGACCCGACGCACCCCCAGCATGCGGCCCAGCACTTCATGAGTCAGTGCAAGGTGTGTGGAGTGCGCGCAATCCTGGGTCGTCAATAACCAGCGCGCCAGGCGCTCCTCGATCAGATGGAAGCGGTTGCACAAGCCCGAGCGACCCAGTTCCATCAGCAGCACACAGACGTAGCGGTTGAGAACACGCCTGAGCATCGTGTTGTGCTCCAGTTCCTGAGCAAAGGACTGCGCTGTCAGGCGCCAGGCCAGACCGCCGCCCTGAACGAACGCCCGCAACGGCGCGCTCTGAACACCCAACGACAGTTCGTAGCCCAAGGCGCCCTCGTTGCCCACCAAGCCTGTTTGCAGGCCGTCGTGGCCGTCTGCCGTGGAAACCAGTGAAACAAAGGCGCTCGTGGGAAAGTGGATGTGGCGGATGGAATCGCCCGGCTCATAGAGCGTCTGGGACGCCGCCAATGCCACGTTCTCGCATTTTTCGAGTAGACACGCCCTGACCATCGGCGGAAGCACTTCGAGCAGACGGTTGTGAATGGGGCGGGTCGGATGGGATGTCACAGAGCCCCTGTTGAGAGGAGCCAGCGCGAAAATGCGTGACCTGCCGCATTGTTGCCGATGCGATGGCTCACGTCTGTGCGGCGGCGCACCGAGCCTGACCGTCGCCGCGGCGAATCAGCTTGCCACTTGGCGAGGAAGCAGCCGATCCGTTTCGCGCTTCACGACCTCATAGCATTCACAAACCTGCTGTTCCAGGCCCGGGCGGTCGAGCACCGTAATGTGACCTCGCGCGTACTTGATCAGGTTCAGACGCTGCAATTTGCCCGCCGCCTCCGTCACGCCTTCGCGTCTCACGCCGAGCATGTTGGCGATCAGTTCCTGAGTCATGACCAGTTCATTGCCCGGCAATCTGTCCAGGCTCAACAATAGCCAGCGGCACAGCTGCTGCTCGAGCGAATGATGCCGATTGCACACCGCCGTTTGCGACATCTGGGTGATGAGCGATTGGGTGTAGCGCAGCAAGAGGTGAAGCAACGGCCCCCCCTTTTCCGTCAGCTCCTGAATGTGGGTGGCACTTAGCCTGAAGGCGTTGCCTGCACTTTGCACCACGGCACGATTGGGCGTGCTACCTCCGCCCATCAAGAGCGATACGCCAACCATGCCTTCGAAGCCGACGACCGCGATCTCAGCGGACTGCCCGTTCTCCAGCACGTACAGCAGGGAGACGATGCAATCGATGGGGAAGAAAACGTGTCGCTGCACTACCCCCGACTCGTAGAGCACCTCCCCAAGACGCAGCGGCACCGGCTCGAGGAAGGGCTCCATTCGGGCCATCACTTCAAGAGGGATGGCATCCAGCAGTTCGTTGCGTGCGGCGGCCCGGTGCAACGAAGACGAACGAGGAGGCAATGCCATGAGGAAGTCTGCTTCCAAATCTTCATGATTCTGCGACTGAAATCCGGCGTCTGTGCGCCGGCGTACCAACTGCCGAGACATTTTTTGGTGAGGCTGCGTGCGCCAGCGAACAGTCAGGGACTCACTTTCTGGCTGGCGGGGTCCCATAACTTCGCTTTGGAGAGCAACCTAAAGTGCACCATGAACCCCACGGGAAACCGATGCCGAGAACTTGGCGTGCACGGGGCGCGTTCAAGTGGGCGGGTCACGGGGCGGCTCCGGTGGTTTGATAAAGGGACAGAACTTGGCAGGCCTCGTCGGCGATCACCTGCTCTTCGTCGGTGTGCATGACGAACACGGCGACCTGACTGGCTGCGGGATCGGGCGCCACGCCGAGCCAGGCGAGGTGGTGACACACGGCGTTGCGCACAGCCGGCTGGTTCTCTCCGATGCCGGCGGTGAAAACGAGCGCATCGAGCCCGCCGAGCGTGGTGGCGATGGCGGCCACTTCGCGCGCGATCCGCAGTGCATACAACGCCAGCGCTTCGCGAGCTTCGGGCGCGTCGCTCGTGAGCAGTTTGCGCACGTCGCCCGAAACGCCGGAGAGACCTAGTAAGCCCGAGCGGTGATAAAGCATGTCTTCGACCGTGTCGATCGACTGACCCGGTTGCTTGAGCAGATAAAGCAGCGCGCCGGGGTCGAGCGCGCCGCTGCGGGTAGCCATCGGGATGCCGTCGAGCGTGGAGAAGCCCATGCTGGTCTCGCGGCTGGTGCCATGCAGCAAGCCGCACAGGCTGGCGCCACTGCCCAGGTGCGCGACCACCACGCGGCCCGCGGCAATCCCGGGGTGCTGCTGGCGCAGTTGCGACGCGATGAATTTGTACGACAGGCCATGAAAGCCGTAGCGCTTGATGCCTTGGTCGAACAGCACGCGCGGGAGCGCGTAGCGGCGCGATGCAGCGCTCTGGCTGCGGTGGAAGGCCGTGTCGAACGAGGCCGACTGCGGCAGCGCCGGTGCGGCGTGCCGCACCGCATGGATCAGTCGCAGGCTTTGCAGCTGGTG
This sequence comes from Variovorax sp. 10L421, assembly GCF_056395365.1. Taxonomy (NCBI): domain Bacteria; kingdom Pseudomonadati; phylum Pseudomonadota; class Betaproteobacteria; order Burkholderiales; family Comamonadaceae; genus Variovorax; species Variovorax sp. 10L421. The sequence goes on from NZ_JBFTJJ010000014.1 coordinate 137,704, forward strand.
CAGCGGCGCGAGCGGCGCCAGTGCCTCGATAGCGACGAGCGTGTCCTCCGCAATCGCCACCGGGCCGCTGAACTCGTCCCCGCCGTGCACGACGCGGTGACCCGCCGCGACGAGTCGTGCGCCCGGCGCCGCATCGTTCACCCAATCCAGGGCATTCGCGATCACGCTGGACAAGGCATCGGGTGTTGCATCGACCGTGCGGCGGGCGAGGGCGCGTGTCGCGCCGGCATCGATCACGAACAGCCCGAGCTTGATCGACGAAGACCCGGGGTTGAAGGTGAGCATCACATCGCCTGTCATGCGACCATCATGCGTTCATTTCCGCTGCGAGCGAGATTTTTCATCAGCGATAGCCAAGGCACCATTTCGTGTGATCGTGCGAACATGCACTGATTCGCGTATAGATGTCTTTGCTTTGCCCTGCAACTCCAGAGTCATCTCAATCAGGCCGTCGGCAGCCAGCCGCTTCGCTGCTGAAACATCCGCCGACAAAGTGAGCCACCGAGGTGGTGCCATGCGGCCGATCCGCATCAGCAATTGGATGTCCATGATGAGTCCTTGGGATTGGGAGAAACTAGATGCTTGTCATTCGAGGACGTGCAGGGGCAAGCGAATGGTGAAAACGCAACCGGTTCCCGGCACATCTCGAGCTGTCAAGGTGCCGAGGTCAGCCTCAACGCTTCGGCGTGCGATGGACAGGCCCAAGCCAAGGCCGGATTTGTCATGACTGTGTTGATTGAAGGGCTCAAACATCCTGGAAGCGCTTCCGGGCGGAAGTCCTCCGCAGTGGTCTTCGACGTCAATCGATACATGCTCGTCGAGTGCATGAGCTCTTAAGGCAATGATGGTGTGCGGGTGCGTGAACTTGAACGCGTTTTGCAAGAGATTCGCCAGGGCGGCAAGCAGTAGCTCGCGATTGCCACGGATGGCCAGCAGAGGATCGACAGAGCTCACCTCGAAGGGACAGCCTGCGGCTCCGGCGACGAGCTGCGCGGCGGTTTCGGCATCCTTGATGAACGTGGCGACGGAAAACGTCTGGCGCTGTTCCGGCATGTTGACGCGCACTTCGGCGAGCGTCCGATCGATCAGGGTGACCATCGACGAAAGGCTGCGCTTCAATACGCTCCCCGTGGCACCTCCCAATGTCATGCTGCCGAGTTCGAGGGCATGGATGGCAAGAGTCGCCGTGCCCAGACAGTTGCGCAACTCGTGAGCGAGGAAACCGACACGCTCGGTTGAGTCAAGGCTCTGCTGGCGGGCGATCTGCGTATCGCGCTGGGAGCTGAACTCCGTGACGGCATCGGCAATGGCGTTGTCCAAGCATCGATTCAATGTGCGGAACTCCCCGACGGCAAAGGGAGCGTCGCGCTCGAAGGCCATGTCCGTGATCGCTTGGCAAAGGTCGCCATAGTCGTGGACGACTTGATCTACCGTGTACCCCAGTTCGAGCAGCTCCTTGCCGTGGGCCGTGGCGGCTACCCCCATCTCCGACAAGGTCTGCGAATCTCCGCCTGAAGGTCCCGAAATTCTGATGCTGTCCGCCGGTTTGTCATCTTCTTCCGCGGCAAACGTTTGGATCAATTGATCAAGGAACAGCGGAATGCCGTTGGCCAACTGCTGTTCAGTTGCTGCGCGTCTGGGCCTTCGCGCAACTTTTGACTTGCACCGGGAGATCAGTTCATCGCGGTTGTTGGTCAAGAAGTTACGCATGTTCAGACCTCGATGGCTTTCGCCTGATTCATCAATGAACGCTGTCGACTGTGTTTCCGAGGCGCGTTGCTCAATCGTTATTCATGCGAAAAGCCTTGTCTGTGCGGTAGCGAACATAGTGCCGATCTATCGCCAAGATCGTTGTTCGGGGCAGCGGGGTGACGAGCTCCTGGGGCGACCGATTGGCACGAGTGCGCCGGCTGGTTCGCTTGTACTTCAGATAGGCGGCATGGGGTAGCTGCACCAAAGAATCAGCTGTGACAGACATGCCCTCAATCGCGAATGCGTAAGCATCCTCCTACGTCGGGCATCGTGAAAACAGGCACCCGTAAGGTCAATTAAAAGCGTACGGTCGGAACACGTTCACAGTTCTCGCAATCGCGCGGCAGCTCGAAGTCGTTTCATAGGAGCCCGTTGCAATGTCCGTCCCGCAGTCCCTTTCCCATTCGCACATCGATTTCGTCGGCAGCGATTTCGAAGCCCTAGCTTCGCACATGCATCACTGCGCACGTGCCCACGGGCGATGGTTCTCGCTGCGAAGCCACATGCAACGTGTGCGCGCGCTCGCTGCGGGCCGCATTGTCACGATGGCGTGCGTGGCCGTGGTCCTGGGCATCGGCCTGTTCGCGGTCACTTGAGCGCCGCTGCCGTCGTCGACCGCCTCCAAGGGCTCAGTCACTACGCCCGGACCCTTCTGCTCGGTCCGCACGACCCGGTAGCCCTCCCGATTCGCGCCGAACTCTTCGGTGCCCAACGTTTCGAACAGCACGGCCATAGCCTGGCCGGTGCCCAGGTGGTGGAAGACGAACACCACCGCGCGCGCGAAGGCGCGCTTTTTTTCCCGCGTGTCGATGAGAACCTCGAGTCGCTGCGCGCCGCCTTCGACTACATCGCGCTGATCTCGCTGAGCGGACGCTATGTGTCGCCGGCGGCTGAATGGCTGCTCGACAACTTCCACCTCGTCGAGGCGCAGCTCCAGCAGATCCATGACGGCGTGCCGCGCAGCTACTACGCGCGCCTGCCCAAGCTCGTCACGCCGCCGCTGGCGGGGCTGCCGCGCGTGTACGGCATTGCGTGGGCCTATGTGGCGCACACCGACAGCGTGCTCAACAAGACGCTGTTCACTGCCTTCCTCAACGCCTACCAGGACATCGACGAGCTGATGTTCGGCGAACTTTGGGCGCTGCCCACCACCCTGCGCGTGGTGCTGCTCGAAAACCTGCGCCGTGTGGCCGAGCGCATTGCCGAGAACAAGGTCGCGCGCGAGATCGCGCATGCCGCGTGGGACGCGGCGCCGCACCTCTCGGTGCAAGACCTCGACGTGCTGTACCGCGCGCTGCAGAGCCACGGCCTGCAGGACAGCTACCTCACGCAGCTGTGGCAGCGCCTGCCCGTCGAGCGAGGCGACGACATGCCCACGCTGGTGCGCTGGACCGAACAGCACTGTCCCAACGGCCCGGCGCTGATCGGCGACGCGCAGAACGCGCAGGCCGCGGCCAATCTCACGGTCGGCAACATCATCACGACCTTGCGCATGATCGGCCAGGTCGAGTGGAGCGATCTGATCGAGCCGGTGAGCCGCTCGCTGCGCGTGCTGCGCGAACTTCCCAGCTTTGCGAACGAGAGCGAACTCATGCGCCAGCAGATCACGCATGCGATGGAACAGGTGGCGCGCAGTGCCGAACGGACCGAGCGCGAAGTGGCGCAGGCCGTGGTCACGCTGGCGTCCAGTGCACCGGCCGAGGAAGCCGGCGCCGAGACCGACCGCGCCGACGGCACCGCCGGCTATTACCTCTTCGGCCAGGGCCGGCCTGCGCTGATCGCGTCGCTGCAGGCGAACGCACCGGCGGGCCATGCCGCACGCGCCGCGAGCACACGAAGCCCCGCGCGCAACCATCGCGGCTGGCGCCTGCCCGTCTACGTGGGGTCCGTTGCCCTCGGCACCGCGCTGCTGCTGGCGGCCGTGGTGCACGGCCTGCCGCATCGCGGCGACTGGACCACCGTCGCGGCGTTGCTGCTGCTCGCATGGCCGCTGTCCGAAGCGCTGATTGCGCTGGCGCAACGCATCATGGCGGAGTCGGTGCGCGTGCAGGCCCTGCCACGCCTCGATTTCGCGAACGGCATTCCCGAACGGCACCGCGCGCTCGTCGTCATGCCCACGATGCTGGGGTCGACCGCGAACAACGCCAAGCTCGCGCACCGGCTCGAACTGCACTGGCTCGCCAACCGCGAGGCGCACGCGCAGTTCGCGCTGTTGACCGACTGGGCCGACGCTTCGCAAGCCTCGATGCCCGACGACGTGCCCTTGCTCGATGATGCCCAGCAACGCATCGCCGCGCTCAACGCCAAGTACCCACCGGCCGAAGGCGCCGCGCCACGCTTCCTGCTGCTGCACCGTCCGCGAAACTGGAGCGAGACCGAACAGCGCTGGATGGGCTGGGAGCGCAAGCGCGGCAAGCTCGAAATGCTCGTGCGGTTGCTGGCCAGCGGCGACGCCAGCGGCTTTCTCCCGCTCGCGCCGGGCCAGCAGCTCGCGCCCGGCCGCACGCCCTATGTGCTGACGCTCGACAGCGACACGGGCCTGCCGCCCGGCGCGCTGCGCGACCTCGTGTCCATCGCCGCGCATCCGCTGAACGCGCCCGAGATCGACGTGCCAAGCCGGCGCGTGGTCGCGGGCTTCGGCATTCTTCAGCCGCGCATCGTCACGCCGTTCCCGATGCGCAGCGAGCGCTCCTTCTTCCACTGGGTGTTCGCCGGGCAGTGCGGGCTCGACCCCTACGGCAGCGGCTCCTCCGACATCTACCAGGACGTGTTCGGCAGCGGCTCCTTCACCGGCAAGGGCTTGCTCAACGTGCGCGCCGTGCACGCCACGCTGAACGACCGCCTGCCCGACAGCGCCGTGCTGAGCCATGACCTGCTCGAAGGCAGCGTCGCGCGCTGCGCGATGGTCAGCGACGTGGTGCTGGTCGAAGACCATCCGCACCATGCCGGCGTGGCCGCCTCGCGCGTGCACCGCTGGGTGCGCGGCGACTGGCAGCTGCTGCCACTGATGTGGCGTGCGCGCCGCTTCGGCATCGACGCGCTGGGCCTCTGGAAAATGTGCGACAACCTGCGCCGCTCGCTGGTCGCACCAGCGTCTTTCGCGCTGCTGGTGCTGGTGATCTTCACGCAGGCCATGCCGCTCGGCTGGGCGCTGGCTGCCGTCGGCGCGGCGCTCACGCTGGGCCCGCTGCTGGGCGCGCTGGCCGGCCTGGTGCCGACACGGCGCGCCATCGAGCTGCGCCACTTCTTCGATGTGGGCACGGTCGAGTTGTTGCGCGCCATGGCCGGCGCAGCCTGGCAGTTCGTGCAGCTGGCGGCGCAGACGCGCCTGCTGCTCGACGCGGCCTTCCTCGCCACCTGGCGGCTGGTCGTGAGCCGCAGGCACCTGCTGCAATGGACGACAGCCGACCAGGCGCAGGCGCAATCGAGCCAGCGCCTGAAGCCTTTCGTGCGCAGCGCGGCCCTCAGCAGCGCGGTGTCCCTGGCGCTCGCCATCCTCGCGAACCGGAGCGCCCACCCGGTGCTCGGGCCCCTGCTCTTCGTGCTCTGGTCCCTGGCGCCCCTCGCGGCCTGGTGGGGCAGCCGCGTCGATGCGCACGCCGAAGACCCGCTCGAGCCCGAAGATCGCAGCTACCTCGAGAAGCTGGCGCACGACACGTGGCGCTTCTTCGAGCACGTGGTGGGCCCGGACGACAACCACCTGCCGCCCGACAACCTGCAGCTCGAACCGCAGCCGACGATTGCGCACCGCACCTCGCCGACCAACATCGGCTTGTACCTGCTGGCCACCTGCTGCGCGCGCGAGTTCGGCTGGATCGACACCGGCTCTTTGCTGGCGCGCATCACCGCCACGCTCGACACCGTCGACCGCATGCAGAAGCACGACGGCCACCTGTTCAACTGGTACGACACGCAGACGCTCAAGCCGCTGCCGCCCGACTATGTGTCCAGCGTCGACAGCGGCAACTTCGCGGGCCACCTCGTGGCCGTGGCGCAGGCCTGCCGCGCCTTCGCGGCGGAAGCAAGCTGCCAGCTCCACGAAGCCCCCACGCTGGAAGCACTGGCCCGACGCTGCGACGCGCTGCACGACGGCATGGATTTCAGCGGCCTCTACGACGCCAAGCGCCACCTGTTCCACATCGGCCTGCGCGTCGAAGAGAACGTGCTCGACGCCAGCTACTACGACCTGCTGGCCTCCGAGTCGCGCCTGTTGAGCTTCCTTGCGATTGCGAAGGGCGACGTGCCGCGCCGCCACTGGATGGCGCTGGGCCGGCCGTTCCTGCTGGTGGGCTTCAAGCCCAGCCTGAAGTCGTGGTCGGGCTCGATGTTCGAGTACCTGATGCCCGCGCTCGTGATGACCGAGCCCACCGACGGCCTGCTGCAGGTGGCCAATGCCGCGGCCATCGCCGAGCAGCAGGCCTTCGGCCGTGCGCAGAGCATGCCGTGGGGCGTGTCCGAGTCGGCCTACTTCGCGCAAGACCATTCGCTGGCGTACCAGTACTCGCCCTTCGGCGTGCCGCGCCTGGCGCTGCGGCGCACGCCACCCACCGACCGCGTGGTGGCGCCCTACGCCAGCCTGATGGCTGCGCCCTTCGCGCCCGAAGCGGCCGTCATCAATCTCGAGCTGCTCGAATCGCTCGGCGCGCGCGGCGAGTTCGGTTTTCATGACGCGATCGACTTCACCACCTCGCGCCAGACCGAGGGGCAGGAGTTCACTGTCGTGCGCAACTTCATGGCGCACCACCAGGGCATGTCGCTGGTGGCGCTGTGCAACGTGCTGCGCGACGACGCGCCGCGCCGCTGGTTCGGCAGTGCCGCGCTGGTGCAGGCGCACGAGTCGCTGCTGCATGAGCGCACGCCGCGCCAGATCATCGGCAGCGCCGACCCGCGCACGCCGCCCGAGCCCAGCCGGGCCGAGCTGGCGCCGCTGTTCCAGCCGCGCGTGGTCGATCCGACGGGGCCGGGCTTCCAGCCCACGCACCTGTTGTCGAACGGCCGCTATACGGTGGCGCTGCGGGCCAACGGCGCCGGCGTGAGCCGCTGGCGCGCGTTCAACGTGACGCGCTGGCGCGACGATCCGCTGCGCGACAGCTACGGCACCTTCTTCTATGTGCGCGATATCGAAAAAGACGGAGGGCAAAGCGAGCTCACCTCGCTCACCGCCCTGCCTGCGCCCGGCGCCGACTGGCACTATCGCACCCGCTTCCTGGCCGACCAGGTGCAGTTCGATGCGACCGGCCCCGGCCTGCAGGTGCGCACCACGGTGCTCATCAGCCCCGAGGACGACACCGAGCTGCGCAACATCACGCTGCACAACAGCGGTGACGAAACGCGCACGCTCGAACTCGTCTCGTACTTCGAGCCGGTGCTGTCGAACCCGAAGGCCGACGAGGCGCATCCGGCCTTTGCCAACCTGTTCGTCGAATCGCGCTGGGAGCCCGCGTGGCGCGCGCTGCTGCTGTCGCGCAGGCCGCGCCTGCACGGCGATGCGGTGGTCGCCGCGGTGCACTTCGTGGCTTCGGTCGATGCCAACGTGCTGTCGATCGACAGCATGACCGATCGGCGCGTCTTCATCGGCCGCAACCGCACGCTGGCCGACCCTGCGCTCGACAGGCAACCGCTCACGGCCCAGGGCAAGCAGGTGAACGGCCTGGACCCCATCGCCTGCCTGCGCGTGCGCCTGTCGATTGCCCCGGGCACCACCGCACGCCTGAGCTTCGCCACCGCTGCCGACGAGAGCATCGAGGCGCTGATGCCCCGCATCGACCGCTACCTGCAACCGATGCACGTGGAGCGCGCCACCCGCATGGCGGCCACGCTGGCGCAGGTGCGGCTGCGCGACCTGAGCATCGCCCCCGCACAGAACCTGGCGCTGCAGGACCTGACAACCGTCCTCACCTACACCACGCCGCGCGTGATGAGCGACCGCGGGCTGATCGACCTGCGCCAGATCTGGCGCTTCGGCATTTCGGGCGACAAGCCCATCGTGCTGGTGTACATCCACTCGATGAACGGCATGGGGCTCATCAACACGCTGCTGCGCGCGCAGCCGTGGTGGGGTTTCGGTGGCGTGGCCTGCGACCTCGTGGTGCTCAACAGCGAGCCGAATTCGTACCTGATGCCGCTGCAGCGCGAGATCGAGACGCTGCGCTCGCGCGTCGCGCAGCAGACGCAGCACAGCTTTCCGCGCAACGACACCGCCAGCTTCTACCTCTTGCGCGACCAGGACGTGGTGCCGTCGGAAAAGGCCGCGCTCTCCAGCCTGGCGCGCGTGGTGTTCACGGCCGACGGCCGCGCGCTCGAAGTGCAGGTGGCGGCGCTGCAAGAGGCACGCAGCCCGGCGATTGCGGACGACAGCAGCGCACCGGTGCAACACCGCACGCCGCTGTTCAACCGACAGGCGGCCTCGCCAACCAACACAGCCCCCACCGGCGACTTCGACGCCGAGAGCGGTGAGTTCCGCTTCGAGGTCGGCCCCGATCGCCGCACGCCGCGCCCATGGATCAACGTGATCGCCAACGCCGCCTTCGGCTTCCAGGTGTCCGAATGGGGCACTGGCTACACCTGGGCCGGCAACAGCCGCATGCACCAGGTCACGCCGTGGTCCAACGACCCGGTGCAGGACCCGGCTTTCGAGCATTACCTGCTGCAGGACGTGGCGACGCGAGAGATGCTGCCGCTCACGCCCGCCGGCGGCGGCGGCGCCAACCGCCACCTCGTACGGCACGGGCAGGGCTACTCGGTTTTCGAATACCGCCAAGGCGAGCTCGTGCTCGAAACCACTTTCTTCGCGGACCGCGACGAAGCCATCAAGCTGGTGCACGTGCGCGTGCGCAACGAAGGCGCCGGCCAGCGCCGCCTGCGCGCGCTCGCAATGGTCGAGTGGCAGCTGGGTGCCGCGCGCGGCGAACGGCGCACCGTGCACTGCTGGAAGCCCGAAGACCAGCCGGCCGTGTTCGGCCAGCAGCGCGAATCGAGCACGGGCTTCGGCGGCAGCACGGCCTTCCTGCTGTTCGCGGCCCTGCAAGGCACGACGACCGGAGCCACGCAATGGACCTGCGACCGCAGCGAATTCTTCGCCGGCCGCGGCATCGTCGAAGTGCCCGACACGCTGGCGCGCCGCGCCGGCAGCGGGCTCGATGCCTGCGCAGCCACCGGCGGCGAATTCGTCGTTGCATCCGGCGAAACCGCGAGCTTCACTTTCGTGCTCGGCCACGCCGGCACGGCAGACGCCGCGCTCGAACTTGCACGCCGCTGGCGGCAGCGCGATGTGCCCGAGGCATTGGCGCAGGTGCGCGGCTTCTGGGATGACCTGCTGGGCCGCCTGCAGGTGCGCACGCCCGACCCGCTGTTCGATGCGCTGGTCAATCGTTGGCTCGTGTACCAGACGCTGGCGTGCCGGCTCTGGTCGAAAGCCGGCTTTTACCAGGCCGGCGGCGCCTTCGGCTTTCGCGACCAGCTGCAGGACGCAATGGCCTTTGCACTCACCGACCCGCCGCGCCTGCGCGAGCAGATCCTCGTGAACGCGGTGCGCCAGTTTCCCGAAGGCGACGTGCAGCACTGGTGGCACATGCCCGGCGGAGCCGGTGTGCGCACGCATTTCTCCGACGACCTGCTGTGGCTGCCGTACGCGTCGGCGCACTACGTCGAGGTGACGGGCGACGCCTCGCTGCTCGACGAGATGGTCGGCTTCATCGAAGGCCCTGGCATTCCCGAGGGCGCGGAAGACGCCTACTACGCACCGCAGCACAGCGGCTGCATGGCCACCGTGTTCGATCACGGCGCGCGCGCCATCGACCGCAGCCTCAAGATCGGCGTGCACGGCCTGCCGCTGATGGGCACCGGCGACTGGAACGACGGCATGAATCGCGTCGGCCACGAAGGACGCGGCGAATCGGTGTGGCTCGCATGGTTCCTGTGCAGCGTGGTCGAGCGCTTTGCGCCGCTTGCCGAAGCACGAGGCGAACACGAACGCGCCGCGCGCTGGACCGAGGCACGCACCGGCTGGATCGCCGCGCTGCACGACGCCGGCTGGGATGGCGCCTGGTTCCGCCGCGCCTTTTTCGACAACGGCGTGCCGCTGGGCTCGTCGACCAACGACGAGTGCCGCATCGACCTGATCGCGCAGGCCTGGTCGGTGCTGTCGGGCGCCTCGGACGCGGCCTACACCGGCCCGGCCATGGCCGCCGTCAAATCGCAGTTGCACGACGAGCCAGCCGGCCTGCTGCAGCTGCTGGCGCCACCGTTTGCCCAGTCGATCAACAACCCGGGCTACATCCAGGCCTACCCGCGCGGCGTGCGCGAGAACGGCGGCCAGTACTCGCACGGCGCGGTGTGGGCGCTCATGGCGCAGGCGCTGCAGGGCGACCATGAAGCGGCCTGGCAGAGCTTCGAGGGCCTGAGCCCGGCCCACCGTTCGCGGCACCCCGAGCGCGGCCCGGTCTACGAGCTGGAGCCCTACGTGATGGCGGGCGACGTCTACGGTGCCGCGCCCTATGTGGGCCGGGGCGGCTGGAGCTGGTACACCGGCTCGGCCGCGTGGCTGCACCGCGCGGCCGTCGAGACCTTGCTGGGTCTGAACGTGAAGGGCAAACAGCTGTCGATGACGCCGCATGTGCCCGCGCACTGGCCAGGCTTCGAGATCGCGCTAAGGCTCGGGGCGCGCGAGCTCACGCTGCAGTGGGGCGACATGGAAGGCGCCTCGACACCCACACACCAACTGGCGGCGGGTGACTGGATCGATTGGCACACACTGCCGCCAAATTCGACCGTACGGGTTTTGGCATAGCGCAACCTGGCTGCCCACCAGGGAGTCTGGATGTGCAGGGTAACTGTCGGAGGCGAAATCGTGATGAAGGCTGCTGCTTGGCATCGATGTCAGCAGGCGCACCCCAAGGAGCAGGTATTGACGGAACGGCGAATGGCTAGCCTCGGCAGTAGCGGACACTGCGGTAACAGGTCCGACCGGCTGCATCCGGTCTGGAGTGGGCATTGAACGCAGTCACGCCAATGTCGACCGCGGCCGACGCCGGCCCTTCGGAGTTCTGCTTGTTCAGCGCCCGTCTCTCGCGAAAGCTCAGTGGTGCGCCCGCGCATGTCCACCTGCAATCCGCCGCAGCGGTCGAACCGCCAACGCCACAGCCGCGCTCATCGTGCTCAGGGCACCGGGTGCTCCCCGCAGCGAAATAAAGGAGGAGCCCGAAGGGCGGGGGATATTCGCGGAGGGGAGTACCCGGTGGCCTGTGCACGCACTCCGAACAACGGCGGCGCAAAGAGCAAGAGCAAATAGAATCAGCGCAGCGCTTCGACCAGATCGAGAACCATCCGGTCCGGCCCGAACTTCTCGACGCCCTGCGTCAACAGCGCATCGACAGCCTGCGCAATGCCATGACTGGAAGACGACTGCTCCGCCATGTCGTTGTAGTACCCCAGGTCCTTCTTGGCATTGGCCATCGAGAACTTCAACGAGTCGGTGCTGCCCGTCAGCAGCTTGGGCTTGACGCGTTCCAGCGCCACGCCGTTGCCGCCGCCCTTGGCGAGCACGTCCACGAACACATCCGGCGCCACGCCCGCGCGCTGCGCACAGGCAGCCGCTTCGCACAGCAGCGCGACCGTGCCGAGCGACACGAAGTTGTGCAGCAGCTTCATCGCATGACCGGCACCGATGCCGCCCACGTGCGTGACGTTCTCGGCAAAGCAGCGCAGCAGCGGCAGGCACGAAGCCAGCACCTCGGCGTCGCCACCCACCAGCAGGTTCAGCCGGCCCTCGGCGGCTTCCTTCGCGGTGCGGGTCATCGGCGCATCGATGAACCTGCCGCCCTTGGCGCTCACCGCTTCCGCCACCTTGGCGGTGGAGGCGGGCACGGCCGTCGAGCAGTCGATCACCACCGTGCCGGGGCGCAGGGCAGTCAATGCACCCTTGTCGCCGAGCATCACCGCCTCGACCTGCGGCGTGCCGGTGACGCAGAGGATCAGCACGTCGACCTGCGCGGCCAGGGCGGCCACGTCCTTCACCGACGTGGCGCCGGCCTTCAGCAGGCCGTCGATCGGCTGGTTGCCCGCGTGTTCCAGCACCGTCAACTGGTGGCCGTGCTTGACGATGTTGCTCGCGATGCCGTGGCCCATCAGGCCGACGCCGACGAGGCCGACTTTGCGTGGGGCTTGCTGTTCAGTGGTGGTCATGAATTGTTCATCCGTGCTTGATGGCGATGGTCTTGAGGGTCGTGAATCCGAGCAGGGCCTCGAAGCCCTTCTCGCGGCCGAAGCCGCTGGATTTCACGCCGCCGAAAGGCAGTTCTACACCACCCGCCGCACCGTAATTGTTCACGAAGACCTGCCCGCAATGCAGCTTGTGCGCCATGCGCAGCTGGCGCGCGCCGTCGCGTGTCCACACGCCGGCCACCAGGCCGAAGTCCGTGCCGTTGGCCAGGCGCACCGCCTCAGCCTCGTCGGCGAAGGGTGTCACGGCCAGCACCGGGCCGAAGACCTCGCGCTGCGCGATGTCGCTGTCGTGCGGCACGTCGCGGAACAGCACGGCCTCCTGGTAGAAGCCCGTGGCCGATGCGTTGGGCGACACCGTGCCGCGCGCCGCCACCTTCAGGCCGCTGGCCTCGGCGGTCGAGACCATGTCGCGCACCTGGCGAAACTGTTTCTCGTTGATGAGCGGACCCATGTCCAGGTCTTCCGCGGGCGTGCCCGCGCGAACGGCCGTGAAACGCTTCGCGAGGCGCTGCACCACCTCTTCGTACACCGACTGCTCCACCAGCACGCGGCTGCCCGCCGAGCAGGTCTGGCCGGCGTTCTGGATGATGGCATTGAGCAGCACCGGTTCGGCCGCGTCGAGGTCGGCATCGGCGAACACGATCTGCGGCGACTTGCCGCCCAGCTCCAGCGTCACCGGGCAATGGCGCTCGGCCGCGGCCAGGCCCACGCTGCGGCCGGTCATCGTCGAGCCGGTGAACGAGATGTGGTCGATGCCCGGGTGCGCGCACAGCGCCGCGCCGGCTTCCTTGCCGTAGCCCGTCACCACGTTGAGCGCCCCGGCCGGAAAGCCCACCTCGGTCGCGATCTCGGCCAGGCGCAGCAGCGACAGGCTCGCGTCTTCTGCCGGCTTCACCACGCAGGCGTTGCCGGCCGCGAGCGATGCGCCCACGCTGCGGCCCGCGATCTGCATCGGGTAGTTCCAGGGAATGATGTGCCCCGTCACGCCATGCGGGATGCGCACGGTCAGCACGGTGTAGCCGCGCTCGTAGGGCAGGGTGTCGCCATGCAGCTTGTCGCAGGCGCCGGCGTAGTACTCGAAGTAGCGGGCCAGCGCGGTCGCGTCGTTGCGCGCCACGCGCAGCGCCTTGCCGGTGTCGCGCGCCTCCAGCTGGGCCAGTTCCTCGTGGTGTTCCAAGACGGCGGCACCGAGCTTGGCGAGCAGGCGGCCGCGCTGCAGCGCGGTCATGCCGCCCCAGGGGCCGTCGAAGTTCTCGCCCATGGCCTGGCGCGCGGCGCGCACGGCGGTGTCGACGTCGGCAGCCGTGCCGCGTGCGATCTCGCCGAATTTCTGGCCGTCGCTCGGGTCGATCACGTCGATGGTGGCGTTGCCTTCGGACGGTACGTGGCGGCCGTCGATGTAGTGGGTGGCGTTCATGAGGTTGTCTCCTTGCGGCCGATCACTTCGGTTCGGGCCAGGGGTGTTGGGCTTCGCGGATCTGTTCGAAGGCGCGGCTGAATTGCAGCACGCCCAGGTCGTCGAAGCGGCGCCCGGCGATCTGCAGGCCAATCGGCATGCCTTGCAGGCCCTCGCCCGAATAGCCGCAGTTGATCGAGGCAGCGGGCTGCTCCGACATGTTGTAGGGCACCGTGAAGCCGATGTGCTCCAGCGGCAGCATCGGGTCGTTGGTCGGCGAGGCGTGTTCCGCGGGCGCGGGCATGTTGGGCGACACGGGCGAGATCACGAAGTCGTAGGCCTTGGTAGCGGCGACGGTGGCCGCGCGCGTGGCGACGAACTGGCTGTAGGCGTCGAAGATGTGCGCGCCCGAGAAACCGGCCGCGCTCTCGGCCCACTCGCGGATGTACGGCAGGATCTTCGCGCGCTTTTCCGCGGTCATCGCCTGCATGTCGATGCACGAGCGCATGCGCCAGAAGTGGTCCATGCCCTGCAGCATCTTCGGTGTCATGAAGGCACCGATTTCCTCCACATGCGCGCCGGCCGCCTCGATGCGCTTCGCGGCGCGGCGCACGGCCTCGGCAATCTGCGGATCGAGCGGCAGGCCGCAACCCGCGTCCATGTGCAGCGCCACGCGCTTGCCCTTGAGGAACGACGGGTCGACCTCGAAGGCCGCCCAGTCGATCGCGGGCGCGGGCAGCTCCGAGTAGTCGCGATCGTCGGGCTGCGCGATCGACGCCATCATCAGCGCCGAGTCGGCCACCGTGCGCGTCATCGGCCCGGCGCAGCGGCCCATGTAGGGCGTGCTCAGTGGAATGCGGCCGAAGCTGGGCTTGAGCGTGTAGATGCCGCACCAGCTCGCAGGCAGGCGCAGCGAGCCGCCGATGTCGGTGCCCACGTGCAGCGGGCCGTAACCCGCAGCGGCCGCCGCGCCCGCACCCGCGCTGGAACCGCCGGGCGTGCGCGACAGGTCCCACGGGTTGCGCGAGAGCTCATGAAAGCTCGACAGGCCCGACGACAGCATGCCCAGGTCGGGCATGGTGGTCTTGGCGACCAGTACCGTGCCGTCTTCCTTCAGGCGGGCGGCGGGTGGCGAGTCTTGCAGCATCGGCACGAGGTCGTAGGCTGCGGTGCCCAGCGGCATCGGGTCGCCTGCGGTCGCGAGGTTGTCCTTGATGGTCACGGGCACGCCGTCCAGCGTGCCGCGCGGCTGGCCGGCCAGCCAGCGCGCTTCGGAGGCGCGCGCCTGTTCGAGCGCCAGTTCGGGGCGGAACAGCCATGTGGCATGCAGCTCGGGCTCGTACGCGGCGATGCGCTCGTTGACCGAGCGTGCCACTTCGACCGGCGAGAGTTCCTTGGCGGCGTAAGCCGCGTGCAGCTCCTGCACGCTCAGGGAATACAAGGGCTTGGTCGTCATCGCATCAGCCCCACGAGATCGCGGCCAGGTCGTTCACCACGATCGGCATGCTCGGCCACAGGCCCTTCACTTCCTTGCGCGCGATGGTCGGGAACACCGCCTGGTACAGGAAGCCATTGACCGCGTCCGTGGCCAGCTCGCGCTGCGCCTCGGCCAGCAGCTCGGCGCGGCGCTTCTTGTTCTCTTCGTTCTGGATGGTGGCGAACAGGTCGCGGAACTTCTTCGAGTCGTAGCCCCAGTAGTAGTCGGGCTCGGTGTACTTCACGAGGTCGAAGGGCTCCACGTGCGCGACCATCGTCAGGTCGAAGTCGTGCGCGCCGCCGAAGGTGCCGCTGAGCCACTGGGCCCATTCGACGTTCTGGATCTTCACGTGGATGCCGATCTGCGCCAGCTGCGCCGCGATCACCTCGCCGCCTTGCCGCGCATACGAAGGCGGTGGCAGCTGCAGGCGCAGTTCGAGCGGTGTCTTCACGCCGGCCTCGGCCAGCAGTTTCTTCGCCTTCTCTACGTCGTAGGGGTTCAACGCGGTGGTGTCGATGAAGCCCGGCGCGCCCAGCGCGTAGTGGCTGCCGATGGGCTTGCCGAAGCCATCTGCCGCGCCCTGAACGATCGCGTTGCGGTCGATGGCCGCCAGGATGGCGCGGCGCACGCGCACGTCGTCCAGCGGCTTCTTGCGGTTGTTGATGGTGAGGATCACCTTGCCGCGCGTGCCGACCTCGATCACCTGGAAGCGCGGGTTGCCCTTGAACTGGCTCACCGAGCGCGTGCCCGCGCGCGGGAAGATGTCGATGTCGTTGGCCATCAGCGCGGCGGTCTGCGCGGCGGTGTCCGACATGAAGCGGAAAACGAACTTCTCGGTCTTCGCGAGGTTAGGGTCGCGGTACGTTGGCGACTTCACCAGTGTGCACGAGGCGCCGCGCTGCCAGGCGCTCAGCTTGTACGGGCCGGTGCCCACCGGCGCGGTGGCGTTGGTCTCGGCGCTCTTGGGCTCCACGATGCAGGCGGTCGACTGGCCGAGCATGAAGGGCAGGTCGGGATTGGGCAGCGTGCTGTTCACGCCGACCATGTAGTCGTCGAGCACCACGGTGCCGATCTCGCTGAAGAAGCGTTTGTCCTTGTTGGTGCTCTTGGCGCCGCCCGCGCGGTCGAACGAGAACTTCACGACCGATGCGTTGAAGGGCTGGCCGTTCTCGAAGCGCACGCCCTTGCGCAGCTTGAAGACGAAGGTCTTCATGTCGGGTGACGAGGTCCAGCTCTCGGCCAGCATCGGCGTGACCGAGCCGTCGGCGTTCACCTTGGTGAGCGTCTCGAAGATGTTGTACTGCGTGATCTCCGCGATGGCCGATGCGGCGCCGGTCGTCGGGTCCAGGCCCGGCGGTTCGAGCGGCATGCCGATCGTCAGCGTGTTCTTGCCGGCCTGCGCACGCGCCTGGGGCAGGAAGACACCCGGGATTGCCGCGGCCATGGCGGAAGTCATGAGTGTGCGTCGCTTCAACATTCGGTAGTTCCTGGAGGTGAGGGTGATGGAAAGAAAGAACGACCGCCCGGCTAGCGGGACGGCGTGTGCAGAACGGCGGAAAGCAGGGTGCGCGTGTACTCGTGCTGCGCGTGCCGGAACAGGTCGGCCGGGCGGCCGCGCTCCACGATGCGGCCCTTGAAGACCACGCACACTTCATCGCACAGGTGGTTGACCACCGCGAGGTCGTGGCTGATGAGCAGGTAGCTGATGCCGAACTGCTGCTGCAGGTCCTGCATGAGGTTGAGCACCTGGGCCTGCACCGACACGTCGAGCGCGCTGACAGGCTCGTCGGCCACGATGAGCTTGGGGCGCGTGATCAGCGCCCGTGCGATCGCAATGCGCTGGCGCTGGCCGCCCGAGAACTCGTGCGGGTACTTGTCCATGTCGGTGGTGCGCAGGCCGACTGCGGCGAGCGCCTCGTTGGCACGCTCGCGCTGCACGGCGCGGCTCGTTTCGGCCAGCGCCTCGAGGGGCTCGGC
>NZ_JBFTJJ010000015.1:0-152198 GCF_056395365.1 Variovorax sp. 10L421
TATAGTCATCAAGACATTCCGGCAACAGCGCGACCTGCTGTCGATCTTCGCCTTCGATGAATCGCTTCATGGGCACCTCGCTTGAAACGGGTGCATCGATTTTATTTTTTGAAGGGCGGGACTGGAAGTCTTTTCACACAGCCTCGGCCACAACCGGTCGTTCAACGCCGGCGGCAAAAAACACGGAAAGACGGAACCCAGAGGTACAACGCCCTCAGTACCGGCGCTAAGAAAATGCAACGCGGTCAAAAATCCTATGTCTGCATCCACGTTTTCGACAACGTGAAGCCGGTCCTCCTTGTGGCGAGGGACGGCGGGAGTTGGTGCTTTGTTTGCGGCGGTGAGCACGCTGACAATGCGTCTGAATACAGAGTTGTCGGGATGGGGCACTTGCTCGACTGTGACCCTAGCCTCAATGCATTGCTTGATTTGGCTCCCGAGTGGGAGGCAGAGCGGGCCGACGTTCACTCTCCCTGGATTCGCACAAAGTGCTCGCCGCTTGATGACTAGTGTTCCAGGAAGACGACTCTCGGCCAGAACCGGACCTTCGGGCCTTGCTCCAGAATTCGTTTGGCGATCCTGCCGGCGGACGGTCAAGATTCGGTAACCAGACAAAGGGCTCGTGTGGGCGGCGAAATCCTATTCACCATCGGGGCAATGCTAGGCGCGGCAGCGCTCCTGCATCTGATGTATCGAAGCTGGCGAGTCTCGACTCGCCCATATGCCCTGCCGACATTGACATGTTCAATTGCGACCGGTCTTTGGGCTGGCTATGGCATGCCGCTATACAGCTATTGCAGCTTCTTCTTGGTGGGCTTTCTTCTTGGGGCTGTAGTCTTCTGTCTTCACGCTGCAGCTATCAGGTCGCTCGTTGAGAGAGCGGAGGGGCGGCGTTCATAGGCAGCCGTCGGCCAGAACCGGACCTTCGTACCAACCTTCCATTGAGCCAGAAATATGACCGGCAAGACCCTCCAAGGCACCATTGATGCGGCATGCGCCCATCTGGAAAAGACGGCGACGGATATGGGGGCAAAGCTCTCGTTCAACCTCGGTTCGGTGCGGGTGCTCGAAAAAATTTTGACCGCCCTGAAGGACATCGGAGCCGACCAGTCCACCCTCAACGGCGCTGGCTTTCTCGTGGGGGCCTACCTAGGTGAAATCCTTCGCCGTGAACTCCAAGGAGAGTGGGTCGCCGGGAGAGATGGTGAAGGATTTGCCGTGAGGGCTGGTGATACGAACATCTTTCCCGTCGAGCGTGCGCGGAAGTTCATCGTTGACCCCGATGCAAACGGCCTCGTATTCTTCGCTGACGTGTTTGTGTCGCAGCAAGGGACCGTCCGCCCCTAGAGCGGCATGCGGCCACAACCAGGCATTCAGGTGCATTTATGAACGAACCAAAAGACGTCGCCGCACTGTGTGCAGCACTGGATGCCCTGCCGGACGACGAGTCTCGGCTGCCCCTTTTGATTGAACTGCTCAGCTTGGATGGACACGAGCGCCACGAAGACATCGTGTTTGACCTTGGGCTTCTCGGCAATCCTTCTGCTATCCCGGCAATCGTCAAAGCCGTTTCAGCCCCTTTTCCATACCTAGAGCAGTGGGGCAATCTTCACGCGTTTCAGCGCAAGTGCGCGTATGTGCTCGCTCGAATCGGAACGCTCGAATCTCGTGAAGTCCTTGAGCACTTGGCCCGTCACTCAGACAACCAGCTACGTGAGTATGGCGAGGAAGGATTGAGCAAATGGCCGCTTCCTTTCGTCAGGCGCTGAACGTCCGGTATCGGCGATATTGAAGGACGCCTCTGGGCCCGTTCCCGCCGGTGGCCTTGGCTTCGCGACGGCCAAGTGGCATCGCCGCAACGAGGGGCTTCAAGCCGCTGCGGTCGAGTTCGCTTTCTCGTTCATCTGCTTGCCCTTTCGCATCATTAAGATCACATCCAAGATGCCGAGCTTGCGCAGCTTCTCGATGTCCTCGGCCAACTCTTCGAACACTTCGTCCGGCTCATAGCCACGGCTGCGCAGCTTCTCGCTGAAACTGCTCAGACCGCCGGCAATCTCATCAAGGTCTGACGCGACATCGTCCTTCGGATTCGTGTACTCCCACTTCGGCGTCGCATAGCGCAGGTTGTAGTCGGCCTTCTTCACTCGCCCCGCCAGCTCGCACGCATTGGAAAACGCGCGGACCATCGGCGCGATCAACTTCGGAATGACGTGCAGCCACTGCTCTTGCTCGGCCTCGCGCCGATAGTCGAGCCTGCGGATGCGTGCGCTGGTATAGCTCACTTCGCGCACATCGCCCGTCATCATTTCGTAGGTCCATCCTGCACCGGCAGCAATCAAATGGAGCTGCATCTTCAGGTACTCGACATACCCGGGCGCGGCGTTGGGCTGCACGACGGTGAGGTTCGTGCCGGACGGCACCTGCATCATGCCGCCGCTTGGCAGCTCGCCCATGCTGCGGCTCTCTTTGACCGTCTCGCTCTCGCCCTCGGCCATGCCATCCACATCACCCGAGCCGATCACCGCCAGGCGCGTTTCGAGGTTCTTGCGGTGCTGCTCGGCGTCCTCGTAGAGCATCAGGTCACGGGTGCGCGCGATGATCGGAGCGACCCGCGGGAAGCCTCGCCCCTGCCCGGGCCGGCTGGGCGCAAAGTAGTGGATTACGCTCTCGGCCGGCACGAACTTGCTGGTCGCACGACGACCGCCAAAGATGACCGGCTCGCCAGGATGCTGGTCAAAAAGGTAGTAACCCGCCACCTTGCCGATGCCGTTGTAGGCGATGCCTTCGATCACGTTGTAGCCGTCGATGCGCCCCATCCGGCTGTCGTCGAGCCAATCGATTTCGAGCACCTGGAACTGAATCGGAACCGGCAGGCCATCGGACGGACGGCGGTTCCGAATGCGCACCAGCACCTCGCCGTCGCGCTGCGCCGTCTGGTGCGCCAGCAACATCAGCCCGTAGACATCGAGCCCGCTGTCCGCATCCGCGAACGGCGCCCATTCCTGCCAGGCCGCGGCGTGCTCTTTGCTGTCCTTCCATCTCGGGATGATGCCGGTGCCGACGATGTTCGCGCTGTGCGCGCGCAGCCCTTGCGCGATGTAGGGAACGTTTTGCTCCAACGACCGGCTGCGCACGCGCAGGGTTCGCGCATCGGCGGCATGGTCGGCATTGGCGCTGGCCCCCGCTCGCTTTGGCCGCCATCCGTCGCGCGAGCTGGCACCTTCATAGGCGCGCTTCAGCAGCTCGCGGCTGCGATGCCGGCGCAGTCCCTGATCGGGATTGATGACGCCGATGAGCCGATCCAAGAGATTGGGCATGTCTTACTCGCCGCGGTAGGTGGTGAAGGTGAAGCGACGCACGCCACCGCGCGGGCGACCGACGGCGGCGCGCAGCTCGCCTTCGATGCGGGCCTCGGCCTTGAGCAGATCGTCGATGCTGCGGTATTCGACCCGGCGGCCGTTGTGCATCACGGACAGCTCGCCGCTGGAAATGGCCCGTCGCACGGCGGCCAGGTCTTCGGAGGTGTAGGAGGGTTGAGACATTGAAGGGATGGGAATCGCAAAGGCTTTGACGCTATTCCCTGCCCTGTCTCATTTCAAGCCAAAAACTGAGACGCGATCACTCGCGCCGAGGCTGCTTCAAGCAGCGATAGACGGTAGCGCGGCTGATGCCCAGCTTGCGCGCGACCTCGGTCGCGTTGCGACCATTGAAGAGCGACAGGACGCGGCTGGCGATGTCGTCGCGCTTTCGGCTGGCGACGTAGTAGCGACTGCCCGCCAGGTGGCTGCGCACTGCACGCTTCGATTCGTCCAGCCGCAGCCCTGCAATCTCAGGATGCGCTTCGATCAAGTAATCGAAGATGCGGTCAACGAGATCCGGCTCGGCCTGCAGCAGCGAGTCGAGTACAGGCGTGGGCGATGGTTCTGTCATTCGGTTTACCAATCTCGGCCGAAGGAGGCCGGTGTGCGCGCAGGCGCAGGGGTGTAGGGTCGAGCCGGAACAGGCTCGGGAGCCGGCGTCGCGCGTGATGCGGCAGCGGTCGGCGTGATCGATGGGACAAGCAGCGGCACCTCGGGCGCCAACGGCGCCGAGAACAGATCGCGAGGCGGCTGCACCGAGGCCTCCAGCTCGCTCCAGCGCTTGTCCGTGTAGTTGTGCAAGCCCAGGCCGAAGGCGGCATGCAACGCATAGTTGCGGCAGTCGAGCTGCTCGTTCCGAGGCCGGCGCTTGACCCAGCGATAGGTTTCGCGCCCGCCGACCTTCACGAGGATGCGCTGCTCGGCGGTCAGTTGCTCGTACCACTCGCGCGGCAGCTCGGCGCTGAAGTGGACGCAGCCCGGTCCGGCCTCGGTGATCGAGAGCTGCCCGAGCAACAGGTCTTTGGCGGTATCGACACCGACATTCCAGAGCTTGATGCCATTCGGCCAACGCTTGCCGTTCCACTTCACTTCCTGCGCGCTGCTCGGTCCGAGCACGGGGATGTTTTCTTCGCCGCGGCCCTTCACGGCGCGCAGCTTCGGCAACTGGTGTTGCACCTTGCGCACCCAGTTGTAGACGGCATGCGTCTGGTCGCTGGAGTCGATGGAGATGGCGCTCAGCCCCATCGAACCGCCGTGCCAGGCTTGCGGGTAGCGCCGGCTCAGATATTCGGTCACGGGCGCCCAGTCGGCTTCTGACGCGGGATTGCCTTCGATCACATGGCTATCGACGATCCACGACTCGAGGCCGCGTGCCCACGCCCACACGGCGATTTCCCAGCGGTCGCGCTGCACGTCCACGCCGGCCGTCAGGATCAGCCCGCCGGCGGGCACCGTGCGCAGCGGGAAGGCTTCGGCGCGCGCCTGCAGCTCGTGGTCGTCGGTGCGCTCGCCCACGACCTCCCACGTCTCGCCGAGGGTTTCGTTCACGAAGAGCTGCATCGGGCCAGCGTCGCCGCGCTGCATCGCATCGAGCGCTTCCTCGAATTCCTTCACGATGCTTTCCCAGGTGCGCTGCGGGCTGTACGCAGCCCACACATGCAGGCCCAGCGACTTCGGCGGCTTCGTGGGCATGCCGGCGGCATCGCGCCAGATGCGGTCCGAACCGAAGCGCTTGCCGGTCTTCTCGCAGACCCAGACGCCGGGCATCGGCACACCGCCGCGCAGGTAGTCGCTCTGCCGGATCGGTTCGAGGCAGTGCGGGCAGACGTGGCGCACGGTCGCAGGCTGGCCGCGGTCCCACTTGAAACCGAACAGTTTCTCGCGCCCCCCCCACATCAGCGGGTGCTCGACGCCGCAGTGCGGGCAATCGATATGGAAGCGCACGAAGCCATCGGCATTGCCGGCCGCGCGTTCGACATGGCACATGCCCTTCACGCCGGGCGTGGAGCCGCCGATGAACTTCGGATAGGGTGCGCCTTCGAGCCGTCCCTTCGCCAGGCCGCCGGGGTCGCCCGACTTCTCGATGACCTGATCGAAGGCCGACCATTCGTCGAGGATGGCAATCGCCACAGTGATGCGGCGATAGGCCCGCTTCGCCTTGCCGCCCAAGAGGTGGAGCACGCTGTCGCGAAACTTCTTCAGCTTGATGGTGTCGTCATTGCCGCCGCCCTTGCGGCGTGCGGCCTGCACGGCAGGAACGCCGTCGCGCGCATCAAGGATCGGATCGATTTCGCTCTTGACGTAGCTGTCGCGGTCGTCGTCGGTCGGTTGCCACAAGGCCTGCTTGCGCCGGCGGTGCGCGATGTTGTAGGCCACGAAGGCGGTAATCATCTTCGTGTAGCCGACGCGCTTCGACTTCATGACATCGAGTTCTTCGATGCGATCGTCGCTCATGAAGTCGAGGATGCCGGTCTGGAAGGACCACGCGATCCATCCGCCCTTCTGGTGGGAGCTTTCGCCGGCGAGCTTGAAGTTGCCTGCGGCCCATTCGCTCAGCGTCTGGAACAGCTCGGCGCGCAAGCTGCCGAGTCCAAGCTCAACGGACTTGCGAACCGCGGCCAATGTTTCACGCGAAACGTGCATCGCCATCAGACCTCCGCCCCGGCTTCGTCGAAGGCCGATACATCGTCGTCCTCGTCGTCATCGGGCGACTGCTCCATACCGTCGAGCTGGTCGCCCACGAGCTTGGCAGTCGAGCGAATCCACTCGTTGCGCGCGCTAGCGATAACCTGCTGCACCGTGGCCGTGGCTTCGTCGGGCAAGCCGGGGCATGCCTTCTGCAGTGCCCCTTCCAACTGGTCGAACCGATCCACCACTGCGCTTGATGCGGTGCCCAGGACATCGGCGAGCAGACCAATGGGCGCGTACTCGCCGCGCGCCACGGCGTTCTTGATGTCCTGCGCTTCGCGCTGACTGCGGGCCAGCGCGGCCCGTTCCTGCACGAGGTCGAGGCCGCCGCCATCCGCCGACGCGCGCCCCGCCGCAACTTCGCGCAGGCGGTCGCAGTAGGCGAGCAGCCAGGCAAGCCCGGTGGCGCCGCGCACGATCACGCCTTCGCTCGCGAGCTGGCTCACCTTCGCTTCGCTCACGCCGATCAGCGCAGCGAACTCGGCCTGCGTGATCGATGCGGCCAATGCCTCAACGACCTTCACTTAACCCCCTTAGCAAGGTCGCGGAACAGTCCGAGAACGCGGTTCGAATTACCCGTATCCGTGGCTTCGCGGAAGGACCCGGGGCGTTTTTCGACGGCGCCCCACGATGGGGCGTGAGGGTCGGAGGCGCCGCGAGGCGACATGTCGAGGTCGGCCTTCATTCGCCCACCATCTTTCGAATGCGGTAGCGGATGCGCCGCTCGATGTAGGGTTCAAGGTCAGCGCGCTCTGCGACACGCTCGCTGCTGATGCGCGCCTCGTAGGCTGCATTGCGCACGAACATCAGCACAGGCCGCACTACGCCGCCCTGTGTTCCTGTCGCGGCCCAGATGCCAGGCGCGAGGTGCTGTGTTGGACCACTGCGCAGACGGCCATACGCAACAAAGAAGCGCACACCCTCGCGCCCCTTGGAGCCCCTGTGCAGACGGGCCTTTCCCCTGTCCGTCATGTTGGCCCGATAGCCCTGCTCTCCCATCGCTTGGAAGTAGGACAGCAGGCGCACGAGGAAGCCACCGCGCACGTTGCCCCGGCCGTCATCACTGCCCGGGAATGGAGTGGCAGGGATGGCCGTCTGATAGCCCGCCGGCAAGATGCCGATGCGGCGCAGCGCCACTTCGCTGCGCTTGTCACGTCGTGCCCCGCCGAACTCCTGCGCCTGCAGAATCTTTTGCGGGTCCACCCCTTTGCCGCCGTAGTAGGTCGGCTGCACATCGATGCTCAGCCTCTCTGAGGTAGCCGGACGAAACTGCACGCTGCGAAGGATGTAGTCCGAAGGGCGGTCGAACTGCTCTCGCATCTCCCGCTGCCAGCCACGGCGCACATGGTGACCGCCATCGTTCAAGCCCTCGGCATACGCCTGCTTGGCCTGCTGGCCCGACAGCTTGGCGAGCTGCTGCTGCACGCTGGCGAGGCCGCTGCCATTGAAACCCACGGTCACGCGCATGCCGCCTCCCCTGCCCGTTCGGCGGCACGCATCACCCGTGCGGTGAACGCGATGTAACTCTCGCCACGGCCCATCGAGAACGCCGCTTCATCCCACGCACTGACGCCCAGTGTGCGCGCCTTCGCGTCGATGCCGCTGCGCGTCTCGTGCCATGCGTCCGCGCCGGTACTAGCGCCAGCGGCACGAGGCTCGTCTCGCCACCGCTCATTGCGCAGCCAGGTCGCGAACTCGGGCACGAACTCGCCATCGTCCTTCGTCCACCTCTTGCTAAGCCTTTGGGCCTCGATTGCCGAGCGCATCGTCTGCTGCAGCGCGGCGCTCGGCGCCATCCGGCGGTATCGGCGTTCTGCCTTCGACCGGTTGTCACGGTTCGGGTAGATCGCGAAAAGTTCATCGAACCCGCTCGCCCCCCCGCCGGGGGGTAGGGGGGATTGGTTCATTGATGGTTCTGAAGATTCGGGTGTCATAGCTGTGACACCCCTCTCGTCTCTGGTGACACCCCTCTCGTCCGTGGTGACACCCCTCCCGGGTTTTGCGACGGGTGTCAGATTGACACCCGTGTGGATAACTTCCGCTGGGGGCGCATCGTCGAGGGGTGTCAAATTGACACCCCTCTCGGGCGTCGGCACTTCCCCGCCCTCGATCCATTCAGGACAGATGCGGTACTCGTTCGTGATGCCCGGCCGCCCGGTCGCCGTCTTGACCTGAATCAGCCATCCGATGGCGACCATGCGGCGAATCTGTCGTTGCACGCTGCTGCGGCTCTGCATGGTCTTGCGGGCCAGCTCGTCCACCGAGGGCCAGATGCGCCTGCCGTCATCGCTGGCGTGGTCGGCCATCGCGAGCGCGAGCAATCGCTCCATGCCGCCCGATGGATAGCGATCAAAGACCATCGACATGACTTTGATGCTCATGGCGTCGCGCGCCCTCCCCGGCCAGGTCGAACCGCTGCGCTCATGCCTTCGGCTCCTCCCGCATCAGGCCGCGCAGCATCGCCAACGCATGGCCCATGCTGGCGGCTGCCTCGGCCGCGTGGTGTTCGGCCTTGCGCATCTGATTGCGCGACACGCCACCCGCGCGGCGCATCAGCGCCTCGCCGAGCGCCTGCACGTAGTCGGCAAACGCCATCTGCATGCGCATCAACGTATCGACCGGATCGTCTTCGGAGTTCGCTGGCGTCGCGCGGACGCAGACGTGATCCAGCTCGTCGGCCATGGCGTGCAGGATGCGGTAATCACGGCTCTGCCATTGCATCTCGATGGCGTCGCGCAGTGTGAGGTTATGGCTCGTGTTCTGCAGGTTGACCTTGTGCGTCAACGTGTTGACGTTCTGGCCCATGCGCTTGGCAAGGGCGGCGATGCCGCCGTCGTACCCATGCGCGGTGTCATAGGCCGCGACCGCGGCATCGTGGCCGCGGAGCTTGGCGGGCACGGGCTCATCGGCGCCATAGCCATGCGCCTCGTCGATTGAGATATTCGTTCTCATGCAAACCTCAGTGAAAAACAGCGCCCCAATCGCGGAAGCCGCAGCCCCCACGGTTGCGGAGCGGATAGACGCCATCGAGCAATTCCTGCAGCAGCTCGTGCTCTTGCTGGAAGTCGAGCCGGACCTGAATCGGGAGTCCGTCGCCGCGTGGATCGAGATAACAAGCAGCAGCGCCAGGGCCCATGGGCTGCAGTCGGTGCGCGAGCGTGCCGCGATGGAGCAGCTTTGCGCGCGCGTGCTGTCGCCCGGCGTTGACGTGGTGCAACTCGGTTCGGGCTGGATTTCGTGAAGATTGGCATCTCAACCCCAAGCTCCCGCTCCCTCACCGAGAAACAAAGTCACCTTCAGCCGCTGGACAATGAACGTTCGACCAACCATCGCGAGAAGGACACTCATGAACGAAGAGCGAGTTGCGCTCAACAGCGACGCATCCGAAGTCACGCTGCACCTGGACGGGAAGCTGTCCGCGCACGAACTGGAGGATCTGATCCATCGTCTTGCGGAGTTGCGCGCCGCCATGAATCCGGCGGTGCCGGATACGCGGGCCGCAGCTCTCGCAGCGAACAGCGCGATGCTGGAAGAAGATCGCCCTTCAATCACTGCAGCCGTCCGTCTCGACGGGTCCCTGCGAATCAGCATGCGGAACCGAGGCATCGGATGGGTTGCGGCCATCGTCGAGCGCCGAACCGCGCATGCGTTGGGCCGCTACATGGTCGAAGCCACCCCCGAAGTTCAGCCCCTCGACCTCATCAACCACAGCGAGCGACATCGACACTGATCGAAGCTCACGGGTGCGGAGAATGGATTGGATGGACGCCTCAGCTGGCCGCAGGACCATCAATCGACGTTGAATCTCGGCGTTGCTCGCGTGCGAAAGCTGCACGAGCGAACGCCCGAGCCCGTAACGGGGCTCAGAAGTGGCTCGCCGAGCCAAGTCGGCGATGGTCGCCTGCCCGCACCCGCACAAGGCGGCGATTTGGGTGTGGCTGAGCTTTCGTCGCTGCAGTCCCGAAATGAGTTGAGGCCAATCCATAAGCGCTCGACTTTATCGGTATTCCGATATTCATTCAAGCGGTTTTCCGATGTACAGTGAACCTACCCTATCGGTTATGAGGGATGTCCAACGCACAGAATTCGGCCAGCGGCTTGCCGCTGCGCGCAAGCATGCGGACCTTACACAGGGGGCGCTTGCAAAGCAGGTCGGTATGAGCCAGTCCGCTTACTCCGAGGCCGAGAAGTCGGGCCTTGGGTCTGCGTTCACTCCACAGATTGCGAAGGCATGTGGCGTAAACGTTGACTGGCTCGCCACTGGCGAAGGCGAGATGATCCCTCGACCGAAAGGGCTTGAGACGGCGCAGGCCGTCAGGGCCGGCAAGCTAAAGGGCGTTGCCGTAGTTGGGAGAGGCAACGGGGGAGCAATGCCGCAGGTGATTTGGACGGATTCAGACTATCCAGTGGGAGCGACGGGTGAGTACGCCGAGGACATCGCGAGCAGCGACCCGCAAGCATTCGTGGTGGAGGTCGAGGGTGCGAGCATGTACCCGAAGTACACGCCCGGAAACTTCGCGCTCGTGGAACCAGGCACAGAGCCCGAACTAGAAGACGACGTGCTGGTCCGCCTTGTGACTGGTGAGACCCTGATTAAACGCCTTGTCTCCCGACGCAGCGGCTACAGCCTTGCGAGCTACAACGACACGGTGGTTCTTCATCTGAAGCCTGAGCAGGTGGCGTGGATGTACTACGTCCCTTATCCGGTCCCTCGCCGCAAGATCAAAAGCCGAGCCTGACCGGTTCAACCGGTATCCCGATAAAAATATCGCTCCATTTATCGGTTTACCGTTGACACAAATATCGGAATACCGATAATTCACTCCAATGCGCCATCCCGGCGCGAAGGAGTGAGGAATGACGCGCACCGCGCACCAAGCCAAGAGGGCATCACGTCCCGCCTCGACCACGCAGGTCGATAACAGTCGCCGCTATCGCTGCACCTACACACCGCGCGACGCGCTCGGCCACCTGCATCCCTCGGACACGGGCGCCGCTCCGTTCGTGCAGTTCCGCGCGGCCAACGCGACCGCAGCACTCGACATCGCCCACCGCATCACCGGCTGCCCGGTGATCGAAGCGACCCGCATCGAGGGCTAAGCAATGGCTCGCGTGCAAACCAACCACGCGGCCTCGGGCCGCACCGCGCCCTTCGTCGCGACCCGTTCGGCGCGCGTCGAAATCTGGATGCGCATCAACGGTCGTCGTCGCCAGGCGTTCTATCGCTGCAAGCTGGCAGGCGTCACAACGTGGCAGGCCATGGGTGTGCCGCTCGCAGAAAAGGCACTCAAGGCGGGAAGCATCGACCTCCCCGGCCTCGCCGACGCAGCTGTCGAGCGCTACGCAGAGGACGAAGCGCCAGCCCATCCGATGGCTGTGGAGTTCGCCGAGCGCGCACGCGCCCTCAACAGCGAGATTGACGCCCTCAACACCGCCGCGCGAGGTGGTGCATGAACGCGCCCGTTCGTCTCATCAGCGAGTGGCAAACGCACTTGAAGGTCTACGGCCGCGAACCGAAGACCCTCGAAGAACTTGCCATTGCAAAGGCCGACTACGAGCACCGCCGGCGCCTTGCCGAAATCAAGGTGCTGCGCGGGAAGCTCGCCTTGCTCGATGGGTTCCTGCCTGCACTCGCCGAGCGCGGCATCAACCTCGCACATCGCGATCTCTGCACCTACGACCACGGGAAAACGTTGCGGATTCAGACCGCGATCTGCTCGCGTGACGACAAGCTGTTCGCGGCCCTCATCGACCTCGGCTTTCGTGAAATCGAGCGCAAGGACTGGGGCAACAAAGAAGAGCAGGTGAAGCTCAAGCACGGCCGCTCACTGGTGCTCGTCATCGACGTGACGAAAGACAGCCATTCCGTCAACAGCGCAACGCGGGACGCGACAGCATGAGCACGCCAGGTGACCTGCTCGGCTGCGATGACCACGAAGCCGCCAACATGCGCCGCTGCTTCGAGGCGGCACGTGCACAAGAGCCGACGCATGAACAGGCCGAAAGATGCGATGACGGCGAGCACGGTTGCGCTGCATGCCCGTGGCGCCGTGAGGCCAGCAAGCCCACCGGGAGCGTGGGCTAATGGCGTTCCTGTTCCGCTGCCCCGAGTGCCGCACGCGGCGCCGCAGCTATGGCCTGTTCACGCAGCACCTGCGCGAAACCGGTCATCGCTTGTGCCGGTGCGGCGGATATCACTACGAGCACCGCCCGGGTTCGCCGTTCTGCGAGCGAAACCCCATGAGCGCGGCGCTGCTCGCGAGCCGGCACGGCGCCTCTGACGAAGAGGTGATTGACATCGCGCTCGAAATCGTCTTGACCACCCCGGGCCGCGCTTCGCTGCGCTGCCCGTTCTGAAAGGCCGGCCATGCGCTCGACCTCGTTCCAAGAAACCGGCGTTGGCCTCATGAGGACATCGCCAGTCGCGCCCGTCTCGGGCTTCCTCGCGACCGCCGCCGCGCTGGCGGTCTTCATCGTCCTGCCCATCGCGCTCGCCGCGATGTGTGTCTACGGCTGGAGCACACCATGATCGTGATCGTTTCCCCTCGCCCGCGGCGCCCCAAGCAGCCGCAACAGACCGGCCCCGTCGGCGGCCTCGCCGACAGCCGATTCAAGTACACGCCGGCCGTCGCCACTGACATCCGCAACACCTTCAAGCGCATCCGCGCCGAGCAGCGGGGTGCACGGCCATGACGACCGTCACGACCGGCGTTTTCTTCGTCAGCAAGGACCGCCCAGGCCGCCCCGCCGTCAGCGACCACAGGTCCGATACGGGCGAATTCATTCTGAAGATGCGCCTCATCGACAACCAAGGTCCGCGCGCCGTCGAGGTGTACGTGACGCGCTGGGTCGGCCAGACCGCCGCCGCGTGGCGTGCCCAGCACCCCGAACTGAAGGCCGGCGATGCGCTGCGCCTGGTGCTCAGTAATCCGCGCGCAATGCCCGGCGCCATGTCGCCGGAAACGCACGCCGCCATCTCTTCGTGCGAGCTGCTGCCCGCACGCGCCCCCGCTGCCGCTCAAACCGCGTAGCCCATCACCACGACCCGGACACATGAATACCCTCACACCCCCGGTGAAGCGGCCCGCCCTTCACCATCTCATCGCGCTCACCGGTCACGCTGGCGTCGGCAAGGACACCGCCGCCGACTTGCTCGTTGCACATGCGCGCTTTCGCAAACTCGCCTTCGCCGACGCGCTGCGCGCCGAAGTCGCGAATGCATTCGACCTCTCGCTCGTCGACCTCAGTACGCCGTACCTGAAGAACGTGCCGACCGTCGCGCTTCGCATGCGCCGCGCGCCGCACGAGTTCCTCGCGTCCGTGATCCTGTCCTTGAGCGCCGCCGCAACCGACCACCGCACACCGCTCAGCGACGAATGGCTCGACGAACCGCGTAGCCCGCGGCAGATAATGCAGTGGTGGGGCACCGAGTACCGCCGCGCGCGGTCGCCGCGCTATTGGACCGAACAGCTCATTAAGCGCCTTGCCTACTACCGGCGCGAGGGAGAAACCCGCTTCGTGGTCACTGACGTGCGGTTCGACAACGAGGCCCACGCGCTGCGCATGGCCGGCGCCGTGCTCTGGCAAGTCATCCGCCCAGGTCACGACGGCACCGCCGAAGGCGGGCATGTCAGCGCAACGGACGGTGGCCGCTTTAATCCCGAGGTGGTCATCACCAACGCCCACGACGTGCGGCACCTGCAGGTCGAGGTGCTGTCACAGTTCATCGCCCGCGAACTCGGCCTCGACCGCGAGAACATCACCCTCAGCACGAGGGCCGTCACATGCTGACCTCAGCGGGGTCGCTGCGCCACCGCCTCGCTTTCGACCGTCGCGCCTTGAAGTTGCCGCTCAAGTGCATGAATTTCTGCATAGACGACATCCATCCGAGGTTTGATTTCTTTCAAGACTGCATTCGCACGCTCACACAAGGGAATCCATTGCGAATGAGGGCCTTTTTCCATGTACACGCGCGCCTCATAAACGAAGTTTTGAAACTCTCTCCCAACACTTTCGGCAACAAGAATGGCTTCAATCGCCGCGTGCGTCTCGAAACGCAGATGATTGACTTTTCCCAGCGCCATCACAAGGCCTGCAAGATCACTGCCGAGTGGCCGAAGGAATTCGACCTGCCGGTATTCGTCGCATGCCAGGTCTCTAACCGATTCAGCTTTGCGGTAAACGCCACCCACAAGCTGGAAGGCAGCGTTGTGAAGGGAGAGGCGGCTACGAAGTTCGGCCTCGGCGGTTCGCGCCTTCTCCAAATTGTGCTGACGTTGCACTACCCACGCGGCCGCTCCGATTGCTGCAATGGAACCAATCGCTTGAACCCAAGATGCCCATTCGGTAGAGCCTTTCGGCGGGTATGCGGCGAACGCCCAAACGAACATTGCAGCCGAAAACACGGCCCCGGCGACGCTGAGCGTTCGCTCAATGTCTTTTCTCATTTCCACCTCCTAGGTGACCGAAGTATGAGGCCACCCGAATTCATCAG
Organism: Variovorax sp. 10L421; assembly: GCF_056395365.1. Lineage (NCBI taxonomy): Bacteria > Pseudomonadati > Pseudomonadota > Betaproteobacteria > Burkholderiales > Comamonadaceae > Variovorax > Variovorax sp. 10L421. The sequence continues at coordinate 14,542 of NZ_JBFTJJ010000015.1, forward strand.
CGCACGCAAAGTGCCTGTCGCTCGGATTCCGAAGAAGCGCGCCATGCTCTATGTCGGACCGATGGTGCGCGCAGTGCTGCGCGATGCCCGCCCCAAGACGCAAACGCGCAGCCAGGTCAAACCATGAGCCTCACCGTTGACGTGCCAGGCGCAGCCGACCTGCTGAAGATTCACCCGGAGACGGTGAAGAAGATGATCCACAAGGGAGAACTGCCCGCCGCCCAGGTCGGCCGCGCTTACGTGATGATGACAAAGGACGTGCTCGACTTCATCGAGAACGCCGTCATTCGAGACACCGCAGCGAGGATGCGCCGGCCCTCGAAGTCACCAAAGCCGCGCCGCCAGATCGCTGCCGCGTAAGTTCGCGTACCGCATCATCATGCGGTGCGACTTGTGGCCGGTGATCTTCATGATCTGAGTTTCCGAGAGAGTCGTCTTTTCGAAAAGACGACTCGTTGCCTCGTGCCGGAGGTCGTGAAACTTCAGACCCGGGCACTTCGCCGCCTCGAAAATCCCGATGAACAGCTTTGACAAATAATCCGAGGTTCTGTCGAGTTTTGTCGAACTGGTGTCTCCATCCCACCACGGAAACATGACATCGCGCCCCTTTACACCGGCCGCAACTCGAATCTCTGAATAGGCTGTCAGCGCCTGCAGAGCCACGCTGGAGAGCGGCACCTGCCGCTTGTCGCCGTTCTTCGTCTTGTCGAGGAAGGCTGTGCGCTTCTCAAGGTCGATCTGATCGAGCGTCAGCGTGAACATTTCGCGCAGCCGCATCGCCGACTCAACGGCCAGGACGAAAAGGCACCAAAGGCCCTTCGGATCGTCCAACGTCAAAGGCCGCTGCTTCCGGGGCAGGATGCCGCCGACGATCACCGCGGACACCCGCTCGAATTCGCCAGGCTCCAGACGCCTATCGCGCTCGATATCAACCCGGGCGCCGCCGGCGAGCGCCGCATCGGTCTTCGTGTACTGGGCGTAGCCATCGGGCAGCGTGCGCAACGGGTGGTCGGGCATCACCAAGTGCCCCTTGCGCATGCCCCAGTCGGTACAGCGCGCCAGTGCCCCCACCTTCGCGCGGATGGTGGCCGGCGCAAGCTTATCGAGGCGCTTCATCTCCGAAATCCAGTCATCGACCCAGCCGGCCGTGATGGCGGTCAGTCGGGCCGCCCCCTTGGTCTTGATGATCGTTCCAAGCGCGGCCCGATCCTTTGACTTCGGGTGCGCATCGCGCTCGTACTCTCGCACGAGGTCGGCGATGGTGATGATGCGCGAAGGTACCTGCAGCTCGGTGGGCACTATGCCCTTGTCGAGCAGCTTCTCGACCCGAGCGACGAACGCATCGCCCTCAGTCTCATCGGCAAAGGTGAGATAGATCGGCTTGTCGAGCAAGCCAGCGCGCTTGATGACGTATTCCCAGCCATTCGGCCGCTGCCGCTTCCCCGCCATATTGCTCCGTCGCGTGTACCGTGAAGCTACGCACTTTACGCGATTCGCACGGGTGGCAGATCGCTGTTTTTGGTTGGCAAAGGCTGTTCTAGGCTGTCATTCCGGGCGGTGCAACGGGTAAAGAAAAAGGGCCTAGATTGCTCTAAGCCCTTGATTTCAATAGCATTTCGGGTGGTGGGTGCTGAGGGGCTCGAACCCCCGACCTACGCCTTGTAAGGGCGCCGCTCTACCAACTGAGCTAAGCACCCCACCGGGAATACTTTCCGAGTCTAACGTCTTAGTTCAGCGCGTCTTTCAGCGCCTTGCCCGGACGGAACTTCGGGATCTTGGCTGCCTTGATTTTAATCGCGTCGCCGGTGCGGGGATTTCGGCCGGTGCGGGCCGCGCGCTTGCCTACTGCAAAAGTGCCGAAACCGACGAGCGAAACGGAGCCGCCTTTCTTGAGCGTGGTGCGAATGGCGCCAATAGTGGATTCGAGTGCACGCGTCGCTGCGGCTTTGGAAATATCGGCGTTCTTTGCGATGTGCTCAATCAGTTCGGTCTTGTTCACAAGGGCCCCTTGTAGGAAAAAGTTGGTCGGCTTCCGTCAGCTGCGACCTGGCCGCAAACGATGCGACCCCAGAGCCTGGCAAGACTGACGCCTCGGCAGCGCGCTGCCAGCGAGGATTACAACCACTGGTCTGCAGGGTGTCAATAAGACGCGAAGCCATGCCGATCAGCGGAGCGCGCGATTTTAGAGGCCTTTCGTGAAGCCCTTTTTCAGGGCGGCTCAAAGGGCGGCGGCGATCGCCTTGCCCACGTCGCTGGTGCTGCCCGTTCCGCCGATGTCGGGGGTGCGCGGCGCTCCGCTTTGGGGCGCAAGCACCTTTTCGATGGTCGAAAGAATGGCGTCGTGCGCCTGCTTGTGGCCCAGGAACTCCAGCATCATCGCGCCGCACCAGATCTGCCCGATCGGGTTGGCGATGCCCTTGCCGGCGATGTCGGGCGCCGAGCCATGCACCGGCTCGAACAGCGACGGCGCGGTGCGATCGGGATTCAGGTTGGCGCTCGGCGCGATGCCGATGGTGCCGGTGCAGGCCGGCCCCAGGTCCGACAGGATGTCGCCGAACAGGTTGCTCGCCACCACCACGTCGAAGAAGTCGGGCCGCTGCACGAAGTGCGCCGTGAGGATGTCGATGTGGAACTTGTCGAGCTTGACGCCCGGGTAGTTCTTGCCCATCTCGGCCACGCGCTCGTCCCAGTACGGCATGGTGATCGAGATGCCGTTCGACTTGGTGGCGCTGGTCAGGTGCTTCTTCGGCCGCGACTGCGCGAGCTCGAAGGCGAACTTCAGCACCCGGTCGACGCCGATGCGCGACATCACGGTTTCCTGCACCACGATCTCGCGCGGCGTGCCTTGGTACATGCGCCCGCCGATGCTGGAGTACTCGCCCTCGGTGTTCTCCCGCACGATGTACATGTCGATCTCGCCGGGCTCGCGCGGCGTGCCGTCGCGCCGCACCACGGGCGCGATGATGCCGGGCATCAGGCGCGCGGGACGCAGGTTGATGTACTGGTCGAACTCGCGGCGGAACATCAGCAGCGAGCCCCACAGGGAGACGTGGTCGGCGATCTTCTCGGGCCAGCCGACCGCGCCGAAGAAGATGGCGTCGTGCCCGCCGATCTGGTCCTTCCAGTTGTCGGGCAGCATCTGGCCATGCTTCTCGTAGTAGTCCCAGCTCGAGAAGTCGAAGTGGTCGAATTTCAGGTCGATGCCAAACTTGCGCGCCGCAGCATCGAGCACGCGCAGGCCCTCGGGCATGGTTTCCTTGCCGATGCCGTCACCGGCGATGACTGCGATTCTGTGGGTGCTCATGGTGTGGCTCCTGCTCGTTCGAGATGGGTGAAAGGCGAAAAGAATGCCTGCGCCTCGGCGAGCAACTCGCCCGGCGCTTCTTCGGGAACGTAGTGACCGCACGGCAACGCGCGGCCCGACACTTCGGCCGCGCGTTCGCGCCACAGCGCGAGCACGTCGAAGGCCTTGCCGACCGCGCCGTGCTCGCCCCACAGCACGCGCAGCGGCTGTGCCAGGCGCTGGCCGGCGGCGATGTCGGCGCGGTCGTGCACGAGATCGATGGTGGCGGAGGCGCGATAGTCCTCGCAGATGGATTCGGCCGTGCCCGCGATGCCGGCGCAGCGCTCGTATTCGGCCAGCACCTCGGGCGCGAAGGGCGCGAGGCCGGCATGCCGCCCGCCCATCACGCTGCGCACGTAGCGTGCGGGGTCGGATGCGATCAGCGCCTCGGGCAGCGGCGGCGGCTGGATCAGGAAGAACCAGTGCCAGTAGGCCTTGGCGAAGGCTTCGGAGGTGTGCTCGTACATCGCGAGCGTGGGTGCGATGTCCAGCAGCAGCATCCGCTCGACTGCGTCGGGGTGGTCCGCGGCGAGCCGGTGCGCCACGCGCGCGCCGCGGTCATGGGCCAGCACGCCGAAATGTTCGAAGCCGTGGTGCCGCATGGCGGCGAGCGCGTCGAGCGCCATCTCGCGCTTGCTGTAGACCACGTGTTCGGCATCAACTGCAGGCCGGCCCGAATCGCCATACCCGCGCAGGTCGACGGCGACCACGGTGAACCGCTCGGCCAGCGTCGGAGCCACGCGATGCCAGATCGCATGCGTCTGCGGATGGCCGTGCAGCAGCAGCAAGGGAGCACCGCGCCCGCCGATGCGGCCGTGGATGCGCACGCTATCGCGCTCAATATCGAAAGTGGGAAAGGAAAGGAAGGAGGCTGTCACGCAAACGATTGTGCGTTGCGCCCGGATGATCATCAAGCAACAATCAGCCAATTCATACTTTCCGATATGGCATGAGTCCTCTCTCGATGGATCGTGGCGACCTGGCACTGGTGCTGGCCATTCGCGACCAGGGCAGCCTGGCGAGCGCTGCGGCCACGCTCAACGTCGTGCCCTCGGTCATCACCAAGCGGCTGGGCGCGCTGGAGGCGCGCCTGGGCCAGCGCCTTTTCGAGCGCACCACCCGGCGGCTCAGCGTCACGGCCGAGGGCGAGGCGGTCTGCCTGCATGCGCGAGCGCTGCTCGACGGCTTCGCCGCCCTCGAAAGCGAACTCGGAGAACGCCAGAACGAACTGACCGGCACCGTCCGCCTGGCCGCGACCTTCGGCTTCGGCCGCCGCTGGCTGGGGCCGGCGCTGGCCACTTTCCAGGCGCGGCACCCTGCACTGCAGATCGAACTGCTGCTGACCGAGCAACTGCCGGACCTCGGCGCCGAGGGTTACGATGGCGCGGTCTGGCTCTGGGCGGTGCAGCAGCGCCGTGCGGCCGACTGGATCTCGCGGCGCATCGCGCGCAACCAGCGCGTGCTGGCCGCCTCGCCCGCCTACCTGAAGCGCCGCGGCACGCCCGGCACCGTCGAGGCGCTGGCTTCGCACGATTGCCTGGTCGCGCGCGAGAACGGCGATGCCAGCCAGCGCCAGTACGCACTCTGGACCCTGCGCCATGTGCGCGACGGCAGCACGGCGCGCGTGCGTGTGCAGGGGCCGCTGGCCAGCAACTCGGGCGAGATGGTGCGCGACTGGTGCGTGGCCGGGCATGGCGTCATGCTGCGCAGCCTGTGGGACATCGCACCCCAACTCGCGAGCGGCGAACTGGTGCGCGTGCTGCCGCAATACGCGATGGCGGAAGCGGACATCCACTGGATCGCGCCCTGGCGGCCGAAGACGCCTCGGCGGGTGCGCCTGCTGGTCGATCACCTGGTGGAACAGTTCCGCGGCGAGCCCTGGAAGCCGGGCAAGGCCGATACGCGCTGAAGAGAAAAGCGCCGGCGCTCAGCGGCCGTTGCGCACCACGAGGCTCACCCCCACCGCAGTGAGCGCAATGCCCAGCACCGTCACCAGCGTGATCGGCTCGGAGAACAACAGCCACGCCATCACGGCCGTGCAGGGCGGCACCAGGTACAGCAGGCTCGTGACGGCCGTGGCTGTGCCGCGCTGGATCAGCATGTAGAGCAGCGAACTGCCGCCCAGCGACAGCGCCAGCACCGACCACGCCATTGCGCCGCCGGAGTGCAGGTTCCACTGGATGCTCTCCGACTCCAACGCCGCGAAAGGCAATGTGACAAGCAGCGCGGCCGCCATCTGCACCGCGCTCGCACTGCGCACGTCGCATGGCGCGACAAAGCGCTTCTGGTACAGCGTTCCCGCCGTGATCGAGACCAGCGCCATCAGCGTGAGCCCCATCGTCAGCACGCTCACCTCGCCGCCCTGCCCGAGCTTGCGCAGCACCACGAGCACCAGGCCCGCGAAACCAAGCCCCAGCCCGACCCACTGCCGCTGCGAGATGCGGCCGCCGTGGAAAGACAGCCAGACCGCCGTCAGCACCGGCTGGATGCCGACCAGCAGCGCCACCAGCCCCGCGCCCATGCCTTCCCGCACCGCGGCCCACACACCGCCCAGGTAGCCGGCCTGCATCAGGATGCCCGTGGCCGCCAGGTGCCCCCACTGCGCGCGCTGCTTTGGCCACGCGACCCGCGCGAGCGCGACCCACACGCCGAAGCAAGCCAGCGACAACGCATAGCGCACGGCCAGGAACTTGAGGGGTGGCGCATACGGCATGCCGTAGCGCGCGACGATGAAGCCCGTGCTCCAGATCAACACGAAGACCGCCGGCATCGCCCGCAGCCAGCCCGCGTTGCGGGCCGCGGCTGCCGCGGTCATTTGGTGCGGGCCCGGATTTCGGGAATGGCCTTCTGCAGGTAGTACACCATCGACCAGATCGTGAGCACGGCCGAGATCCAGATCAGCCACTGGCCCCAGACGCCGGTGTCGATCACCCGGAACAGGTGCCCGTCAAAAAGCAGGAACGGAATGGCGATCATCTGCACGGTCGTCTTGACCTTGCCGATCATGTGGACCGCCACGCTCTTGCTTGCGCCGATCTGTGCCATCCATTCGCGCAGCGCCGAGATGGCGATCTCGCGGCCGATGATGATCAGCGCCACGAACACGTCGGCCCGGTTCAGGTGCACCAGCACCAGCAGCGAGGCGCACACCAGGAACTTGTCGGCCACCGGATCGAGGAAGGCGCCGAAAGCCGAGGTCTGGTTGAGCCGGCGCGCCAGGAAGCCGTCGAGCCAGTCGGTGGCGGCGAAGACGATGAACATCACCGTGGCGATCAGGTTGCGCATCGGCTCGCTGATCGGAAGGTAGAACACGCCGACGATCAGGGGGATCGCGACGATGCGCGTCCAGGTCATGATGGTCGGCAGGGTCCAGAACATCGCTTGATTGTGTCATGGCGGCATTAACCCCCAACGGGGGTCGCGCCCTCAGTGCAGCGCCTTGTAGATTTCCTCCGCCAGGTCGGAGGCGATCCCCTCGACCGACGCGATGTCCTCCACGCTCGCCGCCGCCACGCCCCGGATGCCGCCGAAGCGCTGCAGCAGCCGCGCGCGCCGCTTCGGTCCGATGCCCGGGATGTCCTCGAGCTGGCTGCCGCCGACCCGCACCTTGGCGCGCTTGGCCCGCATGCCGGTGATGGCGAAGCGATGCGCCTCGTCGCGGATCTGGGCCACCAGCATCAGCGCGGCCGAGTCCTTGCCCAGGTAGACCTTCTCGCGGCCGTCGGCGAACACGAGTTCCTCGAGCCCGACCTTGCGGCCCTCGCCCTTCTCGACCCCGACGATCAGCGACAGCGGCAGGCCCAGTTCGCTGAACACCTCGCGCGCCATCGACACCTGCCCCTTGCCGCCGTCGACCAGCACCAGGTCGGGCATGCGCGCGGCCTTGATCTTCACCGGCGCCTCGCTGCCGTCGCTCTCGGCATCGCCCGGAGGCAGGGCGTCGGTCTCGGCCGCCATCGCCTCGGCCAGCTTGCCATAGCGGCGGTGCAGCACCTGGCGCATGGCCGCGTAGTCGTCGCCGGGCGTGATGCCCTCGATGTTGTAGCGGCGGTACTCCTTGTTCTGCATGGCGTGGTGCTCGAACACCACGCATGAAGCCTGCGTCGCCTCACCCGCGGTGTGCGAGATGTCGAAGCATTCGACGCGGAAATTGTCGAGATCGTCCGATGCCAGCTCCAGCGCATCGGCCAGCGCGCGCGTGCGCGCCTGCTGCGAGCCCTCCTCGGCGAGCAGCCGGGCCAGCTGCAGCTTGGCGTTGGTCTCGGCCATTTCGAGCCAGTGCCGGCGCTGCTCGCGCGGCTGGAACACCGCCGTCACGCGCGTGCCGGCCTGCAGCGAAATCGCCTCGATCAGCTCGCGGCCCACCTGCTCGCTCAGCACCAGCGTGGCCGGCACCGGCACGTCGATGTAGTGCTGGGCGATGAAGGCCTCGAGCACCTGCACCTCGATCGGGTCGGCCGCGGCGGGCGGACCACCCTCTTCTTCATCGTCGAGTTCGCCGTGGTGGATCTGCGCCGCGTCTTCCACATGCACGGGAAAGTACGGCCGGTCGCCCAGGTGGCGGCCGCCGCGCACCATCGCCAGGTTCACGCAGGCCTTGCCGCCCTGCACCTTCACGGCCAGGATGTCCACGTCCTTGTCGGACGCGATCTCGATCGACTGCTGGTGCAGCACGCGCGAGATGGCGGACATCTGGTTGCGCAGCTCGGCCGCCTGCTCGAACTCGAGCTTCTCGGCGTGCGCAGTCATGCGCTGTTCAAGCTTGGAGAGCACGAGCTGCGTATCGCCCATCAGGAAGGCCTCGGCGCTGGCCACGTCCTGCGCATAGACATCGGGCGCGACGTAGCCGACGCACGGCCCGCTGCAGCGCTTGATCTGGTACAGCAGGCAAGGCCGCGTGCGGTTGGCGTACACCGTGTCTTCGCAGGTGCGCAGGCGGAACACCTTCTGCAGCAGCTGGATCGATTCCTTCACCGCCCAGGCGCTCGGGTACGGCCCGAAGTAGCGGTGCTTCTTGTCGACCGCACCGCGGTAGTACGCCAGCCGGGGGAACTGGTGCGACGCGATCTTGAGATAGGGGTAGCTCTTGTCGTCGCGAAACAGGATGTTGTAGCGCGGCTTGAGCGTCTTGATCAGGTTGTTCTCGAGCAGCAGCGCCTCGGCCTCGGAGCGCACCACCGTGGTCTCCATGCGCACGATCTTCGAGATCATGTGGCCGATGCGGGTGCCGCCGTGGTTCTTCTGGAAGTAGTTGGCGACCCGCTTCTTGAGGTTGCGCGCCTTGCCCACATAGAGCACGGCGCCGGCCGCGTCGAAGTAGCGGTAGACGCCCGGCAGCTGCGGCAGGGCCGCGACTTCGCTGAGCAATTGATCGGAATGCACGTCTGACATGGCGGCTATTGTGGCGCGCGGCACGCGGCCCGGCGCCCGCCTGCGCGCAAACCCCGACGCGGCTGGAATGAAACCTGCTGAAGATAGCCACGGGCGCGAGGAGCGCCCGGTTTTTTCAACATACCTATTCGGGAAATCTGCATGAACAAGAACAACAGGCGCGCCTGGTGGGCGCTCTCACCCATCGCGCTCTCGCTGAGCCTCGCGGGCTGCGGCGGCGCCTCCCGCAATGACGCGCAAGACACGACAACGATTCTTGCAACCATCGCCGCGATCAACGCGGCCAACCAGCCGGCCCAGCAGCCTGCCCCGAGCGCACCCGACAACGGCTGCCTCACCTCGACCGGCAACTCCTCCGTGGTGGTCGGCTCGGGGGATGCCGGCGATCCGGCCGCGCCCGAGGCGGCCTCGGGCTACGCGCCGGGGCACAAGCTGGTCTACGCGAAGAATTACATGGTCGTCGCCAACCACCCGTTGGCCACGCGCGCCGGCTGCGACGTGCTGAAGGCCGGCGGCAGCGCAGTCGATGCGGCGGTGGCCGTGCAGGCCGTGCTGGGGCTGGTCGAGCCGCAATCGAGCGGTCTGGGCGGCGGCGCCTTCATGCTCTATTACGACGCCGCGACGAAGAAGGTGCAGGCCTACGACGGCCGTGAGACCGCGCCCGCCGCGGCCACCGAGAACTACCTGCGCTACGTGGACGACGCCACCGACACCAGCCTGCCCAAGCCCGGCGGCGCGCGCGCCAGCGGCCGCTCGATCGGCACGCCCGGCGCGGTGCGCATGCTCGACATCGCCTACCAGGACCACGGCAAGCTGCCCTGGAAAGACCTCTTCAGCTACGGCATCACGCTGGCCTCCGACGGCTTCCTGATCGGCGGGCGCATGACCGCCGCCATCTCGTCGTCGGCCGCCAGCCTCAAGCGCGACGCCGAGGCCACGGCCTACTTCTTCAACGCCGACGGCACGCCGAAGGCGCTGGGCACCCGCCTGCAGAACCCGGCCTACGCCAAGACGCTGACCACCATCGCGACGCAAGGCGCCAACGCCTTCTACACGGGCGACATCGCCCAGGGCATCGTCGACAAGATCGGCGTCACGGTCGCCGCGAACGACGGCTCGGCCATCACGCCCGGCAAGACCACGCTGGCCGACCTGGCCAACTACAAGGCCAAGCGGCGCGCCCCGGTCTGCGGCACCTATCGCGACTACTACGTGTGCAGCATGTCGCCGCCGTCCTCTGGCGGCATCGCGGTGGTGGCGAGCCTGGGCATCCTCGAGACCTTCAACATGGGCCTGCACAAGCCGACCGCCATCGGCATCGAGGGAGGCAAGCCGACCGTGATGGGCGTGCACCTGGTGAGCGAGGCCGAGCGCCTGGCCTATGCAGACCGCGACAAGTACGTGGCCGACACCGACTTCGTTCCGCTGCCGGGCGGCTCGGTCGACACCATGATCAACAAGCCCTATCTGCAGAGCCGCGCCAGCCTCATCAGCCTGGCGAAGAGCATGGGCGTTGCCCAGGCCGGCAACCTGGGCGCGGTGCCGCTGGGCATCGACAAGACCGAGGAGCATGGCACCACGCACTTCACCATCGTCGACAAGCAGGGCAATGTGGTGGTGATGACCACCACGGTGGAAAGTACGCTCGGCTCGTTCCACATGACGCAGGGCTTCATGCTGAACAACCAGCTGACCGACTTCTCGGCCAACCCGAACGACACGGTCGATCCGAGCATCAAGGTGGCCAACCGGGTCGCACCCGGCAAGCGCCCGCGCAGCACGATGGCGCCGACGCTGGTATTCAGGAAGCAGGCCGATGGCAGCATGGGCGAGTTCGTCATGGGCACCGGTTCGCCGGGCGGCGGCACCATCATCCAGTACGTCGTGAAGACGCTGGTCGGCGCGCTCGACTGGGGGCTCGACGCCCAGCAGGCCACGTCACTGGTCGACTTCGGTGCCTCCAACAGCGTGACCACCAATGTCGGCGGCGAGCATCCGAACATCGACGCGACGAACTCGGGCCTCAACGACCCGCTGGTCGCCGGGCTGATCGGACTGGGTCACAAGGTGTCGGTCTCGGCGCAGTCCAGCGGCGTGAGCACCATCATCCGCACCAGCGTCGGTGGCAAGACCGTGCTGACAGGCGGCGCCGACCCCCGGCGCGAAGGCATCGTGCTGGGCGATACCTTCACGCCCTGAGGGCGTTGGCCTGGACGAAGTGGTGCTCGCAGGCGCCGCTCATCGGCGCGCCTACTTCGCCAGCTCCGACACCAGCCGGTACAGGAACTCGCGGCCGTCATAAAGCCGCTGGATCTCGATGCGCTCGTCGAGCCCGTGCGCGCGCGCATCGGACGGCTCCAGGAAAATGCCGCTCACGCCGTACATCGGAATGCCCGCGTTGCGCATGAAGCGGCTGTCGGTGGCGCCTGTGCTCATCGCAGGCACCACGGGCACGCCGGGCCACATCTGCTGCGTGAGCGACTCCACGGTCTTCACAAGGTCGCCGTTCAGCGGCGACGCCGGGCTGCGCAGCGGCTTGCCCATGTTGCGCACCACGATCTTGTCGTTGCCGACCGCCTGGGTCAGCAGGCGCTCCACTTCCTCGGGATCGTCGTGCGGCAGGATGCGGCAGTTGACCGTGGCCTTGGCCGATTGCGGCAGCGCGTTCTCGGCATGGCCGGCCTGCACCATCGTCGCGACGCAGGTGGTGCGGAACTGCGCGCTGTAGGCCGGGTTGGCCGACATGCGCTCGATGACCGCTGCGTCGGGGTTGCCCGCGCCTACCGCGCGCATGTCGTCGGCCAGTTGGCCGGTGGCGAACGGTGCGCTGCGCGCGAAGTACGTCTTCGTGACCTCCGCGAGCTTCACCGGAAAGCTGAAGTTGCCCAGCCGTTCCAGGCCGGCGGACAGCGCATAGATCGGGTTGGTCTTGGTCGGCACCGAGCTGTGGCCACCCACGTCGCGCGCCTCCAGCATGTAGGTGGTGTACATCTTCTCGGCCACCTGCATGCGGTGCAGGTTGGGCTTGCCGCCGCGCAGCTCGCCGCCGCCGCCTTCGTTGATGCCGAACTCCGCCTGCAGGAGCTCGGGCTTGTTGTTGATGAGCCAGAAGGCGCCGTTGCTGAGCGCATCGCCGCGCTCTTCGTCAGCCGTCAGCGCCAGGATGATGTCGCGCTTGGGCTTGAAGCCCTCCTGCTTCAGCTGCCCCATCACCGAGACCAGCGCCGAGGCCATCGCCTTGTCGTCGATGGCGCCGCGCGCGGTGAAGTAGCCGCCGGTTTCCTGCAGCTTGAAGGGGTCGGTCTTCCAGTCTTCGCGCCGGGCCTCGACCACGTCGATGTGGGCCAGCAGCAGCAGCGGCTTCTTGCTGCCGTCGCCCTTGAAGCGCAGCACCAGGTTACCCTTCTTCGGGAAGGGTTCGAAGATCTGGATGTCGCCGGGCGCGAAGCCCGATTCGATCAAGCGCTTTTCCATGGCGCGCGCGGCCACCGTGTTGTCGCCCACCGAATGGCTGGTGTTGATCTCGATCAACTCCTTGTAGATGTCGTGAAAGCGCTGCTGCTGCGGCGTGAGGGCCGGCGGGGTCTGCGTCTGCGCCATGGCAGCGGTCATGCCGCACAGGGCCAGCGAGGCGGCGAGCACGGTTCTCGCTACACGGAAGGTCTTCATCCTCATGGGTTCTCTCTCCGGTGGTGGTTGTGCCGGACAGCATAGCAAGCACCGCCCGCGAACACGGGCACACTCGCGCCCATGCAATCGAGGCAATGGGACATCTTCTGCAAGGTCATCGACAACCACGGCGACCTCGGCGTCTGCTGGCGGCTGGCCCGCCAGCTGGCCGCGCTCGGCGAACGCGTGCGGCTGTGGATCGACGATGCGGCGGCGCTGCGCTGGATGGCGCCCGAGGCTCGCACTGGTCGCGACGGCGTGGAGGTGATCGACTGGCTCGACGCCGCTGCGCTTCGGGCTGCCGTAGCGGGGCCGGCGCCCGACGTATTGATAGAAGCCTTCGGCTGCGAGCCGGCGCCGGAATCGATCGCCCGTTTCGCCGAAGGGCCGGGCAGTGCGTGGATCAACCTCGAATACCTGTCGGCCGAACCGTACGTGGAGCGGCTGCATGGGCTGCCGTCGCCGGTGTTCAGGGGTCCCGGCGCCAGGTTGACCAAGCGCTTCTTCTATCCAGGCTTCACGCCAGCCACGGGCGGGCTGCTGCGCGAGCCCGGCCTGATGGAACGCCGGGCGCGCTTCGACCGGGTGCAGTGGCTGGCCGAACGGCAGATCCCGTGGCGAGCCGACGAACGCCTGCTCTCCCTCTTCTGCTACGAGCCGCCTGCGCTGGCCGCCTTGCTGACCCGGCTGGCGGAAGGCCCCGAACCCACGCGCCTGCTGGTGACGGCGGGCCGCGCCACCCAGGCGGTCCAGGCTTGTTTTGGGGGCGCCCCATCGACCCACGAGCGCGGTGCGCTATCAATTTCATACCTCCCCTATCTCACGCAGCCCGATTTCGATCACCTGCTCTGGGCCTGCGAGTTGAATTTCGTGCGCGGCGAGGATTCGCTGGTGCGCGCCCTCTGGGCCGGCGCGCCGCTGGTCTGGCAGATCTACCCGCAGGACGACGATGCCCACCACGTCAAGCTGAACGCCTGGCTGGACTGGCTCGGCGCCCCGCCCTCGCTGCGGCTTTTCCACCACGCCTGGAACGGCTTCGTCGACGGTGCCCTGCCACTGCCTGAAACACAGGGCCCGTGGCTCGAAACAGCACTGGACGCCCGCACGCGGCTGCTCGCCCAGGACGATCTGGTCACGCAACTGCGGAAACTGATCGGCCAAAAAAGCTAAAATAGCGGGCTTTGCGGATTTCGGCCCGGATCTCAACGATTCGAGATGCTCTCCGCTAAACCTGCCGCGGGACCTGTACCGCGGGGCCAACAATGCCGGCAAGCGTCGCCGGCAGCCCCGTGCACCGAGCGGCCAACATCCAGAGACCCTGTTATGAAAATCGCTCAAGAAATCCGCGCCGGCAACGTCATCATGCACGGCAAGGACCCGATGGTCGTCCTCAAGACCGAATACAGCCGCGGCGGCCGCAACTCCGCCACCGTGCGCATGAAGATGAAGAGCCTGATCGCCAACTTCAACACCGAAGTGGTCTTCAAGGCCGACGACAAGATCGACCAGATCGTGCTCGAGAAGAAGGATTGCACCTACTCCTACTTCGCCGACCCGATGTACGTCTGCATGGACGCCGACTACAACCAGTACGAAGTCGAAGCCGAAAACATGGGCGACGCCCTGAACTACCTCGAAGACGGCATGGCCGTCGAAGTGGTGTTCTACGACGGCAAGGCCATCTCGGTCGAACTGCCGACCAGCGTCGAGCGCGAAATCACCTGGACCGAACCCGCCGTCAAGGGCGATACCTCGGGCAAGGTGCTCAAGCCCGCCAAGATCGCCACCGGCTTCGAAGTGCCCGTGCCCCTCTTCGTGTCGCAAGGCGACAAGATCGAAATCGACACGCGCACCGGCGAATACCGCAAGCGCGTCTGAGCCTCTTTCCCGGCTGACCGCCACCCTCGAAAAAAGCTCCGCAAGGAGCTTTTTTTGTTGATGGGCATGGCAGTTGCAACGCTGCACAATCTCCCAAGGTCCTTCCGTCTGGTTTCCTCATGAACAACACGCACAACATTCACGACAAACGCCTGGCCGATGCCTGGGCCACGCTCCAGTCCCATGCGGACAAGGGCCTGCCGCTCGACCCCGATCCCTCGCGCATCGCCTTCGCCGACCCCGAGTTCCTGCTGCGCCGCGAGACGCGCGGCATCCGCATGCAGCTCGAGCTGATGAAGCCCGATCTCGAGCAGCGCGCCCATGGCATCGAGAACACGGTGGTGGTGTTCGGCAGCGCACGCTTTCGCAGCGAGGAAGACGCCTCCGCCATGATCGCGCAGGCCGACGCCGCTGGCGACGCCGCGGCATCCGAGCGCTGGCGCCGGCTGGCGCGCAATTCGCACTACTACGAGAAGGCGCGCGCCTTCGGCAAGATGGTCGCGCAGTACAGCAACGACAAGGAACCGCAGGACAAGCTCTTCGTCTGCACCGGCGGCGGCCCCGGCATCATGCAGGCGGCCAACCGCGGCGCGCACGAAGGCGGCGGCCTCTCGGTCGGCCTGGCCATCGCGCTGCCGATGGAAGAAGAAGCCAACCCGTACGTCACACCGGCGCTGAGCTTCAAGTTCCATTACTTCGCCATCCGCAAGATGCATTTCATGATGCGTGCGAAGGCGCTGGTGGCGTTTCCGGGCGGCTTCGGCACGCTCGACGAGCTGTTCGAGGTGATCACGCTGGTGCAGACGAAGAAGTCGAAGCCGGTGCCGATCGTGCTGTTCGGCTCGGACTACTGGAAGCGGCTGATCGATTTCGACTTTCTGGTCGACGAAGGCGTGATATCGCCGGGCGACGTGAAGCTCTTCGAATATGTCGACGCGCCCGAAGACGCATGGAGCGCGATCAAGCGCTTCTACAAGCTCTAGACCTTGAGGCCCCAGGTGGCGCGCGCGCCGAGCGCCACCACGCCTCCCACTACCCAGAACACGCCGCCGATGCCGATCAGTGCACCGAGCGAGCCGAACAGCATTGGCATCGCCACGCTCGACGCGTTGATGGTCATGAGCCGCAGGCCCAACGCCTCGCCGTGGCGGGTGTGCGGCGTGATCTGGTGGAGCATGCTCATCACCATCGGCTGCACCGCGCCCAGCGCGAAGCCGAGCACCACCGAGCACACTCCCATGCTCAGCGCCGAGTCCAGCAGCGGATAGACCGCGAACACCATCGCAGTGACCGCCGTGGAACTGAGGATCACGCTTCGCTCCGAAGCGCGCGAGGCGATCACCGGCAGCACCACGCGAACGACCGCCGCCGCGATCGCGAAGGCGCCGAGGATCGAGCCGATCACCGAGGCGCTGATGCCCCGGTCGTGCCCCAGCACCGGCAGCACGAAGGCGTGCACGTCCCAGCTCGACGACTGCAGCCAGTTCACGAAGAGCAGGCGGCGGAACATCGGTTCGCGCAGCAGGTCCCAGGCGCGGGTCGGCGTGGCGCCCGGCACCGGCGCGGCGGGCGGTGGCTCGTGCGCGCCGCGCGCGAGCATCCAGCAGAGGATGGGCAGCGCCGCCATCACCGCGAAGCAGATGCGGAACGCAAGCATGTCCGCGGGCGAGCGGCCTGCATGGTCGATCAGCATGCCGGCCAGGAAGGGCCCGACGAAATTGGCCACGGCCGGCGCGATGGCGAGCCAGCTGAACACGCGCTTGAGCTGCGTCGCGTCAGTGGCCGAGCGGCCGACGTGCCGCTGCAGCGCGATGACCGTCGCGCCCGTGGCGCCGCCTGTCAGCAGGGCGGCAATGCACATCACCGGAAAGATCGGAAAGATCACCACGAGCCCCGCACCGACGACTGCCGCAATGACCGACAGCCACAGCGGCCGCTTGAAACCGTAGCGGTCGGCAAAGCGTCCGGCAGGCAATGCAAGGAAGACCTGCGTCAGCGCAAACAGCGAGATCAGCAGGCCGACCGCCGCGGCGCTGTAGCCCTGCTGCAGCGCCAGCAGCGGCGTGGCGAGCCGCATGCCGGCCATGGTCGCGTGCAGGCACACCTGGGCCCCGATCACGCGCAGCAGTTCGGAACCTTTCACGGGGTGTCTTCGGCCTCGCTGTCGGCGGTGGGCGGCAGAAGCGCCTGCGACTGCGCCTCGGGCAGCGCCTCCACCTTGCGCAGCGCCAGGCGCATCTGCTTGGCGCGCATGTCGGCCTTGTCGAGCGTGTCGGAAGCCTTGGCCACCTGCTCCTTGACGCGCGCAACCCATTCGCCGTAACGCTCGAACTCGGTCTTCACTGCGCCCAGCACCTTCCAGACTTCGGAGGCCTGCTGCTCCAGCGCCAGCGTGCGAAAGCCCATGTGCAGGCTGTTGAGCATCGCGAGCAAGGTGGTCGGGCCCGCCAGCGTCACGCGGTGCTGGCGCTGGATGGCATCCATCAGGCCCGGCCGGCGCAGCACCTCGGCATAGAGGCTCTCGACCGGGAGGAAGAGGATGGCGAAATCGGTGGTGTGCGGCGCGGCGAGGTAGTTGTCGGCGATCGACCTGGCCTCGGTGCGGATGCGCGCTTCGAGCGCCTTGGCCGCCAGGTCGGCACCCACGGCATCGGCGCGTTCGTGCGCGTCGATGAGCCGCTCGTAGTCGTCGCGCGGGAACTTGGCGTCGATGGGCAGCCACACCGGCGCACCGTCCTCGCCCCGCCCCGGAAAGCGGATCGCGAAATCGACACGCTGCCCGCTGCGCGGCTTGGTCTCGATCTGCTTGGCGTACTGGTCGGGCGTGAGCACCTGTTCGAGCAGCGCCTCGAGCTGCACTTCGCCGAACACGCCGCGTGTCTTCACGTTGGTCAGCACGCGCTGCAGGCTGCCCACGCCCACGGCCAGCGTCTGCATTTCGCCGAGTCCCTTGTGCACCTGTTCGAGCCGGTCGGCTACCTGCTTGAAGCTTTCGCCGAGGCGCGCCTCGAGCGTGCTCTGCAGCTTCTCGTCGACCGTCTTGCGCATCTCGTCGAGCTTGGCGGCGTTGATCTGCTGCAGCTGCGCGAGCTGCGTTTCCATGGTCGCGCGCACTTCGGACAGGCGGCGCGCATTCGATTCGCTCAAACCCTGCAGCTGCGTGCTGAGCGTGTCAGCCAACGTCTTCTGCAAGGACGCGAGCTGCAGGGAGAACGCGTCGAGCTGCGCATTCTGCGTGCGCGTGGCTTCGGCGCCCTGCTGCACCAGCGCCTGCTGGAAAGTGGCGAAGGCCTGCGCGGTTTCCTGCCGCACGCCGCGCGAGCTTTCGCCGATGTCGTGGCGCAGTTCGCGCTCGGTGCGTTCGTTGGCCGAGCCCAGGGCGGCCAGCACGCGCAGCACGTCGCCGTGGTCGGACGAGGGCTGCCGGCGGGCCAGCAGCCAGATCACCAGCACGAGCTGGACGACCGCGAGTACGGCCAGTCCGATGAGGATCAGCGAGGTGTCCAAGGGTGCGGTACTGCCTCTGCCTATTTGCTTGCCGAAGGAACGGGCGTCACGGGCGTCAGCGGTCCCTTGCCGCCGAAGTACGCGATGAGGTTGTCCGCCGCAAGGTCGGCCATGGCGCGGCGCGTGGGTACGGTGGCGCTGGCGATGTGCGGCGTCAGCACCACATTGGGCACGGTCAGCAGGTCGGGGTGCACCTTGGGCTCGCCCTCGAACACGTCGAGGCCCGCGGCGGCGATGCGTTTCTCGCGCAAGGCCACGGCCAATGCCGCGTCGTCGACGATGCCGCCGCGCGCGATGTTGACGAGCGTGGCGGTCGGCTTCATCAGCGCGATCTCGGCCGCGCCGATCGTGTGGTGCGAGGCCGGCGAATAAGGCACCACAAGCACCACGTGGTCCGCCGTCCTGAGCAACTCCTCCTTGCTCAGGTAGCTGGCCTTGCATTCGGCCTCGAGCGCGGCGTCGAGCCTGGAGCGGTTGTGATAGACCACCTTCATGCCGAAGCCGTGCGCACCGCGCTTCGCGATGCCCTGCCCGATGCGGCCCATGCCGATGATGCCGAGCGTGGAACCGTGGATGTCGGAGCCGGCGAACATGTCGAAGCTCCACTTCTGCCACTTGCCCGCGCGCAGAAAGTGTTCGCTCTCCGTGATGCGGCGCGCCGTGGCCATCAGCAGCGCAAAGCCGAAGTCGGCCGTGGTCTCGGTCAGCACGTCGGGCGCGTTGGTGCCGAGCACGCCGTGCGCGGCCATCGCGTCGACGTCGAAGTTGTTGTAGCCCACCGCCATGTTGGCGCAGATCTTCAGGCCGGGGCAGGCATCGAGCACCGCGGCGTCGATGCGCTCACTGCCGGTGGTGAAGGCGCCCTGCTTGCCCTGCAGCTTCGCGATCAGCTGTTCCTTGCTCCAGCTCTCGTCGGACTGGTTCGACTCGACCTCGAAGTGCTGCGAGAGGCGCTCGATGGTTTCGGGAAAGATCGCGCGCGCGACCAGTATCTTGGGCTTGCTCATGATGTTTGCACTCAGCGAAAGAAGATGAAGGTGGAAAGAACGAACAGCGGAACCAGGATGGCCACCGACCACGCCATGTAGCCGAAGAAGCTCGGCATGCGCACGCCGCGGCTCTCGGCGATGGCCTTGACCATGAGGTTGGGTGCGTTGCCGATGTAGGTGTTGGCGCCCATGAACACGGCGCCAGCCGAGATGGCGGCCAGCGTGGTGGCATAGGTGGTCATCAGCGCGGCCGGGTCGCCGCCCGCGGTGTTGAAGAACACCAGGTAGGTCGGCGCGTTGTCGAGAAAGGAGCTGAGCACGCCGGTGGCCCAGAAGTACATCGCCGGATCGGGCTGGCCGTCGGCGCGCGTCACGGCCGAGACGACGGCGCCGAACGGCCCCTGCGTGCCGGCCTTGAGCATCGCGATCACCGGGATGATGGTCAGGAAGATGCCCGCGAACAGCTTGGCCACCTCGGCCATGGGGCCCCACTCGAACTGGTTGTCGGCATGCACCTTGGCCGGCGTGATCTTCAGCGAGAGCAGCGTGATGGCGACCAGGCCCGCGTCGCGCACCAGGCCCGGCAGGCCCACCCGGGTGCCGAAGACGTCGAAGCCGACGGGCGACTTCCAGAAGCCGCTGAGCAGCACGAAGGCGACCACGCCGCCCAGAAGCCAGAAGTTGACGGCGCCATCGAAGCCGATGCGCTTCGTGTCGGGCGTCGGGTCGACCGGCAGCACGCCCTCCTTGCGATAGTAGTGGCGGTCGATGGCGTAGAACAGCGCGAGCAGCACGGCCAGGAGGAAGAGCGTGTCGGGCAGGATGTTCTTCGCGGTCCAGAAGAAGTCGACGCCCTTCAGGAAGCCGAGGAACAGCGGCGGATCGCCCAGCGGCGTGAGCGAGCCACCCACGTTGGAAACGATGAAGATGAAGAACACGACCACGTGGACCCGGTGCCTGCGGTTGTCGTTGGCACGAATGAGCGGCCGGATCAGCAGCATCGACGCGCCGGTGGTTCCCATGAAGCTCGCGAGCACCGCGCCGATGGCGAGCAGCCCGGTGTTGAGGCCGGGCGCCCCATGCAGGTTGCCCCGGATGTGGATGCCGCCCGCCACGGTGAACAGCGCCGTGAGCAGGATGATGAAGGGGATGTACTCCTCCACCAGCGCATGCACGAGCTGGGCGCCGGCCAGCGAAACGCCGAAGGTGGCGGCAAGGGGCAGCAGGAAGGCCAGCGCCCAGGCCGCCGAGACCTTGCCGTAGTGGTGGTGCCAGAAGCCCGGCGCCAGCAGCGGGAACAGCGCGATCGACAACAGGATGCCGGCGAATGGCACGCCCCAAAGCGGCGAGAGCGTGGCGCCGTCGAAGTCGGCAGCCATCGCCAGGGCGGGAAACGTCAGCGGCAGCACCGCGGCCGCCGCAAGGCGAAGGGGGTTTTTCATGGGGCCGTACCGTACCAGAGGGGTCAGTACAGCCTTCAAGCCGGGGGTTGTTCGATCTCGAAGACCTGGCGCAGGTAGGCCAGGTATTTTTCGTCCTCGCACATGTTCTTGGATGGCGTGTCCGACAGCTTGGCCACCGGCTGGTCGTTGCAGTGGATCATCTTGATGACGATCTGCAGCGGCTCGTAGCCCAGGTCGTTGGTGAGGTTGGTGCCGATGCCGAAGGCCAGCTGGCAGCGGCCGCGGAACTGCTGGTAGAGCTCGATGGTGCGCGGCACCGTGAGGCCGTCGCTGAAGATCAGCGTCTTGGTGCGCGGATCGACCCGGTTGGCGACGTAGTGCGCCAGCATGCGCTCGCCCCACTGGAACGGGTCGCCGCTGTCGTGGCGGGCGCCATCGAAGAGCTTGCAGAAATACATGTCGAAGTCGCGCAGGAACGCGTTCATGCCGTACACGTCGGACAGAGCGATGCCCAGGTCGCCTCGGTACTCGCGCGCCCAGCTCTCGAAGCCGAAGATCTGGCTGTCACGCAGCCGCGGGCCGAGCGCCTGGCAGGCCTGCAGGTATTCGTGGGCCATGGTGCCCAGCGGGATCAGGCCCAGCTTCATCGCGTACAGCACGTTGCTGGTGCCCGCGAGCTGCGGCAGCCGCGTGCCGGGCGGCGCCTGCACTGGCGGCGAGGTGACGGCGCCGAGTCGGGCGGTCAGCGTGCGCAGCACCTCTTCGTGCCAGTCCTTGGAGAAGCGGCGGCGCGTGCCGTAGTCGGCGATCTTCAGGTCGGCGAGGCCTGCGTCCTGCAGCTGGGTGATCTTGGTTTCGAGCCGGCGGCGGCCTTCCTCGAAGTCGGGCTTCTTCTGCGTATTGCGGAAGTACACCTCGTTGACGATGGCCAGCACCGGGATCTCGAACAGGATGGTGTGCAGCCATGGCCCCTTGATGCGGATCTCGAGCTCGCCCGAGGGCTGGGGAACGATGTTGATGTACTTCTCATTGAGCCGGAAGAGCCCGAGGAAGTCGACGAAGTCGCTCTTGATGAAACGCATCGAGCGCAGGTAGGCCAGCTCGGCGTCGCGGAACTGCAGCGAGCACAGGCTGCGCACCTCGTCCCGGATCTGTCCCGCGAACTGCGCCAGGTCGACGCCGGGGTTGCGGCACTTGAAGCGGTACTCGACCCGGGCCCCGGGGAAGTGATGCAGGACCACCTGCATCATCGTGAACTTGTAGAGGTCGGTGTCGAGCAGGCTGTGAATGATCATGGTGCTGTGCGCGGTGTCTCAAACTTTCGGCGTCCGTTTGATTATCACGGGGTGAGTCGGCCTCTGCCTACGGGGCCTGAACTGCACGTCCTACCGTGAGGGTGAATCCCCCCGATGACAGTGATTCCACGGCGAAGCACACGGCCCGCCGGATCAACCTGGCTCAAAGTCAAAGGAGGTTTGCATGAACAAGGACATCGTCAAAGGCAACTGGAAACAGCTCAAGGGCAAGGTCAAGGAGCAATGGGGGAAGCTGACCGACGACGACTTCGACGTCATCGCGGGCAAGCGCGACCAGCTGCTCGGCCGCATCCAGGAGCGCCATGGCATCAGCCGCGAAGAAGCCGAGAAGCAGGTCAAGGACTGGGAATCGCGCGATGGCCGCACGCCGGACGCGCTCTGGTTCGAACGCTATTGAGCAGCTCCTGAATTTCATCCATTCCCGAAGGAAAACATCCCATGAAAAAGCATCTCCTCATGCTGGCCCTCGCCTCCACCTGCTTCGTGGCCACGCAGGCCAGCGCCATGACCAAGGATGAATACAAGGTCGCCAAGGAAAAGATCGAGGCCGACTACAAGGTCGCGAAGGCCCAGTGCGACACGATGAAGGACAACGCCAAGGACGTCTGCCAGAAGGAAGCCAAGGGCAAGGAAAACGTCGCCAAGGCCGAGCTGGAGCAGCAGTACCAGCCGAGCGACAGCCACGCCCGCAACGTGGCTGAAGAGAAGGTGAAGGCCACCTATGAAGTCGCGAAGGAAAAATGCGACGACCAGAAGGGCGATGCGAAGGCCGCCTGCGTGAAGCAGGCCAAGGCCGACGAAGCCCAGGGCAAGGCCGACATCAAGGCGATGAAGAAGACCGCTTCAGAACGGACCGCGCCGGTCAAGCCTTGAGCGAATCGACCACGCGTTGCAGCGCCTCGGGTAGCGGTACCGGGCGCTGCGTGACGCGATCCACGTAGACGTGGATGAAGTGGCCCTGTGCTGCAGCGCTGTCCGCGCCCTCGGCGAACAGCGCGATTTCATATCGCACGCTCGACCGGCCCGCCTGTGCCACCCGGATGCCCGCCTCGACGGTTTGCGGGAACGCAATGGGCGCGAAATAGTTGCACTGCGTCTCCACCACGAAGCCGATCGTGGAGCCCTGGTGGATATCGAGCGCGCCGCGCTCGATCAGCAGTGCATTCACCGCGGTGTCGAACCAGCTGTAGTAGACGACGTTGTTGACGTGGCCGTACATGTCGTTGTCGGCCCAGCGCGTGGGAATGCTGCGGAAGGCGCGGTAGCTGCCGCGCGCCTGGGGGATTGGTTTGGTCGGGGCGCTCATCGCGCGGCATTTTGCCCGGGAAGCCGAATTTAGAAGATGGCTTCTAAATTGCTGCATGGCAGCAAAAACCCCTTGATCGCAAAACTCAGCTGCCTATACTTGAGGCCATGCTGCACCGCAACATAGACGGCGAGACAGCGCAACGTGAACCGACCACTCAATCATCCCCTTCTGGAGATTTCCCAAATGGCCCTGACCGCTGACCAAATCCTCGCCGCCCAAAAGGCAAACCTCGAAACCCTCTTCGGCCTGACCACCAAGGCTTTCGAAGGCGTCGAGAAGCTCGTCGAACTGAACGTGACCGCCTCGAAGGCTGCCCTGGTCGAAGCCCAGAGCACCGCCCAGGCCGCCCTGAGCGTCAAGGACGCCCAAGAGCTGCTGACGCTGCAAGCCAGCCTGTTCCAGCCCCTGGCTGAAAAGACCGCTGCCTACAGCCGTCACCTGTACGACATCGCCCAAGGCACCGGCGCCGAATTCGGCAAGGCCTTCGAAGCCAAGGCTGCCGAAGCCCAGCAAGCCTTCGTCGGCCTGGTCGACAGCGCTTCCAAGAACGCCCCCGCCGGTTCGGAAACCGCCGTTGCCGTGCTGAAGAGCGCCGTGGCTGCCGCCAACAACGCTTTCGAATCGGTCCAGAAGGCCGTCAAGCAAGCATCGGACGTCGCCGAAGCCAACTTCAATGCCGTGTCGACGCAAGCCGTTGCCGCCGCAAAGACCGCAACCGCTTCGCGCAAGCGCTAAGCTGGCGACCACCACCAGTTGTCTCCTTGGGTCCTCACGGATCCAATTCAGGGCCTCGTCTCACGACGAGGCCTTTTTTTCGTCTGGCGGGCCTCTTCGATAATGCGGGTCTCATTTCAGGAGACTCTCCATGCAGATCGACGGCAAGGTTTTTATCGTGACCGGTGGCGCTTCGGGCCTCGGCGAAGGCACGGCGCGCATGCTGGCGGCCAATGGCGCCAAGGTGGTGATCGCCGACATGCAGGCTGACAAGGGCGAAGCCGTTGCCAGGGAAACCGGCGGCGTGTTCGTCAAGTGCGACGTGAGCCAGGAAGCCGACGGCCAGGCCGCGGTGGCCGCCGCGCTCAAGCTCGGCAAGCTGGTCGGCCTCGTCAATTGCGCCGGCATCGCACCGGCCGAGAAGACGGTGGGCAAGAACGGCCCGCACGCGCTGGCCGTGTTCAGCAAGACCGTCACGGTCAACCTGATCGGCAGCTTCAACATGATCCGCCTGGCGGCCGACGCCATGGGCAGGAACGAGCCCGAAGCCACCGGCGAGCGCGGCGTGCTGATCTCGACCGCCTCGGTCGCGGCCTACGACGGCCAGATCGGCCAGGCCGCCTACAGCGCCTCGAAAGGCGGCGTGGTCGGCATGACGCTGCCCATTGCCCGCGACCTCGCACGCAGCGGCATCCGCAACATGACCATCGCCCCCGGCATCTTCGGCACGCCCATGCTGTTCGGCATGCCGCAGGAAGTGCAGGATGCCCTGGCCGCCAGCGTGCCCTTCCCTTCCCGCCTGGGCACGCCCGAGGACTACGCCAAGCTGGCGAAGCACATCATCGAGAACGACATGCTCAACGGCGAGGTGATTCGTCTGGACGGAGCGATTCGATTGGCTCCCCGCTGAGAGCGGATTTGGGCGGCTTCGTGCTGCCGGTGCGGTCCAGGCGCTCGTAGTTCGCGATCACCTGGGCGCCCAGCAGCACCAGCGTGGCGGCGATCTCCAGGCTCAGCAGCACCACGATGGCCGTGGTGAGCGAGCCGTAGACCACATTCAC
Organism: Variovorax sp. 10L421; assembly: GCF_056395365.1. Classification (NCBI taxonomy): domain Bacteria; kingdom Pseudomonadati; phylum Pseudomonadota; class Betaproteobacteria; order Burkholderiales; family Comamonadaceae; genus Variovorax; species Variovorax sp. 10L421. The sequence continues at coordinate 39,122 of NZ_JBFTJJ010000015.1, forward strand.
CTGCGACAGCGTCGAGAAGTACCAGATCAGCACGCGCCGCGTGGCCTCCCACAGCAGCGCGGCCGTCACGCCGCCCAGCAGCGCATGGCGCAGCGACATGCGCCCGGCCGGCATCACGAGGTAGAGCGAAGTCAGCATGAAGATCTCGCCGCCCAGCCCCAGCAGGTACAGCAGCAGCCCCGAAACACCCGACAGCGACCAGCTGCGCCCCAGCAGGTCGACGCTTTCCTGCCCCACCAGTTGCAGCGCGCCCGACACCAGCGTGACGAGCAGCAACCCGACGCACAGGCACAGGATGTAGACATAGGGCATGGCCACCGATACCAGGAAATGGCGTTTGTGGTCCGCCTTGCGGTGGTGAAAGATCACCGCCATGGCACTTTCGAGCACGCTGAAGGCCAGGGAGCTGAAGAAGATCATCGTCACCAGCAACACCGGCCCCAGCACGTCGCGATGGTCCAGGAAGCTCGACAGCTCGGCCACGATGGCTTTCGACTGCCCCGGAAGCAGCCATTCGAGGTACCGCCCGATGGTGCGCAGCAGCTCGGCCTGCTCGATGACGTGCGACAGGGCGATCACGCTCACGATCAGCAGCGGCACGATGGACAGCAAGGCGTAGTACGCCACTGCCCCCGCGAGCAGCAGGCCCTGGTTGGCGCGAAATTCCTTGAGCGCGTCCCAGGCGAACCGCAGGGGGTGGCGCAGCAGCGGCGCGATGTGTTGCAGGGGTTTGGGCATCGTCATGCGTGATCCGGTCGCTTTCAGTATGCCGCCGGGGCGCGAGGCTTCGCCCGCTTGCGTATGATTTGCCGCTCTTCGCCTACATGACCATCCCCGCTTCATTCATCCAGGAACTCATCGCACGCGCCGATGTGGTCGAGATCGTCGGCCGCTATGTGCAGCTCAAGAAGGCCGGCGCCAATTTCATGGGCCTGTGCCCGTTCCACGGCGAGAAATCGCCCTCCTTCTCCGTCAGCCCGACCAAGCAGTTCTATCACTGCTTCGGCTGCGGGGTGCATGGCAACGCCATCGGCTTTCTGATGGAGCATGCCGGCATGGGCTTCGTCGAGGCGGTGCACGACCTGGCCGGCCAGTACGGCCTGCAGGTGCCGGAAGACGACGCCTCCCCCGCCGAGCGCGCCCGCGCCGCCAGCCAGCGCCAGAAGCAGGCCACGCTGAGCGACGTGCTCGAAAAGGCCGGCGACGCCTACCGCAAGCACCTGCGGCAGGCGCCCGGCGCCATCGAATACCTGAAGGGCCGGGGGGTGTCGGGCGAAGTGGCCAAGCAGTTCGGCATCGGCTATGCGCCGGCCGGCTGGCGCGCGCTCGCCAGCGTGTTTCCCGACTATGACGACCCCCTGCTCGCCGAGAGCGGGCTGGTGATCGTCAACAACGAGGAAGGCCAGCTCAGCGAGGCCGAGGCCAAGCGCTACGACCGCTTCCGCGACCGCGTGATGTTCCCGATCCGCAATGTGAAGGGCGAATGCATCGGCTTCGGCGGCCGGGTGCTGGGCGACGAGAAGCCCAAGTACCTGAACTCGCCCGAAACGCCCGTTTTCAGCAAGGGCCGCGAGCTCTACGGGCTCTACGAAGCCCGCGCCGCCTTCCGCGACCGCGGCTATGCGCTGGTCACCGAAGGCTACATGGACGTGGTGGCGCTGGCGCAGCTCGGTTTTCCGAACGCGGTGGCCACGCTCGGCACGGCCTGCACCACGGAGCACGTGCAGAAGCTCTTCCGCTTCACCGAATCGGTGGTGTTCAGCTTCGACGGCGACGCCGCGGGCCGGCGCGCTGCGCGCAAGGCGCTCGACGGCGCGCTGCCCTACGCCACCGATGTGCGCAGCATCAAGTTCCTGTTCCTGCCGGCCGAGCACGACCCCGACAGCTTCATCCGCGAGCACGGCGCCGAGGCTTTCGCCCGCTTCGTGAACGAGGCAACGCCGCTGTCGCGCTTCATGCTCGAAGCCGCCCGCGAAGGCTGCGACCTGACTTCCGCCGAGGGCCGCGCCCACATGACGAGCAACGTGCGCCCGCTTTGGAGCGCCATGCCCGACGGCGCACTCAAGCGCCAGTTGCTGAGCGAGATCGCAACGCTGGTGCAGCTCGATGCGGCGGCGCTGTCGGATCTCTGGGCCTCCACACCCGGCCCGCGCAAGGCCGGGGGCGCACCGGCGCCGCAGCGCCACAGCGAGCCCTCGGGCTTCAGCGGTGGCGACAGTGATGACTACTACCCGGACATGCCCCCGCCCCAGGACTACGAACCGCCTCGCTATGAAAGCGATAGCAAGCCCAAGTTCCAGCAGCGCGGCAAGTTCACCAAGGGCAAGCGCTGGGGCGGCAAATTCGAGGAACCCATCGAGCCCCTGCGCGGACGCGGCGCCCCGCCCAGCCGCCCCGACGTGGCGGTGCGGCTGCTGCTGTCGAACATGGCGCAGTGGGAAGCCCTGTCGCACGAGCTTCACCTGATGCTCTGCGAACTGCCCGGCCATCACGGTGCCCTCTTCACCTGGCTCGACAGCCAGCTGCACGAGCACGGTGTCCAGCCCTGGGCAGCCCTGCGCGAAGGCCTGCGCGGACTCGGCTTCGAGCCGCTGGCCGAGCGGTTGATGTCCGTCTCCGAAGCCGGTCCCATCCCCGAGGGCGAAGAAGCGCAGCACCTGGCCGACGCCGCCCGCGAACTCGCCAGCGTGCTCGATTTCATGCTCGACGACCGCCTCAAGGCCCAGCAGAGCGAAGCCATCGCGGCCGTCGGGAAAGACCCGAAAGCCCTGGAGCGCTACAAGGCGCTGGAGACCCGGCGGCTCGAATTGCGCGCCCGCCTGCGCGCCTCGGGTTCAGAAACTGCTTGAAATTTGCGCAACACGCTATAATGTAGGGCTTCGCAACTGGCGAAATTAGGCAAGAGCGACAGCAGCACCTCCGGGCCGACCCCTAGCGCAACGCACTCCAACGGTAAATTCCGGCGGAAAGGGTCAATAACCGCAAGGACTGCATACCAAATGTTCGCCCGACATCTTGCCTGCTGAGGAATTCATTCCTCTTTCCCAATTGTTTTTAGTCCGTGCCTGTGCACGGGCTGTGGTGGCGCTGTCCGTGTGACGGTGCGCCTGTGATTTCGCTTGTTCTTTCTTGCCGTAACGAGGTCGTATGCCCAGTTCAAAGAAGCCTGCTCCTTCACTTGCCAAAAGCGTCGCCACCAAGCCCGCAGCAGAGAAACCGTTGAAAGCCGGCGCGAAGCCGGCAACCAAGACGGCCGCCGCCGCATCCAGATCGGCAGCCGCAACGAAAGTGAAAACCGTGCCCACGAAATCGACCTCTCTCGACGATCCCAAAAAAGCAGCCGCCCCGGCAGCCAAGAAAGTCGGCCGCCCGCCCAAGGCCGCCGGTGCCGCCACGCCTGCCACCGGCGCCAAGCGCGGCCGCAAGCCCAAGGCTGACAAGGATGCGCCCGAGAACGACATCGACCTGTCGGACATCGAGGAAGATCTGGCCGGCGACGAGCCCGCGGCTGCCACGACCACCGAAGAAAAGGTCAAGCCGCTGCGCATGAAGATCAGCAAGGCGAAGGAACGCGCCTTGATGAAGGAATTCGGCCTCGACGAGACCGTGCTCTCCGAAGAAGACCTGGCCAAGCGCCGTTCGCGCCTGAAGACCCTGATCACGCTGGGCAAGACGCGCGGCTACCTCACGCACGGCGAAATCTCCGACCACCTGCCCGACAAGCTGGTCGACGCCGAGACCATGGAAGTCGTGGTCACCATGCTCAACGACATGGGCGTGGCGGTGTACGAGCAGACGCCCGACGCCGAAACCCTGCTGCTGAACAACACCGCGCCCACCGCCACCACGGTGGAAGAAGCCGAGGAAGAAGCCGAAGCGGCCCTGTCCACGGTGGACAGCGAATTCGGCCGCACCACCGACCCGGTTCGCATGTACATGCGCGAGATGGGCACGGTCGAGCTGCTGACGCGCGAAGGCGAAATCGAAATCGCCAAGCGCATCGAAGGCGGCCTGATGGCCATGATGGAAGCCATCTCGGCCTCCCCTGCCACCATCGCCGAGATCCTGCGCCTGGCCGCCGAGATCCGCGAAGGCAAGGTCGTCATCTCGACCATCGTCGACGGCTTCTCGAATCCCAACGAGGCCGACGACTACGTGGCCGAAGAAGACTTCGACGAATTCGACGAGGAAGACGACGATGACGGCAAGGGCGGCTCCAAGGCCCTGACCAAGAAGCTCGAGGAACTCAAGCGCGAAGCGCTCGAGCGCTTCGACCGCATCGCCGGAATGTTCGAGAAGGTCCACAAGATCTACGACAAGGAAGGCTACGGCACCCCCGCGTACGTCAAGGCCCAGGAGGCCCTGTCCGCAGAGCTGATGACCATCCGCTTCACGGCCAAGACCATCGAGAAGCTGTGCGACCTGGTGCGCACGCAGGTCGACGACGTGCGCAAGAAGGAGCGCGAGCTTCGCCGCATCATCGTGGACAAGTGCGGCTTCCCGCAGGACGAGTTCATCCGCGACTTCAGCGGCTACGACAAGAACGGCAACCGCATCGCGTCGAACCTCCTGAACCTCAAGTGGGTCGAGAAGCAGGCTGCCGCCGGCAAGCCCTGGAGCGCCGTGCTCGCGCGCAACATTCCGCCGGTGCAGGAACTGCAGCAACGCCTGACCGACATCCAGTCGCGCGTGGTGGTGCCGCTGACCCAGCTCAAGGACATCAACAAGCGCATGAACGAAGGCGAATCGTCTTCGCGCGATGCCAAGAAGGAAATGATCGAGGCCAACCTGCGCCTCGTGATTTCCATCGCCAAGAAGTACACCAACCGCGGCCTGCAGTTCCTSGACCTGATCCAGGAAGGCAACATCGGCCTSATGAAGGCSGTSGACAAGTTCGAATACCGCCGCGGCTACAAGTTCTCSACCTATGCGACSTGGTGGATCCGCCAGGCCATCACGCGCTCGATCGCCGACCAGGCGCGCACCATCCGCATCCCGGTGCACATGATCGAGACGATCAACAAGATGAACCGCATCTCGCGCCAGCACTTGCAGGAGTTCGGCTTCGAGCCCGACGCCGGCATCCTGGCCGCGAAGATGGAGATCCCGGAAGACAAGATCCGCAAGATCATGAAGATCGCGAAGGAGCCGATCTCGATGGAAACCCCCATCGGCGACGACGACGATTCGCATCTGGGCGACTTCATCGAGGACAGCAGCAACACGGCGCCCATCGAGGCCGCCATGCAAGCCGGCCTGCGCGACGTGGTGAAGGACATCCTGGACTCGCTCACGCCGCGCGAAGCCAAGGTGCTGCGCATGCGCTTCGGCATCGAGATGAGCACGGACCACACGCTGGAAGAAGTCGGCAAGCAGTTCGACGTGACGCGTGAGCGCATCCGCCAGATCGAGGCCAAGGCGCTGCGCAAGCTGAAGCACCCGAGCCGCTCCGACAAGCTGCGCAGCTTCATCGATACTCTGTAATCCGGGTTCCCTGAAGCCACAAGCGCCCGCCTCGCCCCTCACCGGGCGGCGGGCGCTCTCTTTTGGGAGCCGCACACGACAAGAAGAATGGAGCAACTTCCATGAATCCCGATGCAGACAAACTCTGGCAGGCCCCGCGCTGGGCGCTTGCCGTGCTGCTCGCAGTGCTCGGCATGCTCGGGCCCTTCTCCATCGACACCTACATCCCGGCCTTCTCGGGCATTGCGCGCTCCATCGGTGCCACGCCGGCCGAGATGCAGCAAACGCTCTCGGCCTACCTGTTCGGCTTCGCGTTCATGAACCTGTTCCACGGTGCGCTGTCGGACAGCTTCGGCCGCCGGCCTGTGGTGCTGTGGGGACTGGCCGTGTTCACGCTCGCCTCGCTGGGCTGCGCGCTGTCGCAGAACATCACGCAGCTCGTGCTGTTCCGAGGGCTGCAGGGCCTCTCGACCGGCGCCGGCATCGTGGTCTCGCGCGCAGTGATCCGCGACATGTTCCCGCCGGCCGAGGCGCAGCGGGTGATGAGCCAGGTGACGATCTACTTCGGCGTGGCCCCGGCCATCGCACCGATCATCGGCGGCTTCCTGTTCGTGCACGCAGGCTGGCATGCGGTGTTCTGGTTCCTGGTGGCGGTGGGCGTGGTGCTGTTCGCCGCCAACTACAAGCTGCTGCCCGAGACGCTGCACAAGGACCACCGCCAGCCCTTCCAGGTGCGGCACCTGCTGCGCGGCTACTGGGACCTGTGCTCCGATCCGCGCTTCCTGCTGCTGGCCTTTGCCAGCGGCGTGCCCTTCAACGGCATGTTCCTCTACGTGCTGGCCGCGCCCGCGTTCCTGGGCGACCACCTCGCGCTGCAGCCGCAGCAGTTCTTCTGGTTCTTCCTGCTGACCATCGGCGGCATCATGCTCGGCGCGCGCGCCAGCGGCCGCATGGCCGGCAAGGTGGCGCCCAAGCGGCAGATCCGCGACGGCTTCGTCATCATGCTGGCGACCTCGGTGATCAACGTGGTGGCCAACACCTTCTTCGAGGCGCACGTGGCCTGGGCGCTGTGGCCGCTCGCGGTGTTCGCCTTCGGCTGGGCGCTGATGGTGCCGGTGGTCACGCTGCTGGTGCTCGACCTGCACCCGGAGCGCCGCGGCATGGCCTCGTCGCTGCAGGCGGTGATCGGCTCCACCGCCAACGGCGTGGTGGCCGGCGCGGTGGCGCCGCTGGTGATGCACTCGACGCTCGCGCTGGCGCTGACCTCCATGGGCATGCTCGGCATCGGCCTGGTCGCATGGGTGTGGCTGCATGGCCGCTGGCCCGAGATCGGGCGCCTGGTGGCTCACGAAGGCTGAGGACGGAGGCTGCGATGCGGTTCGAGGCACTCCTGAATCATGCGCGCGCCTGGCTGCCGGGCCGCACCACCGTCGATGCGCGCGAGCGGCTGCGCGCGGTTGCGGGCGCCGGCCTCGGGCTGCTGGTCACGGCGCTGCTGTGCCGGTGGCTGGCCGGCCCGCTGGCCGCGACCGTCTGGCTGATCGCACCGCTGGGCGCCAGCGCCGTGCTGGTGTTCGCGGTGCCGGCGAGCCCGTTGGCGCAGCCGTGGTCGGTCATCGGCGGCAACACGCTGTCGGCGGTGGTCGGCATCGCGGCCGTCAACTGGATTCCCGACTCCGCGCTGGCCGCCGCTGTGGCCGTGGCGGGCGCCATCGGCCTGATGTTCAGCGCGCGCTGCCTGCATCCGCCCGGCGGCGCCGCGGCGCTGCTGGCGGTGCTGACGCACACCACGCATTTCTCGTCCGCCCTCTTCCCCTTCTTCACCAACTCGCTGCTGCTGGTGCTGGCCGGCGTGGCCTACAACACGCTCACCGGGCGGCGCTACCCGCACGTGCAGGTGGTGCGTCCGCCCGCGGCCGATGCGCGCTTCAGCCAGGCCGACATCGACGCGGTGCTGGCCCGCTACAACCAGGTGCTCGACATCAGCCGCGACGACCTCGAATCGCTGATCCGCGAAACCGAGCTCGAGTCGTACAAGCGGCGCCTCGGTACGCTGACCTGTGCCGACATCATGTCCAGCGTGCCCATCTCGGTGGAGTTCGGCACGCCGCTGCAGGAAGCCTGGGCGCTGATGCACGAACGACACATCAAGGCCCTGCCCGTCACCGACCGCACGCGCCGCGTGGTCGGCATCGTCACGCAGGCCGACTTCTTCCGCCAGCTCGACCTGCAGCACCATGACGGCATCGCCGGCAAGCTGCGCGACCTGATCCGCGCCACGCGCACGGTGATGTCGAACAAGCCCGAGGTGGTTGGCCAGATCATGACGCGCCAGGTGCGCGTGGCCAGCGCCGACCGGCCCGTGGTCGACCTGGTGCCGCTGTTCTCCGAGGGCGGGCATCACCATATCCCGATCATCGACGGCGAGAAGCGGTTGACGGGGATGATCACGCAGTCGGACTTCGTGCGGGCGTTGTACCGCGCCGTCGGGCCGGCTTGATTTTTCCTCGTCCCCTGCCGGGGGAGGGTCGGGGTGGGGGGCACGACGGCATCGACCACGACGCAGCGCGTCATCGACGGCCGCCAGCCCCCATCCCAGCCTTCCCCAGAGGGGGAAGGAGCAAGGCCCTTACTCCAGCACCACGTTCGCTTTCTTCACCAGCGCCGCATAGCGCGCGGCCTCGCTGCGGAAGTAGCTCGCGGCCTGCTCGGGCGTCGTGGGCCTGACGACGTTGCCCTGCTTGTCCATCGCCTCGCGCACTTCGGGGCTCGCGAAAGCGGCGGCCACCGCATCGTGCACGCGCTGCACGTCGGCCGCCTGCATCTTCGGCGGGCCGATCACCGCGAACCAGCCTTCGACCGCGTAGTTCGGCAGCCCCTGCTCCGCGATGGTCGGAATCTCCGGCGCTGCCGGCGAGCGCGTCGCGCCGCACAGGCCGATGGCGCGCAGCGCACCGCTCCGGATGTGCTGCTGCACGGCCGGCAGCGCGACCACGCCCATCTCGACCTGCCCGCCGATCATGTCGGTCACCATCGGCCCGGTGCCCTTGTAGGGGATGTGCCGCGCCTTCACGCCGGCCTCGTCCATGAACATCTCGCCGGCAAGATGGATGATGGTGCCGTTGCCCGACGAGGCGTAGTTGTAGCCCTCGGGTTTGGCGCGCAGCAGCGCCACCAGTTCCTTCACGTTCTTCGCGGGCACCTTCGGGTTCACCAGCAGCACCAGCGGCGTCGCGCCCACCACGCTGATCGGCGTGACGTCGTTGATCGCGTCGAAGGGCATCTTCTTGAACACCGCCGGATTGATGACGTGGTTGTTCGACACCATGCCCAGCGTGAGTCCGTCGGGCGCGGCCTTGACGATGGCCGCCGCGCCGGTGATGCCGCCCGCACCCGGCAGGTTCTCGATCACCACCGGCTGGCCGAAGGCCTTGCCGAGCGCGGGCGCCGCCGCGCGCACGATGGTGTCGACGCCCGAGCCGGCGCTGATCGGCAGGATGAAGCGGACGGGCTTGTCGGAGCCCTGCGCGAGCGCCGGGCGCGCACCCATCGCGGCCACCGCGGCGGCGCACGCGCCGAGGCCGAGCACCGCGCGGCGGTTCAGGCGATCCAGGTTCGTCGAGGGAAGTGTCTTCGTCATGGTCTTGTCTCTCTTTATGTTTCGGGAAAAGGATCGCAGGCTCAGGCCACTGCCGAATCGGCGAGCAGGGCGTCCACCTGCTCGCGTGCATAGCCCAGTTCGGCCAGCAGTTCGCGCGTGTGCTCGCCGAGCGTGGGCGGATTCAGGCGCACGCCAAGGCGCTCGCCGCCGAGCGTGATCGGGAACAGCGTCGTCTGCGCCGTTTCACCGGCACGCTCGCCGTCGGGCAGGCGGATGTCCACGAGCCCGCCGGTGGCCTTCAGGTGCGGGTCTTCGTACAGGTCTTCCGGCCGCGTGATCGGCGCGAACGGCAGGCCCTTGGCCTCGAAGATCGCCGACAGTTCCGCCGCCGAACGATCGGCCAGGCGCTGGCGCAGATCGGCCAGCAGCGTGGGCCGCAAACGCACGCGGTCGTTGTTCGTGCGCAGGGCCGGGTCGGCCTTCAGGTCGTCGAAGCCCAGCGCGTCACAGAAGGTCTTCCACTGCGCGTCGCTCACCGCGGCCAGGAAGATCTGCTCGCCGTCCTTCACGGTGAACACGTCGTACAGCGCCCACGCCGAGATGCGCTCGGGCATCGGCGCGGCGGCCTGCCCCGTGATCGCGTACTGCAGCATGTGCTGGCCGACCAGGAACACGTTGTTCTCGAACAGCGCGGACTGCACCTCCTGCCCCTTGCCGGTCTCGGCGCGCTGCATCAGCGCGGCGATCGCGCCGATGGCGCCGAACATGCCGCCCATGATGTCGTTCACGCTCGTGCCCGCGCGCAGCGGGTCGCCGGGGCGGCCGGTCATGTAGGCGAGGCCGCCCATCATCTGCACCACCTCGTCGAGCGCAGTGCGGTGCTCGTACGGGCCGGGCAGGAAGCCGGTGTGGTTCACGTACACGAGGCGCGGGTTGAGCTTGCCGAGGGCGGCATAGCCCAGGCCGTACTTGTCCATGGTGCCTGGCTTGAAGTTCTGCGCCACCACGTCGGCCGTGGCGCACAGGCGCAGCGCGGCCTCGAGCCCCTCGGGCTTCTTGAGGTCGAGCGCAATGCTCTTCTTGTTGCGGTTGAACATGGGAAAGAAGCCAGCCCCCGCACCCAGCAGGTGCCGCGTGCGGTCGCCCTCGATCGGCTCGACCTTGATGACCTCGGCGCCCAGGTCCGCGAGCACCATGCCGCAGGTCGGCCCCATGACCATGTGCGTGAACTCGACCACGCGGATGCCAGCCAGCGGCAGGCGCTTTTCTTCGGTGCCTGCGGTGCTCATGCCGCGACCCCCGCCGTGGCCGCGAAGGTCTTTGGAAAGCCCGCGCGCCATACCGTGCCCTGCAGCGTTTCGCCTTCGAGCCAGCCCGCCACGCGCTTGCGCAGCTCGAGCAGCTTCGGCAGATCGACGCCCGTCGCGACGCCCATGCTCTCGAGCATGAAGACGAGGTCTTCGGTGTCGACGTTGCCGCTGGCCCCGGGCGCATGCGGGCAGCCGCCGATGCCGGCGAGGCAGGCGTCGAAGCGCGTCACGCCGACTTCCAGCGCCGCGTAGACATTGGCCAGCCCGAGGCCGCGCGTGTCATGGAAGTGGCCGCACCACAGTCGGTCGCCCGCAATGCGCAGCGCGCGCTCGAACAGGCTACGGACCATCGCCGGATCGGCATAGCCGACGGTGTCGGCAAGGCTCACGCGGTCGGCGCCCGCGTCGAGCAGCGCCTGCATCAGCCGCAGCACTTCGTCGGCGTCGACGTGGCCCTGGAGCGTGCAGCCGAAGGCCGTGCCCACGCCGCCGTCGATGAGCGTCTTCGAGCCCGCCGCATCGCGCGCGGCGCGGATGCGGCCCACCTCGGCCACCACCTCGTCGGGCGTCTTGCGCAGGTTGGCGAGGCTGTGTGCGTGGCTGGCCGAGAGCGGCACGATCATCAGGTCGGCCTCGCCCGCGATGGCGCGCTCCGCGCCCTTCAGGTTGGGCACCAGCACCGAGGCGAAGAGCCCGGGCAAGGTCTTCGCATAGGCCAGCAGCTCGGCCGTGTCCGCCAGCTGCGGCAGCAGGTGCGCCGGCACGAAGGAGCCGACTTCGATCTCGCGCTGGCCGGCCGCATGCGCGTCGCGGATCCATTCGAGCTTGCGTGCGGTGGGCAGCACGCGGGCAATGCTCTGCAGGCCGTCGCGCAGGCCCACTTCGCGAACGACCGCGCATGGCGGCAGGAAGGGGTGAATCAAGACTTTGTCTCCGTCGTGAGGGTACGGCGTGAATATTAGAAGTTCCGATTCGACCCAGAAGGTATATTTTGGAAGCCATTTGCTTCCGAAGCGGAACACCATGAGAGACCTCGACCTCACCACCCTGCGCCTGTTCGTCGCCGTCTGCGAAACGCGCAGCATCGCGCGCGCCGGCGAGCAGGCCAGCATCGTCGGCTCGGCCATCAGCAAGCGGCTGGCCCAGCTCGAAGAAGCGGTGGGCACGCCGCTGCTGCTGCGCAAGCGCCGCGGCGTGGTGCCCACGCCGGCCGGCGAAACCCTGCTGGAGCACGCCCGCGCGATGCTCGGCAGCGTGAACCGCATCGAGCGCGACATGGCCGCCTATGCGGGCGGCGCTCGCGGGCACGTGCGCATCCTGGCCTCGGCCTCGGTCATGGCCGAGTCGCTGGCGGAAGACGTGGCGGGCTTTTTGAAGGACCCGGCCCACCGCAACATCCGCGTCGACATGGAAGAGCGCGTAAGCCCCGAGATCGTGCGCGGCATCCGCGAGGGCAGCGCTTCCATCGGCCTGTGCTGGGATGCCGCCGACCTCGACGGCCTGGAGCGGCGCAACTACCGCTCCGACCACCTCGCCATCGTCGCGCACCCGTCGCATCCCGTCGCAAGGCACGAGCACGTGCGCTTCGAGCAGGTGCTCGACCACGAATTCGTCGGCATGCCGGCGCTGAGCGCCGTGCAGTTGATGCTGGCGCGCGAGGCAGCGGTGGCGGGCAAGCCGCTGGTGTACCGAGTGCTGGTCTCCAACTTCGACGCGGCACTGCGGGTGGTGCGGGCCGGACTGGCGATCAGCGTGGTGCCGGCGGAGGTGGCGCGGCCCTTCACCGATGCCTTCGGCCTGCGGCTGATGCCGCTCACCGACGCGTGGGCGCGGCGGCGTTTCGCGATCTGCTTTCGCGGCGAGGCGGCGCTGTCGCCGTCGGCGCAACTGCTGGTCGCGCACCTCGAGAGATGCGCCACGGACTGACGACCCGGAAGCTCATTCGGCCGAAATCCGAAACTATTCGTTGTGAATCATCAGGTTTTTGTTTCGATTCTCGCAACCTAACATTCGGGGCATTCAGCGCTGTCACCTCTTCGCATCACACATTCAGAAAGATCGCCGCCATGTTCCGCAGAGCCCTCCTCTCCGCCGCTGCCCTCGCCACCACGCTGAGCCTCGCCCCGCTTGCCGCGCAGGCGGCCCAGCCGCTCAAGCTCGACGTCTACAACCCCGGCACGAAATCGATGTTCCCGGTCTCTTCGGAAATCGTCACGGGCCAGACCGACGCCGTGCTGATCGACGCCCAGTTCCAGCGCAACGACGCCGAGGCGCTGGTGCAGAAGATCAAGGCCACGGGCAAGAAGCTCACCACGGTCTACATCAGCCACAGCGATCCCGACTACTACTTCGGCCTCGATGTGATCCAGGCCGCCTTCCCCGACGCAAAGATCGTCGCCACGCCGCAGACCGTGGCCGCGATCCAGGCCTCGAAGGACGGCAAGCTCGCGCACTGGGGCCCGATCCTCAAGGACAACGCGCCCAAGGCGCTGCTCGTACCCGAGCCGCTGGCCGGTGACAGCCTCACGCTCGAAGGCCGCAAGATCCAGGTCGTCGGCCTCGACGGCCCCACGCCCGAACGCACCTTCGGCTGGATTCCTTCGCTGAAGGCCGTGGTCGGCGGCATCCCCGTCTCGGCCAACATCCACGTGTGGGTGGCCGACACGCAGACGCCCGAATCGCGCCAGGAATGGATCAAGACGCTCGGCCGCATCGAGGCACTGCACCCGAAGACCGTGGTGCCCGGCCACTACCTGCCGAACGCCAACGGCTCGGCGCCTTACACGCTGGCCTCGGTGAAGTTCACGCGCAGCTACCTGCAGGCCTTCGAAACCGAAGCCGCCAAGGCCAAGGGCTCGGTCGCGCTGATCGCCGCGATGAAGAAGCGCTACCCGAAGCTGGAAGGCACTTCGTCGCTGGAACTCGGCGCCAAGGTCATCAAGGGAGAAATGAAATGGCCGCAGTGAACGACACCATCACCCTGCACTACATCTTCGACCCGCTGTGCGGCTGGTGCTACGCCGCGGCGCCGCTGGTCGACGCGGCGCGCAACATGCCGGGCCTGCAGGTCGCGTTCCATGGCGGCGGCATGATGACCGGCGCCAACCGCCGCGCAATCACGCCGCAGTGGCGCGAGTACGTGATACCGCACGACCGGCGCATCGCCGAGATGACGGGCCAGCCCTTCGGCGAAGGCTACTTCGAAGGACTGCTGCGCGACACCGGCGCGGTGATGGATTCCGAGCCGCCGATCACCGCCATCCTCGCGGCCGAATCGCTGCGCTCAGGCGGTGGGCTGGACATGGTGCATCGCCTGCAGCGTGCGCACTATGTCGAAGGCCGACGCATCGCCGACGCGCAAGTGCTGAAGGCGGTGGCCGCGGAACTCGGTTTCGATACCGAAGCCTTTGCTGCAGCCGTCGAGCGCCTGGCGGGAGAAGCGACCGCGCAACACATCGCCGAAAGCCGCCAGCTGCTGCAACGTGCGGGCGGCCAGGGATTCCCGACCTTCGTGCTGACGCGGGCCGATGGCAGCGCCAGCCGCATCGAGGTCGGCCCGTGGCTGGGCCGTACCGAAGACTGGAAGGCGCGCCTCGCGGAACTCGTCTAGCGCGCCACGCCCAGCAGCCGGTCCAGCACCTGCGGCTGGGTGCGCAGCGCCGCGGCGCTGTCCTTGTGCACGATGGTGCCGTGGTCCAACACCACTGCTTCGTCGGAGATCGCGAGGATCGCCTGCGGATGCTGCTCCACGATGATCGCGGCCAGCCCCTCGTCCTGCGTGATGCGGCGGATGGCGCGCAGCAGCTCTTCCACAATGATCGGCGCGAGCCCTTCGAGTGGCTCGTCGAGCAGCAGCAGCTTGGGGTTCAGCACCAGCGCGCGGCCCACGGCCAGCATCTGCTGCTCGCCGCCCGACAGCTGCGTGCCGAGGTTGGTCTTGCGCTCTGCGAGACGCGGGAACATCTCGTAGACCCGTTGCGGATTCCACTTGCCCGGCCGTTCCACGGCCGTGAGGTTCTCGTGCACGGTGAGCGACTTGAAGATGTTGCGCTCCTGCGGCACCCAGCCGATGCCGGCTGCCGCGCGCTGGTGCGGCGCCAGCTTGTGCAGCGCCTGTCCGCTCAGCGCGATGCTGCCGCCATGCTGGCGCGTGGCGCCCGCGAGCGTATTGATCAGCGTGGTCTTGCCCGTGCCATTGCGGCCCAGCAGCGCCAGCGTCTGGCCCTCGCCGAGCGCGAACGCCACGTCGTGCAGCACCACGGCCTCGCCGTAGCCGGCACTCAGGTTCTCGATGCGCAGCAGCTCAGACATGGGCGGTTTCTCCGTGGCCCAGATAGACCTCTTTCACCTTGGGATCGTTGGCGATGGTTTCAGGGTCGCCCTCGGTCAGCAGCGTGCCGTTGACCAGCACCGTCATGCGGTCGGCAAAGCTGAACACCAGGTCCATGTCGTGCTCGATGAGCAGCACCGACACGTCGGCCGGCAGCGCGGCCACGGTTTGCAGCAGCTCCTCGCGCTCGCCGGCGGGCACGCCCGCCACCGGCTCGTCGAGCAGCAGCACGCGCGGCTCGCAGGCCAGCGCGATGGCGATCTCCAGCAGGCGGCGCTTGCCATAAGCCAGGTGCTTCACCTGCTGTTGTGCCACGTCGCTCAGGTGGAATTGCTCGAGCAGTTGCGTCGCGCGCTCGGCGATGGCCTTGCTGGCGCCCAGCGGACGCCACCATTGCGCGCCGATGCCCTGGTGCTGCGACACCACGAGCGCCAGCGTTTCGAGCGGCGTCATCGAATCGAACAACTGGTTGATCTGGAACGTGCGCACCAACCCGCGCGCCACGCGCTTGTGCGGCGCGAGCGTCGTGATGTCTTCGCCCAGCAGCGTGATGCGGCCTTCGGTCGGCGTGAGCACGCCCGTGAGCTGGTTGATCAGCGTGGTCTTGCCCGCGCCGTTGGGGCCGATCAGCGCATGGCGCGCGCCGCGCTTGAGCTCCATCGACACGTTGTTGGTGGCCGTGATGCCGCCGAAGCGCATCACGAGGCCGTGGGTGGAAAGAACGGTGTCGCTCATGCCGCTCCACCCTTCTTCTTGCCGGCGCCGAACCACGTCCAGGGCTTCAGCAGCCGGTCGCGCCCGACCAGCACCAGCAGCACCAGGATCAGGCCGATCCAGAACATCCAGTACTGCGGCGTCACGGCCGACAGCCAGGTCTGCAGCAGCTTGAACACGATGGCGCCCGCCACGCCGCCATAGAGCCAGCCCACGCCGCCGATGACGAGCATCAGCAGCACGTCGGCCGAGCGGTCGAAGGCCAGCACGTCGAGCGAGGCGAAGCCGGTGGTCTGCGCCAGCAGCGCGCCCGCGGCTCCGGCGATGCCGGCTGCCACGGTGTAGATGACCGCAAGGCGCGACACCACCGGGATGCCGATGGCCATGGCGCGCAGCCGGTTGTCGCGGATGGCCTTGAGCGTCGCGCCGAACGGCGAATGCACCAGCCGGCGCATCAGCAGGAACAGCAGCAGCATCACGGCCAGCGAATACCAGGCGGCCGTGCGGCCGTACAGGTCGAAGTCGAACAGGCCGAGCACCGGTCCCATCACCACGCCCTGCAGGCCGTCGGCACCGCCGGTCAGCCAGTCGAGCTTGTTGGCGAGTTCGAGCAGCAGCAGCGCGGTGCCGAGCGTGACCATCAGGCGCGTGAGGTCGCTGCCGCGCAAGATCGTCACGCTGGCGACGAGGCCCAGCAGCGCGGAGAGCACGGTGGCGACCACGAGCCCCACGGTCGGGTCGGGCATCACGAGCTTGGCGAACAGCGCCGCCGCATACGCGCCGAAGCCGAAGAAGGCGGCATGGCCCAGCGACACGATGCCGGTGTAGCCGAGGATCAGGTCGAGCGACATCGCAAACAGCGCGACGATGGCGATCTCGTTGATCAGCAGCGAGTGCGAAGGCATCACGAGCGGCAGCGCGAAGGCCGCGGCCCAGACGACGAACTCGAGCGAGTGCCAGCGCGCCTTGCGCAGCAGGGCCGACTGGAAATCGGTCGCAGAAGAAGGCGTGCTCATTCAGCGCCCCCCTTTGCGGGTGAACAGGCCCTGGGGCCGCCACATCAATATGAGGATCATCAGCAGGTAGACGGTGAACGCGCCCATCTTCGGAATGAAGTACTTGCCCGCCACGTCGGCAATGCCCAGCAGCAGCGCCGCCGCGAGCGGCCCGGTGATCGACGAGGTGCCGCCGACCGACACCACGATCAGGAAATAGATCATGTACTTGAGCGGGAAGGTCGGGTCGAGCCCGAGAATTTCCGCGCCCAGCGCACCGCCCAACCCCGCGAGCCCGGAGCCCACGGCGAAGGTCAGCAGGAACACGATGTTCACGTTGATGCCCAGCCCCGCCGCCACGCGCGGGTCGTCGACCGCCGCGCGCAGCCGGCTGCCGAAGCGCGTCTTCGACAGGATGAGCTGAAGCACCACCGTGAGCACGGCGCACACGCCGATGATGAAGAGCCGGTAGTGCCCCATGCCCAGCAGCAGCGCGCCATCGCCGATTTCGGTACGGCCGCGCAGCCACTCGGGCAGCTGCACGTTCTGCTGCGACGATCCCACGAAGTAGTCGATGGCCGCCACGGCCATGAAGGCGAGGCCGATGGAAAAAAGCACCTGGTCGAGGTGCGGCTTGCCGTACATCGGCCGATAGAGCGTGCGTTCGAGCAAAGCCCCGGCCAACGCGACGACGATGAACGCGAACGGCAGGCAGGCCAGAAACGGCAGGCCCAGCTTCTGCATCGCGAACACGGTGAGGTACCCGCCCGCCATGGCGAAGGCGCCGTGCGCGAGGTTGATGAAGTTCATCAGCCCGAGCGTCACGGCCAAGCCGACGGCGAGCACGAAGAGCAGCATGCCGTAGGCGATGCCGTCGAAAAGAATGGTCAACATATCAGCGATTCACCAGCTTGCCGCGCGCTGCGGTCTCTTCGGGAAACACCGAGGAACCGGCTTTGCCGGGCCTTTGGTGTTGCCCCCGGTAGGGGGAAGGCGAAGCGACACGAAGTGCGCGCAGCCTGGGGGCGAGCATTATTTAGCTTTTCCCGGATCCTTCACGCCCTTGATCACGTCGAACTCGACGTTGTAGAGCTGTCCGTCCTTCTTCTCGACCTTGCGCAGGTACACGTCCTGCACGATGTCGCGCGTCTGCGCATCGATCAGAACCGGGCCGCGCGGGCTCTCGAAGACCTGGCCCTTCATGGCCGCCAGCAGCGCTTCGCCGCCGCCCTGGCCCTTGGTGGTCTTGAGCGCTTCGTAGATCACGCGCATGCCGTCATAGCCGCCCACGGCCATGAAGTTGGGGCGCATCTTGGGGTTGGCCTTCTGGAAGGCCTCGACGAACTTCTTGTTCATCGCCGAGGGGTGCGCGGCCGAGTAGTGGTGCGAGGTGACCACGCCCAGCGCGCCGTCGCCCATGTCGTTGAGCTGGTCGTCGTCCGTCACGTCGCCGGTGGCGATCATCTTGATGCCGGCCTTGTCCATGCCGCGCTCGAGGAACTGCTTCATCACGGCCGCGCCCGCGCCCGAGGGCACGAAGACGAACAGCGCGTCGGGCTTGGCGTCGCGAACCTTCTGCAGGAACGGGGCGAAGTCGGGGTTGCGCAGCGGCACGCGCAGCTTCTCGAGCACCTTGCCGCCGTTGAGCTGGAAGCGCTCGCTGAAGAACTTCTCGGCGTCGTTCCCGGGACCGTAGTCCGCCACCAGCGTGACGACTGTCTTCACGCCGTTCTTCGGCGCCCAGTCGCCCATGGCCACCGACACCTGCGGCAGCGTGAAGCTCGAACGGATGATGTAGGGCGAAGCTTCGGTGATGCTCGACGTGGCGGCGGCCATCACCACTTCAGGCGTCTTCGACTGCGTGGCGATCGGCGCCACGGCCAGCGCCAGCGGCGTGAGGCCGAAGCCGGCCAGCACGTTGACCTTGTCGTTCACCACCAGTTCCTGAGCCAGGCGCTTGGTGACGTCGGGCAGGCCGGTGTCGTCCTTGACGATCAGCTCGACCTTCTTGCCGGCCACGGTGTCGCCGTTCTGGGCCATGTAGAGGCGCGCGGCAGCTTCGATCTGGCGGCCGGTGGAGGCCGACTGGCCCGTCATCGGCAGGATCAGGCCGATCTTGAACTTGTTGTCCTGGGCGCTGGCCAGCGACATTGAAAGCGCTAGCGCCGACAGGGCGGCGGTCTGGATGAGATGGCGTCTTTGCATGGTTTTTCCTTTGAGGGGCGGAACGCGAACCCGGGCTATTTTCAACACTTTGCAACACCCGGCGGAGCTGGCAATCACCTAGCGGTCTCCGACGGGATTCTTTGTTGCGCGATAACCAGATGAACCGCGCGATCATCGCGCATGGCAGCTTCCGCCTGCGTGCGTGCCGGCTGTCGGCGCAGTAGGCGCAGCCGCGCCGGGTCGTTTGATTCAAGCCGCCGATGTTTCGAAGGCGATACGATGTTCCGCTCGTTCCCCCATCACGACGGAGTCATCCATGTCCCAGCACGCCGCCTTGCCCGCCCGCTACGACCACGTGGGCAGTTTCCTGCGCCCCAAGTACCTGCTCGAAGCGCGCGAGCAGAAGGCCAAGGGCGAGATCACGCCCGAGCAGCTTCGCCTGGTCGAAGACAAGGCCATCACCGAGATCGTCCGCTTCCAGGAAGACATCGGCCTGAAGAGCATCACCGACGGCGAGTTCCGCCGCACCTACTTCCACATCGACTTCCTCGACCAGCTCGGCGGCGTGAAGACCGACATTCCGGTCACCATCCGCAAGCCCGACGGCACCGAGGAACTGGCGCCGCCCGCGATGCGCGTGATCGACAAGGTGCGCCACGTGAAGGACATCCAGCTCGCCGACTTCCAGTACCTCAAGAGCCAGGTTTCGGCGGGCCGCACGCCGAAGGTGACCATCCCCTCGCCGACCATGCTGCACTTCCGCGGCGGCCGCGCCGGCATCAGCAAGGAACACTATCCCGAGCTCGACCCGGTGTTCTACGACGACGTGGCCAAGGCCTATGGCGACGAGCTGCGCTCGCTGGCTGCAGCCGGCTGCACCTACGTGCAGATGGACGACACCAACCTGGCCTACCTGTGCGACGAGCACATGCGCGAAGCCGCCCGCAAGCGCGGCGACGACCCCAACGAGCTGCCGCACCGCTACGCCGCCTTCATCAACAAGGTGGTCGCGCAGAAGCCGCCGGGCATGCTGCTGGCCATGCACCTGTGCCGCGGCAACTTCAAGAGCACGCACGCAGCGGCCGGCAACTACGAACCGGTGGCCGAGGCGCTGCTGAAAGAGATGGATCTCGACGCCTACTTCATGGAATACGACGACGCCCGCTCGGGCGACTTCAAGCCGCTGCGCTACCTGCCCAAGGGCAAGACCGTGGTGCTCGGCCTCGTGACCACCAAGTTCGGCGAGATGGAAGACAAGGACGAGCTCAAGCGCCGGATCGAAGATGCCACCAAGTACGCCCCGCTCGAACAGCTCGCGCTATCGCCGCAATGCGGCTTCTCCAGCACGGTGCACGGCAACAACATCGCCGTGGAAGCGCAGCGCGCCAAGCTGCGCCTCGTGGTCGAGACTGCACAGGAAGTCTGGGGCTCGACCTGAAGCGCCATTTCTGTTGAAGTCGGGGCCCATGACGATTCACATCTACTCCGGCCCCCTCAGCATGTTCGGCGCCAAGGTCGAGATCGCGGCGCGCGAAAAAGGCCTTGCCTTCGAACTGGTCATGGTGCCGTTCATCGAGGGCGACGCCTACGAGCCCAAGCACCCGGTGGTGCTGCGGGTCAACCCGGTCAAGCAGCAGGTGCCCGTACTGACCGACGAGATCGACGGCGGGGTCGAGCTGTTCGACTCGACGCAGATCTTCGAATACCTCGAAGACCGCTACCCCGCCCCTGCGCTGTGGCCCGAGGGCATCGCCGAACGGGCCCGCGCACGGCAGCTGGAGCAGAAGTCCGACGAGGTCTTCTTTCCCAACGTCATCAAGCTCTTCGGCCTGCAGCACGACATGCACAGCGCCGCGGCGATCGCGGCCTGCGCCGGCTGCGCGCGCTTCTATGAAGAAATGGAAGGCCTGCTGGCCACGCGCGTGTACCTCGCCGGCCCCTACTCCTTCGCCGACATCGCCTTCTACATGGCCTGCGTGTTCGCCGACCGCAAGGGCGCCGGCATGACCGACGCCACGCCGCGCCTGCTGGCCTGGCGCACACGCGTGGGCGACCGCCCCGCGGTGCGCGCGGTGGTCGACCCGATGATGCGGTTCCTGGCCTCGCAGGGGCGCGGCGTGCCGGCCTTCCTCCAACGCTGAAGGCCGGCGGCGCTGAGGCATCATCGCTCCATGCCGATCACAGGGTTCGACTGGCTGCCCTCCCCTTCGCAGCATTTCCTCGTCGTCACTTTCGCATTGCTGGTCTACGTCCTGACCACGCGCGCGCGCCGCGAGCAGCGCGCACCCACCACGGCCATCGCCTGGGTCATGGGGCTGGTGCTGATGCCCTATTTCATCCTGCCGATGTACCTGCTGTTCGGCCAGCGCAAGCTGCGCCCGGCGGGCTCGCCGCGGCCGCCGCGCTCGGTGCCGCCGGGCCACTGGGCGGCCGACCTGATCGAGAGCTTCGGCCTCGCTCCGCCGGGGCGCTGCGCGATCCGCATGCATGCCGAAGGCGAGGCCGCGCGCGAGGCGCTGTGGCAGGTGATCGACGGCGCGCGCGAGCGCATCGACGTGTGCACCTTCATCATCGGCGACGACCCACTCGGCCATGCGGTGATCGAGCGGCTCGCCAGGCGGGCGCGCGAGGGGCTCAAGGTGCGGGTGCTGCTCGACGGCTTCGGCGCGCTGTCGCTGCCGCGCCATCACTTCGACCGGCTGCGCGCGGCGGGCGGCGAGGTGGCGGTGTTCCGCCCCTTCTTCAGCCTGCGCCGCATCGGGCCGCGCAACCTGCGCAACCACCGCAAGTTCACCATTGCCGACGACAGCTGGCTCTGGTCGGGCGGGCGCAACCTCGCGGGCGAGTATTTCACCGGCAACGACAAGCATCCCGAGGCCTGGTACGACCTGTCGTTCGATCTGCGCGGCAGCGTGGCCGCGGCGGCGGCGCGCCAGTTCGACCACGACTGGACCTCGGTGCGCAGCCGCAAGGCCCGCGCCATCACGTGCGACGACGTTGCCGAGGGCCCGGGCACGGCCATGGCCCAGTTCCTGCCGAGCGGCCCCGACCAGACTGAGGACACGGCGCATGCCTTGCTGATCGACGCGTGCTTCCGCGCCGAGCAACGCATCCTCGCGATCACGCCCTACTTCGTGCCCGGCGACGGCCTGCGCGACGCACTGCGGCTGGCCGCGCGGCGCGGCGTGCAGGTGACCATCGCGATGCCGGCGAAGTCGAACCACCGACTGGCCGACTTCGTGCGCGCACGCGCCATGCGCGACCTGGCACGCGCGGGCGTGAGCTTTCGCATGCTCCCGTTCATGGCGCACGCCAAGGCCGTGGTGGTGGACGACGAACTCGCCATCTGCGGCTCCATCAACCTCGACCTGCGCAGCCTGCTGCTGAATCACGAGGCCGCCGTGGTGTTCTACGGCCAGGACCACATTGACTGGCTGGCCGAGTGGATCGAGACCACCGCGTCGGCCGGCGAACCCTACCGCGCGCGGCGACCGGGGCTGCTGCGCGACGTGGCCGAGGGGCTGCTGCTTACCGTCGCTTTCCAGCTGTAGTCGGCTCGGCGGCCTTGGCGTCCTTTGCCACGGCGTCGAGCCCGGCGAGCACGTAGCGCATCAGGTCGTCCGCCAGCGCCTGCGTGTCTTTCAAGGCCGGCAGCACCTTGCTGCTCAGGTCCTTGGGCGCCACCGTCATCACCAGGCACGGCAGCACCGTGAGCAGCAGGCTGCGCTGCACCGAGGGATGGTCGCCGGGCAAGCCCATGATCTCGCCGATGATGCCGCGCAGCAGCTTGGCCTTGGGCAGCACCGCCCGCTGGATCATCGCCGGCATGGCCGGCGACGGCGACAGCGCCTCGCGCAGCACCACCCGGAAGCCCCACGGCGCCTTCGGCTGCGCGCTCATCTCGACCATGTGCGTGAGGAAGGCGCGCAGCTTGAGCCGCGCATCGGTGGACTCCATGGACAGCGCCATCAGCTCGTCGAGGCTCACCAGTTGCCGGTGCGCCTCGATCAGCACCGCCTCGTAGAGCCCGTCGCGGCCGCCGAAGTGGTAGTTGATCGCGGCCATGTTGGTGCCCGCGCGGGTGCAGATTTCCTTGCTGGTGCTCTGCGCGAAACCCTGCGCCGCGAACAGCCGCCCCGCGGTCTCGAGGATGTGCAGGCGCGTGGTGTTGCCGTCGGTGCGCGGAGTGCGGGTTGCCATTCCTCGAGGCTAACCCAAACGAAAAAATACTTCAAATTCAAATTTCAATTTGATAACATCACACAGGGCCGGGGACAGAAGCAGCCTCGTCAGGACACACACCATGAACAGGAAACCGCTTATCGCCATCGCCGCCGTGGCAGTCATCGCGGCAGCAGGCGGCTGGTGGTACGCGCACCGCTCGGCCGCGCCCTCCGACCAGCTCGTGCTGTACGGCAACGTCGACCTGCGCCAGGTCTCGCTGGCCTTCAACGCCAACGAGCGCGTGGCCGAGCTGACGGTACGCGAAGGCGACCGCGTGCGCGCCGGGCAGGTACTGGGCCGGCTCGACACCCGCTCGCTGGTGCTGCGCGCGGCGCAGTCGCAGGCGCGCATCGGCGTGCAGGAGCAGGTCCTGCTGCGCCTGAAGACCGGCAGCCGCCCCGAGGAGGTGGCGCAGGCCGGCGCCCAGGTGGCCGCCGCGCAGGCCGATGCCGATCTGGCGCAGCAGCAGCTCGCGCGCCTGCAGGCCATCGGCGCCACCACGGCCGGCCGCGCGGTGAGCCAGCAGGATCTCGACAACGCGCAGGCCAGGCGCAAGGTGGCGCTGGCGCAGCTCGACAACGCGCACAAGGCGCAGCAGCTGGTTGTCACCGGGCCGCGCAAGGAAGACATCGGGCAGGCGCAGGCCCAGCTCGAATCGGCCCGCGCCGAACTCGCACTCATGAACCACCAGCTCGCGGAGGCCGAGCTCAAGGCGCCCATCGACGCCGTCGTGCGCGCCCGGCTGCTCGAACCGGGCGAGATGGCCTCGCCGCAGCGCCCGGCCTTCACGCTCGCCATCACCGATCCCAAGTGGGTGCGCGCCTACGTGGCCGAACCCGACCTCGGCCGCGTGCGCGCCGGGCAGGAGGCCCGCGTGAGCACCGACAGCCAACCCGGCGAGGCCATCGCGGGCAAGGTCGGCTACATCTCGTCGGTGGCCGAGTTCACGCCCAAGACGGTGCAGACGGAGGAGCTGCGCAGCAGCCTCGTCTACGAGATCCGCGTGATGGTCGACGACAAGGAGGACCGGCTGCGGCTCGGCATGCCGGCGACCGTGCGGCTGCAGCTGGCTTCGACGGGCAGGCCCTGAATGACCGTCCTTCTTCCCGCATTGCTCCCTTCCCCTCTGGGGGAGGGCTGGGGTGGGGGCAGACGGCGTACCCGTCGAGCGCTCTGCCTGCCCCCATCCCAGCCTTCCCCCAGCGGGGGAAGGAGCAAGACTTCCCACACGGAGGGCTGTTGAATGCAAGCCGTGGCCGGGCGCTCGCTGCACAAGCGCTTCGTGCCGAAGGCGCCGGCCGCGGCCGTGCACGCGCTCGACGACGTGTCGCTCGAAGTACCCGCCGGCACGCTCACCGCGCTGGTCGGTCCCGACGGCGCAGGCAAGACCACGCTGCTGCGCCTCATGGCCGGCCTGATGCGCGCCGACCAGGGCGAGCTTCGCGTGCTCGGCATCGACGTGTCGGCCGACCCGCAGGCGGTGCAGGACCGCATCAGCTACATGCCGCAGCGCTTCGGCCTCTACGACGACCTCAGCGTGCAGGAGAACCTCGACCTCTACGCCGACCTGCACGGCGTGCCGCGCACGCAGCGGCGCGAGCGCTACGCACGGCTGATGGAAATGACCGACCTCGGCCGCTTCACCACCCGCCCCGCCGGCAAGCTCTCGGGCGGCATGAAGCAGAAGCTCGGCCTGGCCTGCACGCTGGTGCGCTCGCCCGACCTGCTGCTGCTCGACGAGCCGACTGTGGGCGTGGACCCGCTCTCGCGCCGCGAGCTGTGGGAGATCGTGCAGCAACTGGTCGACGACGAAAAGCTCTCGGTCATCGTCAGCACCGCCTACCTCGACGAGGCCGAGCGCTGCAGCCATGTGTTCGTGCTGCGCGGCGGCAAGCTGCTGGCGCAGGGCGCGCCCGGCGAACTGCGCGACCGGGCGCGCGGCCTGTGCTTTGTCGCAACGCCGTCCGACAGCGAGCCGCCGCGATTGCTTCAGGCTCGCCTGCTCGACGCGCGGCAGGACATCGTCGATGCAGTGCCGCAGGGCGGCGAGGTGCGCTTCATCCGCCGCGAGGAAGCAGACGGCGCGCGGCTCGACGCGCTGCTCGACGGCGCGCACACCGAGCCCGTCGCGCCGCGCCTCGAAGACGGCTTCATGATGCTGCTGCGAACGCAGCCATCGCCCGCCAGCGACACCATTCCGCCAGCCGCCATGGCGACGCCCGACGGCCAATCGGGCGAGGTGGTCATCGAGGTCAAGGACCTCGTGCGCCGCTTCGGTGATTTCGTCGCCGTGGCCAACACCAGCTTCTCGGTTCGGCGCGGCGAAATCTTCGGCCTGCTCGGCCCTAACGGCGCGGGCAAGACCACCACCTTCCGCATGCTCTGCGGCCTGCTGCCCGCCAGCGGCGGCCAGTTGCGCGTGGCCGGCGTCGACCTGCGGCATGCACGCGCACAGGCGCGCCAGCGCATCGGCTACGTCTCGCAGAAGTTCGCGCTCTACGGCAACCTCACGGTGCGCGAGAACCTCTCGTTCTTCGGGGGGGCCTACGGCCTGCGCGGCGCGAAGCTGCGCGAGCGGATGGACACGGTGCTGCACCAGTTCGACCTTGCCCAGGCACTCGACACGCCCAGCAGCCAACTGGCCGGCGGCTACAGGCAGCGCCTGGCGATGGCCACCGGCCTGCTGCACGAGCCCGAGATCCTGTTCCTCGACGAACCCACCAGCGGCGCCGACCCGCTCGCGCGCCGCGAGTTCTGGCGCCGCATCACGGCGCTGTCGGAAGGCGGCACCACAGTCGTCATCACCACGCACTTCATGGAAGAGGCGGAGTACTGCGACCGCATCGTGATCCAGGACGCAGGCAAGGTGCTGGCCATCGGCACGCCGCAGGAGGTGCGCGCGCAAGCGCTGGGCGAGGAAGACAGCGAGAGACGCATCGACATGGAACAGGCCTTCATCGGCATCGTCGAGAAGGCGCGGCACAAGAGCACGGAAGAGGTGGCGGCATGAACGGCTTCCGGTCCCGCCTGGTCTCCCTCACGCGCAAGGAGTTCCGCCAGCTGCTGCGCGACCGCAGCAACCTCGCCATCGGCATCCTGCTACCGATGGTGCTGATCCTGATCTTCGGCTACGGCATGTCGCTCGACGTGAAGAACGCGCCCGTGGCCGTGGTCATGGAAGACGCCTCGCCGACCGCGCACGAGGCCATTGCCGGGCTGCAGCTCTCGCCCACCATTGCGCCGGTCCTGCTGGGCTCGATGCACGACGCCGAGGAACTGATGCGCGAGCGCAAGGTCGACGGCATCGTGCGCGTGCCGGCCGATTTCTCCCGCGCGCTCGCCGCCGGCAACGCACGCGTGCAGCTCATCGTGCACGGCTCGGACGCGGGGCGCGCGAGCATCATCAAGGCCTACGTGAGCGGCGCCCTCGCGCAAGCGGGCGTGCGGCAGGCGGACCGCAGCGGCGACGCTGCCGGCGCCGCGGCCGCAGGCAGCGTCGCCGTCGAGCAGCGCATGTGGTTCAACGCCGCGAACACCAGCACCTGGTATCTGGTGCCGGGCTTGATCGTGCTCATCATGACGCTGGTCGGCGCCTTCCTCACGGCGCTGGTGATGGCGCGCGAATGGGAGCGCGGCACGCTGGAGGCGCTGTTCGTCACACCGGTGCGGCCGGTCGAGATCCTGCTGGCCAAGATCATTCCGTACTTCGCGGTCGGCATGCTGGGCCTTACGCTGTGCCTGCTCTCCGCGCGCTACCTGTTCGCCGTGCCCATGTACGGCTCGCTGCTGGTGGTGGTGTTCAGCTCGATGCTGTACCTGATCGTGGCCGTGAGCCTGGGTCTCGTGATCTCGTCGGTCACGCGCAACCAGTTCCTCGCGAGCCAGGTGGCTCTGATCGCGACCTTCATGCCTTCGATGATGCTGTCGGGCTTCCTGTTCGATCTGCGCAACGTGCCCACTGCCGTTCGGGTGGTGGGGCACCTGCTGCCGGCCACCTATTTCATGGATCTGATCAAGACGCTGTTCCTCGCCGGTGACGTGTGGCCGCTGATCTGGCGCAACTGCGCGATCCTGCTGGCGTACGCGGTGGGCCTGCTGCTGGTGGCGCGCGCGGTAACTCGCAAGAGCCTCGACTGAGGGCCGAAGCCATGGTCGATTTCCTCATGCGCATCGCCAACCTCTGCCGCAAGGAGCTGCTGACGATCCTCAAGGACCCGGCCACGCGCGCCATCCTGGTCGCGCCGGCATTGCTGCAGAGCCTGGTCTTCGGCTACGGCGCGACCTACGACCTCACCAACGTGCCCTATGCGTTGCTCGACCAGAGCCGCAACGGCGCCTCGTCCGAACTCATCGCGCACCTGGACAGCACGGGCGTCTTCCACCGCGTGGCCACGCTGCGCTCGCAGGCCGACATCCGCGAGGTGGTCGACACCGAGCAGGCGCTGCTCGTCATCCAGATTCCCGCCAACTTCGAGCAGCAGCTCAGCGCGGGGCAGACCACGACGATCCAGCTGATCCTCGATGCGCGCAACTCCAACACCGCGGGCTCGGCGGCGGGCTACGTGAGCGCGGTGGTCGAACGCTACAACGCGGAACTGCGCACGCGCGCGGGCGCCCCGCCGTCGCCGCTGGTCATCGAATCGCGCGCATGGTTCAACCCGAACCTCGAGACGCGCTGGAACCTGCTGCCCGGCATGATCGCTGCGCTCAGCATGCTGCAGACGCTGCTGCTCACCGCGCTGTCGGTGGCGCGCGAGCGCGAGCAAGGCACCTTCGACCAGCTGCTGGTCACGCCGATGTCGCCGCTCGAGATCATGATCGGCAAGGCGCTGCCGCCGGTGCTGGTGGGGCTGGTGCAGTCGTCGCTGATCCTGCTTGTGGCGCTGTTCTGGTTCCGCATTCCGATGGCGGGCTCGCTCGTCACTCTGTACACGGGGCTGGTGTTCTTCACGGTCGCGAGCGTGGGCATCGGCCTGTCGATCTCGGCCGTGTCGGCCAACATGCAGCAGGCCATGCTCTACGCATTCGTGCTGCTCATGCCGCTGATGCTGCTGTCGGGCCTGACCACGCCGGTGCGCAACATGCCAGACGTGCTGCAGGTGGCCACGCTGGCCAACCCGCTGCGCTTTGCCATCGATCTCGTGCAGCGCGTGTACCTCGAAGGCGTGGGGCTGGGCACGGTCTGGCACAACCTGATTCCGCTCGCAGTCATCGCCGCCATCACGCTGCCGCTGGCGGCCTGGCTGTTCCGCAACCGTCTTGTCTGAAACCGGGAGCACGCCATGCCTCTTCTGTCCGCTCCTCGCGCCGCGACCGCGTTCGCCTTCTCCCTGTTGCTCTCCGGCTGCGCCGTAGGACCCGACCACAAACCGGCCGAGGTGCGCACGCCCGCCGACTGGACTGCCTGGCACGGCGGCTCGCCCGCGCTGCTGGGCGCGGAACGGCAGGGCGCTTCCACCGGCGGCATCGCATCCGGCGATTGGAAGGCCTTCAACGATCCGGTGCTCGACCGTCTCGAAGCCATGGTGCTCGCAAGCAACCCCGACCTTCAGACTGCCGCCCTGCGCTTCGCACAAAGCCGCGTGCAGCGCACCACCACGGCGGCGCAGCAGGGGCCGCAGGTGAACGCGAGCGCCGGCGTCACACGGCAGCGCCAGAGCGAAAGCGGTGCCGCCACGCGGATGATCGATGCGATCGGCTCGTCGGTCTCCAACCGCGACCAGCTCATTCACACGCTCAGCGAGCCCTACAACCTTTACCAGGCCGGCTTCGATGCCTCGTGGGAGATCGACCTGTGGGGCCGCGTGCGCCGGGCCATCGAGGCGGCCGATGCCGACACGAGCGCCTCGTCCGCGCTGCTGCGGCAGGCCCGGCTCAGCGTGCAGGCCGAGCTGGCGCGCAACTACTTCGAGCTGCGCGGCACGCAACGCGAACTGCGCATCGCGCGCGCCGACATCGCGGCAGCCGCCGAGTCGCTCGAACTGGTGCAGGCGCGCGCCGACAGCGGCCTCGTCACCGACCTGGACCCGGTGCGCCAGCGCGCGCTGGTCGCCGAACTGCGCGCGCGCATTCCCGCGCTGCTGCTGCAGGAGGCCGATGCGACGAACCGCATCACGCTGCTGGCCGGTGCCGCGCCCGGCGCGCTGAACACCGAGCTGGCCGACACCGCCACCGGCGACGCACTCGACGCCCCGGCGCTCCCCGCCCTCGCGCTGGGCCAGCCCGCCGAACTCGCGCRCCGCCGCCCCGACATCGCGGCGGCCGAGGCGCAGCTGCATGCCGCCACGGCCCGCATCGGCGTGGCCGTGGCCGATCTCTATCCTCGCGTGACGCTGGGCGCCGGCTTCGGCTACGAATCGGTGGGCAGCGAGCGTTTCGGTGAATGGGGCAGCCGGCAATGGCACGTGGGCCCGTCGATCAGCCTGCCGATCTTCGACAACGGACGCCGCCGCGGCGCCGTCGAACTGCGCGAGCTGCAGCAGCAGGAAGCGGCCGTGGCCTTTCAGCAGACCGTGCTCAAGGCCTGGCACGAGATCGACTCGGCGCTCACCGCCTACGCCGCCGAGCGGCAGCGGCAGACCGAACTGGCCGAGCGCGAGCGCCGCGGCCGCGACGCGCTGGTGCTGGCGGCTGCCCGCTACAAGGGCGGCCTCACCGACCTGGGCGTCGAGCTCGACGCGCGCCGCGCCCTGCTGCAGGCGCGGCGCGACCAGGCGCAGAGCGCCAGCCGGCTCGCGGTCGGGCTGGTGGCCGTCTACAAGGCACTGGGCGGCGAGGCCGTGGCGTCGGCCAGCATGCGCGTCGAAGGCCTGCGACCCGAAGACCTCTGATTCAAGCCCTGTTGGTAAAGCTCGCGTTGCCCAGCCCCGTGCCGATGGTCAGCACGCCCCAGTGCCGCACGTCGCGCATGAAGGGCAGTTCGCTCAGGCCCTGCACCACCGCGTCGTTGTGCATCGGCACCAGCGTCGGGCCCGAGCCCAGCATCGGCATGCGCTGCCACAGCTGGCTCGGCAGGTGGAAGGCGTGGCTGTCCCAGTCGCCGGGCAGGTTCTGCGCGCCGCGCGCGATGAAACCGTCCGGCCGAATCAGGCCCGGGCAACCAATGCCGACGAAGGGCGCGAGCCGGATCTTCCTGCGCTCGCTGTAGCGCACCATGTCTTCCAGCATGTCGGCGATGTGCTCGACCATGCCGCCGCGGTCGGGCCCTTCGTCCGCATGGCGCCACTTCTCGCGCCGCACCACCTTCGCGAGCGAGAAGTCGCGCGCCTTGCGGTGGCGTGTCTTCACGATGCCGCAGCGCACGTTGGTGCCGCCGATGTCCACCGCGAGGATCGCGTCGTGCTTCTTCAGCATGGCGCGCGGCACAAGGTGCGCCCAGCCGATCAGTCCGCCGTCGTCCACGTCGTGCGAGAGGCGGCCGATCTGCACGTGCAGGCCCATCTCCTCGAGGATGGCCCCAGTCTGCAGGATGGCGCGCTCGCCCACGTCGCTCTCGGAAAAGCCGCCGCCGACCACGATGCGCTGCACCTTCCGCCACGAGGGCTGGCGCATGAAGCGCTGGATCACCAGGGCCAGCTCCTGCGCGAACTCCTCGATGGCGCCATGCATCACATCGGAGGCCTCGGACGCCTTTCCTCCCTGCAGCGCGCGGTCGAGTTCCCCCTTGCCGAGGTCGCGCGAATGCAAGCCGCCCAGCGGGTCCTTTCCCTTCCTGCGGCGGCGCTTGCGCCAGCGTTCGAGCAGGTCGCGAAAGGCCGTCTGGCTGGCCTGGTCGCCGACGAAACCGTCCTTGTCGCGCAGCTGCAGGCTGTAGCCGTCGACCTGCACGCCCGGCAGCTCGCGCAGGCCGTGGACGTCGGGGCCGGGGTGTTCGTTCTTCGTGGAGCGGGTCTTCATGGCAACCGACTGTGGGCCCGATCAGCGGCCCGCCCCATCGGCACCGCGCACCACGGCGTGTAGGAGAGCGGCGGGTGCGCCAAACGGAACGATGTCTATACACTGGCCCGGATGCATCTGCCCCGCTGTTTCTGGCGCGCCGCCCTGCTGTACGCCCTCGCATGGCTTGCCGTCGCGCCGGCCCCCGCACGAGCCGCGGACGAGACGCTGCGCGTGGGCTCCAAGCGCTTCACCGAGTCGTACATCCTGGCCGAACTGCTGGCGCAGACGGCCGCACCGCACACCGCCTCGCCGCCCGTCGTGCGGCAAGGCCTGGGCAACACGGCCATCGTGTACGAGGCGCTGCGCTCGGGCGCCATCGACCTGTACGCCGAATACACCGGCACCATCGCGCTCGAGATCCTCAAGGGCTCGCCGGCGGACACGCGCGAGGCCATGAACGCGGCGCTCGCGCCGATGGGCCTGGGCGTGGCCATTCCGCTGGGCTTCAACGACGGCTATGCGCTCGCGGTGCGCGCCGCCGACGCCGAGCGGCTGGGCCTGCGCACGCTGAGCGACCTGGCGAAGCACCCCGAGCTGAAGTTCGGCCTGTCGAACGAATTCATCGGCCGCGCGGACGGCTGGAAGGGCCTGGCCGGGCGCTACGGCTTCACGCAGATGCCCACCGGGCTCGACCACGGGTTGGCCTACGACGCGGTGGCCGCGAAGCAGATCGACGTGATCGACATCTACACCACCGACGCCAAGATCGACCACCTCGGCCTGCGCGTGCTGGAAGACGACAGGAAATACTTTCCGCGCTACGACGCGGTGGTGCTCTACAAGCTCGACCTGCCCACGCGGCTGCCGCTGGCCTGGGCCGCGTTGAAGACGCTCGAAGGCCGCGTCGACGAGCGCGCGATGATCGCGATGAATGCGCGGGCCGAGCTGCAGAGCGTGCCCTTCGACACCATCGCGCGCGACTTCCTCGCGAGCACGGGCAAGGGCGCGAAGGCGCAGCCGCAGGAAGCGCGGCGCGGCTTCATGGCCAAGCTGTTCGGGCCGGACCTGTGGAAGCTCGCGCGGCAGCATCTGCTGTTGGTGGCGGTGTCGGTCGGCGTCGCGATTCTCATCGGCGTGCCGCTGGCGATCCTGGTGTTTGCGCATGTGCGGCTGCGCGCGGTGGTGCTGGGTTTCGCGAGCCTGCTGCAGACAGTGCCGTCGCTGGCGCTGCTGGCCGTGCTGATCTCGATGCTGGGCGCCATCGGCGCGCTGCCCGCGCTGATCGCGCTGACGCTCTATTCGCTGCTGCCGATCATGCGCAACACGGTGACGGGCCTGGCCGAGGTGCCCAACGGCCTGCGGATGGCCGGCACCGCACTCGGCATGACGCCGCCGCAGAGCCTTCGGCTGGTGCTGCTGCCGCTGGCACTGCCCACGCTGCTGGCGGGCGTGCGCACCGCGACCTCGATCGCCATCGGCACGGCGACCATCGCGGCCTTCATCGGTGCGGGCGGCTTCGGCGAGCGCATCGTGACGGGGCTGGCGCTCAACGACCGCGAACTGCTCGTTGCGGGCGCATTGCCGGCGGCTGCGCTGGCGTTGCTGAGCGAGGGCCTGTTCGAACTCGTGGAGTACTTGATGCGGCGGCGGCGTCGTGTGCCGCCGTCTTCGCCACCTTCCTGAATTCGGGGGGCTTTCTTTCGGGGTGTGTGCGAAGGGCACCGGGTGGCTCCCTCCGCGAATGTCCCCCGCCTTCGGCTCCTCCTTTATTTTGCTGCGGGAGCCACCCGGTGCCCTTCGCACAATGGACGCTGCCGTTGTGCTGGCTGATCAACCAGTGCTCTGATCAATCACGCTGGCGGGGTGCTCTGCGCAGCGAAATAAAGGAGGAGGCCAAAGGCCGGGGGACATTCGCGGAGCAGAGTACCCGTCGGCGTGAGCGCACCCCGAACACGACAGCGTGCCCAGAGCCACCCACGACCAAAGGATCAGGCCAGTGTGTAAGCCGTCTTCACAGTGGTGAAGAACTCCTGCGCATACTTGCCCTGCTCGCGCGGACCATAGCTCGAACCCTTGCGGCCGCCGAACGGCACGTGGTAGTCGACGCCAGCCGTCGGCAGGTTGACCATCACCATGCCCGCCTGGCTGTGGCGCTTGAAGTGCGTGGCGTACTTCAGGCTCGTGGTCGCAATGCCCGCCGAGAGGCCGAACTCTGTGTCGTTGGCCGTTGCCAGCGCCTCTTCGTAGTTCTTCACGCGGATCACGCTCGCGACCGGCCCGAAGATCTCTTCCTTGTTGATGCGCATGGCCGCGGCCGATTCGCTGAAGAGCGCGGGCGACATGTAGTAGCCGTCGGTCTCCAGCTTCAGCAGCTCGCCGCCGGCAGCCAGCGTGGCGCCCTCGCCCTTGCCGATGGCAACGTATTCCATGTCCTGGTCGAGCTGCGACTTGGACGAGACGGGGCCGATGTCGGTGCCCTGCGCGAGCGCATCGCCGACCTTGATCTTGGCCATGCGCGCCTTCATCGCCTCGATGAACTTGGGGTAGATGCCTTCGGTCACGATGAGGCGGCTCGACGCGGTGCAGCGCTGGCCGGTGGAATAGAACGCGCTTTGCACGCTGAGCTCCACGGCCTGCGCGAGGTCGGCGTCGTCCAGGATCACCTGCGGGTTCTTGCCGCCCATTTCGAGCTGCACCTTCTTGTGGTTGGTGACGCACTGCACGGCGATGTTGCGGCCCACGCCGACCGAGCCCGTGAAGCTGATCGCATGGATGCCGGGGTGGTTGACCAGCGCGTTGCCGATCACGCTGCCGCGGCCCATCACGAGGTTGAACACGCCGGCCGGGATGCCCGAGCGGCTGATGATCTCGGCCAGCGCCCAGGCGCAGCCAGGCACGAGGTCGGCAGGCTTCAGGACCACGCAGTTGCCGAAAGCGAGCGCAGGCGCGATCTTCCAGGCCGGGATGGCGATGGGGAAGTTCCACGGCGTGATGAGGCCGACCACGCCGACCGGCTCGCGCGTGATCTCCACGCCGATGTTGGGCCGCACCGAAGGCAGCACCTCGCCCGACAGGCGCAGGCATTCGCCGGCGAAGAACTTGAAGATCTGGCCCGCGCGCGTGGCTTCGCCGATGCCTTCGGCGCGGGTTTTGCCTTCTTCACGGGCCAGCAGCGTGCCGAGTTCTTCCTTGCGCGCGAGGATTTCGGTACCGATCTTGTCGAGCGCATCGGAGCGCGCCTGGATGCTGCCCGTAGCCCAGGCCGGGAAGGCGGCGGTGGCGGCAGCCACGGCGGCCTCGACGTGCGACGCGTCGCCCTGCGTGTACTGGCCGAGCACGTCGGACAGGTTGCTGGGGTTGACGTTGGGGCTGTAGCTTGCGCCGGCACGCCATTCGCCGCCGATCAGGTTGTCGAAGTTTTGCATGAGGGGTTCCTTGCTGCTCGATGGAAAGAAAGAAGCCGGAGCACTGTGTGTCCGGCTGCGGAAATGGAAACGGGGGACTAAACCTTCAACGGACCATGCAAGGTTTTTTGTTGTCGAAAGTCCATCCCGGAATCAAGTATTGCATCGCCTGCGCGTCGTTGCGCGCGCCCAGGCCGTGCTTCAGGTAGAGCTGGTGCGCCTTCTCGACTTCATCCATGTCGAGTTCCACGCCCAAGCCGCCGCGCGTGGGCACCTTCACGAAGCCGCCTTCGATCTGCAGCGGCTCTTTCGTCAGGTGCTGGCCGTCCTGCCAGATCCAGTGCGTGTCGATCGCGGTGACCTTGCCCGGCGCCGCGGCCGCCACGTGCGTGAACATGGCGAGCGACACGTCGAAGTGGTTGTTCGAATGCGAGCCCCAGGTCAGGCCCCAGGCCTGGCACAGCTGCGCCACGCGCACGGAGCCCTGCAGGGTCCAGAAGTGCGGATCGGCCAGCGGAATGTCGACCGACTGCAGCGACAGGCTGTGCACCATCTCGCGCCAGTCGGTGGCCACCATGTTGGTGGCGGTCGGCAGGCCGGTGGCGCGGCGGAACTCGGCCATCACCTCGCGGCCCGAGAACACGCCTTCGGCGCCGCACGGGTCTTCGGCATAGGCCATCACGCCGTGCAGGTCGCGGCACAGGCGAATCGCGTCGGCGAGCAGCCAGCCGCCGTTCGGGTCGAGCGTGACGCGCGCCTGCGGAAAGCGCTCGTGCAGCGCGCGGATGGCCTCGACTTCTTCCTCGCCGCGCAGCACGCCGCCCTTGAGCTTGAAATCGGTGAAACCATAGCGCGCATGCGTGGCCTCGGCGAGGCGCACGATGGCCTCGGGCGTCATGGCTTCTTCATGGCGCAGGCGGAACCAGTCGTTGTCGGCGCCGGGGTCGCTTTCGTACGGCAGGTCGGTCTTGTTGCGGTCGCCCACATAGAAGAGGTAGCCGAGCATCTGCACCGCGTCGCGCTGCTGGCCTTCGCCGAGCAGGGCCGCCACGGGCACTTCGAGATGCTGACCGAGCAGGTCGAGCAACGCCGCTTCGACGGCCGTCACTGCATGGATGGTCACGCGCAGGTCGAAGGTCTGCAGGCCGCGGCCGCCGCTGTCGCGGTTGGCGAAGGCGCTGCGCATGCTGTTGAGCACGGCGTTGTGGCGGCCGATGGGCTGGCCGACGATGAGGCCGCGCGCGTCTTCGAGCGTCTGGCGGATCTTCTCGCCGCCCGGCACTTCGCCGACGCCGGTGTGGCCGGCGCTGTCGGTCAGGATCAGCAGGTTGCGCGTGAAGAACGGACCGTGCGCGCCGCTGAGGTTCATCAGCATGCTGTCGTGGCCCGCGACGGGAATCACGCGCATGCCGGTGACGACGGGGGCACCGGTGACGGGAGAAGTGGAATCTGAAGATGTCATTTTCGAATCAATCCAAAACCATGCCGACCCCCTCGGGAAACACCGCGGGACCGGCTCTGCCGGGGCCGCTGGTGTTGCTCCGGCAAGGGTGTGCGCGAAGCCTGGGGAGCATTAGATCCTCACGGCCTGGCGGGCGAGCAGCTTCCAGCTTCCGCCCTGCTTCTGCCAGACGCCGAGGATCTTCAGCGCCACCTTGCCTGGCTTGCCCGAATCGTTGGTGTCGGCCGCGAGCGTGTGGCGCACGATGGCAGTCTGGCCGTCGACCACCTTGATGGTCTGGTCGGTGATCGTGATGGCCACGAAGTCCGACTTGCCGTCCACCAGGTCGCCGATGAAGCTGGCCTTGGTGTCGACCTTGCCGCTCGAGTGGCCATAGCTCAGGTCGTCGGCCACCAGTGCACCGAGCGCGGCGGCGGTCGGATCGATCATCGCAATGCGCAGGCGCTCGGCGGCGGCTGCCACTTCGGGCGAGGCCGATGCCGCATTGCCCGCCGGCATCATCGAGCACCCTGAGAACGCGGCCGCCGCGGCGGCAATCAGGAAGAGCTTCTTGAGGAACATTGCCTTGTCTCCGTGTTGTTGTTCGTGTTCGACGGCTTGCCGGCTTACTGCGGGCCGAGCGCGTCGATCAGCGCCTTGAGCTGTTCCATCTCGGCGGGCTTCAGGTCGGTGAGCGGCGCTCGCACGGGGCCCGCGTCGTGGCCGACGATCTTGGCGCCGGCCTTCACGATGCTCACGGCATAGCCCGGCGTGCGGTTGCGCAGTTCGAGGTACGGCATGAAGAAGTTCTTCAGCAGGCGGTGCTGCGTCGGCAGGTCGTCGGCGGCCACGGCCTTGTAGAAGTCCATGGCGGTCTTCGGAATGAAGTTGAAGACGGCCGACGAATACACCGGCGTGCCCATTGCCTTGTAGGCAGCGGCATAGACCTCGGCCGTAGGCAGGCCGCCCAGGTAGGCGAAGCGGTCGCCCATCTTCTGGTAGATGGCGACCATGGCCTCGATGTCGCCGATGCCGTCCTTGAAGCCGACGAGATTCGGGTTGCGCTCGGCCAGGCCGGCGAGCGTGTCGGGTTTCAGGCGGCTGGTGGCGCGGTTGTAGACGATCACGCCGAACTTCACGCTCTTGCACACGGCCTCGACGTGCGCGGCCAGGCCTTCCTGGCCGGCTTCGGTGAGGTAGTGCGGCAGCAGCAGGATGCCGTGCGCGCCAGCCTTCTCGGCGGCTTGCGCGCACTGGATGGCGAAGCGCGTGGGGCCGCCGGCGCCGGCAATGATCGGCACCACGCCGCGGCAGGTGTCGACAGCCGTCTGGATGATGCCGGGGTACTCGTCGCCAGTCAGCGAGAAGAACTCGCCCGTGCCGCCGGCCGCGAACAGAGCGCTCGCGCCGTAGGGAGCGAGCCATTCGAGGCGCTCGACGTAGCCCTTCTTGTTGAAGTCGCCGTTGCTGTCGAAGTCGGTCAGCGGAAACGAGAGCAGGCCGGAGCCCATGATGGTCTTGAGTTCTTGCGGGTTCATCGGGAAGAGTCCAGTGAAGTTTTTGAAAAATGAAGAAGATTCAAAGGGCGGCGATGCGGCTGCCGCCAGGTCGCCCCAAGGCGGGCCGCGCCCCACCCTCGGGGGGTGGCGAATTACACGGAGCGAAGCGAGTGAAGAGCCGGGGGGCAGACATGACTAGTCGAGCCTGACGTTGGCCTCTTTGATGACTTGCGCCCAGCGCGCGCGCTCCTTGGCGAAGAACTGGTCCTGCTCGGGCGCGGCCATGGTCACGACCTCTGCGCCCTGCCCCGCGAGGCGCGCGCGGATGTCGGGCGTGCGGATGATGCGCACCAGTTCCTTGTTGAGCCGGGCGATCACCGCGTCGGGCACGCCGCGCGCCGCGACAACGCCCTGCCAGGTGCCCGACTCGTAGCCGGGGACGCCCTGCTCCGCGATGGTCGGCACGCTGCCGATCAGCGGCATGCGCGTGGCTTTCGACACGGCGATCAGCTTGAGCTTGCCGGACTGCACCTGTGGATAGGTGGCGAGCATGCCGTTCATCAGCACCTGCGTCTGGCCCGACACGGTGTCGAGCACCGCCTGCACGCCGCCCTTGTAGGGCACGTATTCCCACTTGGCGCCGACCTTGCGCTGCAGCTCGATGCCGGCCAGGTGCGCGGTGCTGCCGCTGGCGGTCACGGCGAAGTTGAGATCGCTTTTCTTCGAGAGCTCGACCAGTTCCTTCAGCGTGTTCGCCTGCACCGAGGGATGCACCACCAGCAGGTGCGGCGAGTAGGCCAGCATGGAAACGCTGCGCAGGTCCTTCGACGGATCGAAAGGCAGCTTGGGATACAGCGACGGGCTGATGGCCAGCGCGCCGAGGTCGCACAGCATCAGCGTGTAGCCGTCGGCCGGTGCCTTGGCCAGCAGGTCGGCGCCGAGGTTGCCGTTGGCGCCGGCCTTGTTGTCGATGATCACCGACTGGCCCAGCGCCTCCGACAGCGGCTGGCTGATGGACCGCGCAATGATGTCGGACGAGCCTCCCGGCGGGTACGGGACGATGATGCGGATCGGCTTCGAGGGCCAGTTGCCGCCCCCGCCCTGCTGCGCGCCCTGCGCGATGGCGCTCAGCGGCAGGTTGGCGGCCAGGGTGGTGGCGAGTGCGGCACCGAGTGCGCCGCGCCGGTTGATGGTCATGCTGCCTCCAGTTGTTCGATGGTTCGTCATGGCTTCGCCCGTGCCCGAGCGAGTTATCAGTCATCGTACAACCAGAAAAACAACTTGTCCAGCCTGGCCGGCAAGAAAAATTCAGCTGGAGGGAGTGTCGTCGGACGACGGCGCGGCCGTGCCTGCGGCCGCATCGGCCTTCGCCTTCTGCTGCGCGGCCTCCTGCGCCAGGCGCAGCCGCTCGCGGCTGTTGGTCAGGTGGATGCGCATGGCCGCGCGCGCCGACTCGGGATCGCGCCGCGCGATGGCCGCGTAGATCTCCTCGTGCTCGCGGTTGACCCGGTTCAGATAGGGCGCGCCACCCTCGTGCGTGCGGATGGCGCTGATACGCGTACGCGGAATGAGCGTGGTGCCCAGGTGCCGCATGATGTCCGCGAAATAGGGGTTGCCGGTCGACTCGGCGATCTGCAGGTGGAAGCGGAAGTCCGGCCCCACGGTGTCGCCCGCCACGACCACGTTGCGCTCGAAATCGTCGAGCGCCTGGCGCATGGCAACCAACTGCTCGTCGGTGCGGCGGCTCGCAGCAAGGCCGGCCGACTCGGTCTCCAGGCTGATGCGCAGCTCCAGCACGGCCAGCACGTCGACCGATGCGGCAATCTCCCCGGGATCGAGGCGAAACACCCCGCCCGCCCGCGGCTGCAGCACGAAGGTGCCCACGCCGTGCAGCGTCTCGACCAGCCCGCCGGCCTGCAGCTTCGACAGCGCCTCGCGCACCACGGTGCGGCTCACGCCATAAGCCTGCATGATGGCCGACTCGGTCGGCAGCTTGTCGCCCGGGCGCAGCGACTGGCTGCGGATTTTTTCGCCCAGGTCTTCCACCAGCCCATGCGCGAGGCCGCGTGCGCGCTGGCGCGGGCGCCCCACGAAAGCGACTCCCGCAGCCGAAGCGGCAGACGCCGTTTCCGCTGGCGCTTGTGATTCCAAGGGATTACCCGCAGTCGACTGAGCCATGGCCACGATGATAATCTCCAACTAGTTGTACGACAACAGATAACTCGATTCACATCTCCTGGCGCCGCCGGCCATTTCGCCTGCGGCTTTCGGCTTCCACGGCACCGACATGCAGCCCTTTGACTTTGCTCCGTCGGCATCGTACCGGCCGCTTTCAGCAAAGCACCGTGACGGCGGGCCCTCGGAAACCATGACTCCTGAATGTATGGACGCGCAACGATGACAGACAAGAAGATGAACCGCCTCCTCCTGACCGGCGCGGCCGGCGGACTCGGCAAGGTGCTGCGCGAGCGGCTCAAGCCCTTTGCCGGCACGCTGCGCCTGTCGGACATCGCTTCGCTTTCGCCAGCCGTGGACGCGAGCGAGGAAGTCGTGCCCTGCGACCTCTCGGACAAGGCGGCAGTGCATGCGCTGGTCGAAGGCTGCGACGCCATCGTCCACCTGGGCGGCGTGTCGGTGGAGCGCCCGTTCGAGGAAATCCTCGAAGCCAACATCAAGGGCGTGTTCAATGTCTACGAAGCGGCGCGCCGCCACGGCGTGAAGCGCGTGGTGTTCGCGAGTTCGAACCACGTGATCGGCTTCTACAAGCAGAGCGAACACATCGACGCGCACGCCGTGCGCCGGCCCGACGGCTACTACGGCCTGTCGAAATCCTTCGGCGAGGACGTGGCGCAGTTCTACTTCGACCGCTGGGGCATCGAGACCGTGAGCATCCGCATCGGCTCCTCGTTCCCGGAGCCCGCCAACCGCCGCATGATGAGCACCTGGCTCAGCTATCGCGACCTGACGACGCTGATCGCGAAGTCGCTGTTCACGCCGGACGTGAAGCACACGGTGGTCTACGGCATGTCGAGCAATCGCGACGTGTGGTGGGACAACAGCGCGGCCGCGCACCTGGGCTTCGTGCCGCAAGACAGCTCGGAGGTGTTTCGCGACAAGGTCGAAGCACAACCACCTGTCGCCCCCACCGACCCGAACGCCATCTACCAGGGCGGCGCCTTCACCGCGCAAGGCCCCTTCGGCGATGCAAGCTGAACTGGTTCTCGACGCGCGCAACGGCACCGGCGAAAGCCCGGTGTGGCATGCCGGGCAGCAGGCGCTGTACTGGGTCGACATTCCGGCGCGCACACTGAACCGCTGGCACGCGAGCGAAGGCCACACGCAATGGACGGCGAACGAAATGATCGCCTGCATCGCGCCGCGCGCCGACGTTCCCGGCGAATGGATCGCCGGCATGGAAAGCGGCCTGTTCTCGCTGAAGCCGCAGGCCGATGGCACGTTGGCCGCCAGCCCGCTCGCCCCCGTCGCGCACGCGGCACCGGCCATGCGCTTCAACGACGGCCGCTGCGACCGACAGGGCCGCTTCTGGGCCGGCACGATGCTGCTCGACATGGCGGCCGGCGCGCGCATCGGCCGCCTCTACCGCTACGGCAAGGGCAGCGACAACGCCGCTGAGCGCCTCGGCGATCTCATCGTGCCCAACGGCCTGGCCTTCAGCCCGGACGGCCGCACGATGTACCTCTCGGACTCGCACCCCAGCGTACAAGCCGTCTGGGCCTTCGACTACGACACGGACACCGGCACGCCCACCAACCGCCGCCTGTTCATCGACATGAGGCCCCTGCCCGGCCGTCCCGACGGCGCCGCCATGGACACCGACGGCTGCTACTGGATCTGCGGCAACGACGCTGGCCTGGTGCACCGCTTCACGCCCGACGGCCGGCTCGACCGCTCGCTCGAAGTACCGGTGAAGAAGCCCGCCATGTGCGCCTTTGGCGGCCCGGACCTCGACACCCTCTTCGTCACCTCCATCCGTCCCGGCGGCACCGACCTTTCGGACCAGCCGCTGGCCGGCGGCGTGTTCGCGCTGCGGCCCGGTGCGAAGGGCCTCGCGGAGCCCGCTTTCGGCATCTGACCCTGTTGTTCATCCACTGCGTTTTCTTTTCATCCACCGAGGAGCTATCAAGAATGAAATCACTACAAATGAAGAAGCTGTCGGGCCTGATCGCGATCGGCCTGGTCGCCCTCACGGTATCGAACGCCGCCATGGCACGAACCTTCCGCTCCGCCGAAGTGCACGCCAAGGACTTTCCCACCAACCAGGCGGTGAAGTTCATGGGCGATGAGCTGTCGAAGGCCACGGGCGGCAAGGACAACATCAAGATCTTCGCCGACAGTTCGCTGGGCTCGGAGAAGGACACGGTCGAGCAGGTGAAGATCGGCGCGCTGGACATGGTGCGCGTGAGCAGCGCCTCGTTCCACGGCATCGTGCCGGAGTCGGTGATTCCGTCGCTGCCCTTCCTGTTCCGCGACATCGAGCATTTCCGCAAGGCCATGTACGGACCGACCGGCGACAAGGTGCTGGCCGCGTTCGAGAAGGCCGGCTTCATCGGCCTGTGCATGTATGAAAGCGGCGCGCGCTCGGTCTACGCCAAGAAGCCGATCAAGACAGTGGCCGACATGAAGGGCCTGAAGATCCGCGTGCAGCCCTCCGACCTGATGGTGAGCCTGGTGAGCGCCACCGGCGCCTCGCCCACGCCGATGCCCATCGCCGAGGTCTACACCGGCCTGAAGACCGGCCT
This sequence comes from Variovorax sp. 10L421, assembly GCF_056395365.1. Lineage (NCBI taxonomy): Bacteria > Pseudomonadati > Pseudomonadota > Betaproteobacteria > Burkholderiales > Comamonadaceae > Variovorax > Variovorax sp. 10L421. The sequence continues at coordinate 80,907 of NZ_JBFTJJ010000015.1, forward strand.
GGTGGACGCCGCCGAGAACAACTACCCCTCGTACGACGAAGCCAAGCACTTCGAGGCCGCGCCGGTCTACTCCGAGACCATGCACGTCATGACGCCCGAAGTGCTGGTGTTCTCCAAGAAGATCTGGGACACGCTGAGCAAGGAAGAACAGGCCGCGATCCGCAAGGCCGCGAAGGACTCGGTGCCCTACTACGTGAAGCTGTGGGAGCCGCGCGAGAAGGACGCCAAGGCGGCCGTCATCAAGGGCGGCGCGAAAGTCGTGGCCGCCGCCGACATCGACCGCAAGGGCTTCGTCGATGCCGAGAAGCCGGTGTGGGACAAGTTCGCCACCACGCCGGAGCTGAAGGCGCTGGTGCAGGAAATCGTCAACACGAAATGACGCCCACGGCTTCTCTCCCTCACCTTTCGGAGGGAGGGGGCAAGGCAGGACTTCCAAATGCATTTGCTGACCCATCTGAACGCACGGCTTTCGCGCTGGGCGATGTACATCGCCTGCGTGTGCCTTGTCGGCCTGCTCGCAGTCGTCGTCTACGGCGTGGTGCTGCGCTACGTCTTCAATGACGCCCCGCCGTACGTGGAGCAGGTCGCGCTGCTGCTGGTGATCTCGGTCGCCATGTTCGGCGCTTCCGCCGGCGTGCGCGACGCCGGCCACATCGGCCTCGATTCGCTGGTGAAGGTACTGCCGCCCAAGGCGCAGTTCTGGTGCAAGGCGCTTGTCTATGTGCTGACCATCGGCTTCGCCATCGCATTGATCGCGGGCGGTGCCGAGATGGCCGTGTCCACACGCGAGTCGACCATTCCCACGCTGGGCATGTCCGAGGCCGTGCGCTACGTGCCGATTCTCTTTGCGGGGGTGCTGATCACCCTCTTCTCCCTCGAGCACCTGGCGGCTCAGTTCACAGACCAGAAGGTCGTTCCATCATGGCATTGACAGTGCTGTCGCTGAGCTTCGTGCTCTTCCTGCTGCTCGGCATGCCGGTGGCCTTCGCCATCGGGCTGAGCTGCCTGGCCACCTTTGCCTACGAGGGCCTGCCGTTCGAGACCGCCATCCAGATGATGGTGTCGGGCATGAACGTGTTCTCGTTCCTGGCCATTCCTTTCTTCATCTTCTCGGGCGAACTGATGCTGCACGGCGGCATCGCCGACAAGATCGTCGCCTTCGCGCGCAGCCTCGTCGGCCATTGGAAGGGCGGCCTGGGCCTGGCCAACGTGGTGGCATCGACGCTGTTCGGCGGCGTCTCCGGCTCCCCCGTGGCCGACACCTCGGCCATGGGCGGCGTGATGATCCCGATCATGAAGCGCGAGGGCTACAGCGCGGCGTATGCGGTGAACGTGACGACGCACGCCTCGCTCTCGGGTGCGCTGATGCCGACCTCGCACAACATGATCATCTACGCCTTCGCAGCGCAGGCCGCGGTGGGCACCATCGACGGGCACATCATCAAGGGCGTGTCCATCGGCGACCTGATGTTCGCGGGGCTGATCCCGGTGTTCTGGATCATGGTATGCATGCTGGTGGCCGCCTACTGGCAGGCCGCCAAGCATGGCTACCCGAAGCGCACCGACGGCAGCACGATGGTCGAGCGCTTCCCCGGCTGGGGCATGGTGGCCAAGACCTTCCTGGCTGCGATTCCCGGCCTGATGGTGATCGTGATCATCCTGGTGTGCGTGATGAAGGGCGTGGCAACGGCCACCGAGGCGGCGGCCATCGCGGTGACGTATTCGCTGCTGCTCACGGTGGTGGCCTACCGCACGATGACGCGCGAGAAGCTCTTCAAGTCGCTGGCCAAGGCGTCGAAGACCACCGGCGTGATCCTGTTGCTGATCGGCGTGTCGAACATGCTGCGCTACCAGATGGCCTACCTGGAGATTCCGGACGCCATCGAGACCGTGCTGCTGGCCGCGACCTCCAGTCCCTGGCTGATGCTGCTGTACATCAACATCATCCAGATCTTCCTGGGCATCTTCCTGGACATGGCGGCGCACATCCTGATCACGACGCCGCTGTTCCTGCCGCTGGCCATCCAGATGGGCGTGGGCCCGGTGCAGTTCGGGATGATGCTGCTGCTGAACTGCGCGCTGGGCCTGGTGCACCCGCCGGTGGGCACGGTGCAGTTCATCGGCTGCGCGATCGGCAAGATATCCATCGGGGAGGCGACGAAAACCGCCTGGCCCTACTATCTGGCGATCTTCATCGCCATCACCCTGGTGACCTACGTGCCGGCCTTCTCCACCTGGCTGCCCACGATGCTGACCGGCCACAAGGTGCTGTAAGCAACAAAGGTCCTCACGATGAGCAATGCTGCCTCCGGAGCCTCGCCGCTCTACATCCGCATCCACGCCAACGACAACGTGGCCATCGTCGCGAACGACGGCGGCCTGAAGGCCGGCACCTCGTTCGCCGACGGCCTGGTGCTGGTGGACAACGTGCCCCAGGGTCACAAGGTGGCCCTGGCCGACCTGGCCGAGGGCGCGGCCATCGTGCGCTACAACGTGGTGATCGGCTATGCACAGAAAGCACTGCCGCGCGGCAGCTGGGTGCACGAGCGCGTAATGCGCATGCCGGTGGCGCCCGGACTCGACGGCCTGCCCATCGCCACGGTCAAGCCCCCCGCCCTGCCCCCGCTGGAGGGCTACACCTTCGAGGGCTACCGCAACGCCGACGGCTCGGTGGGCACGCGCAACATCCTCGCGATCACGCAGACGGTGCAGTGCGTGGCCGGCGTGACCGACTTCGCGGTGCAGCGCATCAAGGCCGAGCTGCTGCCCAGGTACCCGAACGTCGACGACGTGGTGGCGCTGGAGCACAGCTACGGCTGCGGCGTGGCCATCGATGCGCCGGATGCCATCGTGCCGATCCGCACGCTGCGCAACATCAGCCTCAATCCGAACTTCGGCGGCGAGGTGATGGTGGTGAGCCTGGGCTGCGAGAAGCTGCAGCCCGAGCGGCTGCTGCCGCCGGGAAGCATTCCCATCGTCGACAAGCGCGGCGATGCCGGCGGCGATGCGGCAGAGCTCGACGTGGTCTGCCTGCAGGACGACGAGCATGTCGGCTTCATGTCGATGATCGACTCGGTCATGCGCCAGGCCGACGAGCACCTCGCGCGGCTCAACAGGCGCAGGCGCGAAACCGTGCCCGCCAGCGAACTGGTGGTGGGCGTCCAGTGCGGCGGCAGCGACGCCTTCTCGGGCGTCACCGCCAACCCCGCCGTGGGCTTCTGCACCGACCTGCTGGTGCGCGCGGGCGCCACCGTGATGTTCTCGGAAACGACCGAGGTGCGCGACGGCATCGACCAACTCACCTCGCGCGCGTCCACACCCGAGGTGGCCGAGGCCATGATCCGCGAGATGGCCTGGTACGACGCCTACCTGCAGAAGGGCCGCGTCGACCGCAGCGCCAACACCACGCCGGGCAACAAGAAGGGCGGCCTGTCGAACATCGTCGAGAAGGCGATGGGCTCCATCGTCAAGTCGGGCTCGGCGCCCATCACCGGCGTGCTCGCGCCCGGCGAGAAGGCAGCGCAGAAGGGCCTGATCTACACCGCCACGCCGGCCAGCGATTTCATCTGCGGCACGCTGCAGCTGGCGGCCGGCATCAACCTGCACGTGTTCACCACCGGCCGCGGCACGCCCTACGGGCTGGCCGAGGTACCGGTGATCAAGGTCGCCACGCGCAGCGACCTCGCGCGCCGCTGGCACGACCTGATGGACGTGAACGCAGGCCGCATCGCCGACGGCGAGGCCAGCATCGAGGACGTGGGCTGGGAGCTGTTCCGCCTGATGCTCGACGTGGCCAGCGGCCGCAAGAAAACATGGGCCGAGCACTGGAAGCTGCACAACGCGCTGGTGCTGTTCAACCCGGCACCCGTGACCTGATCCCTTCGCACGGAGCAAAGACATGGAAGATCTCAAGGACAAGACAGCGCTCGTCACCGGCGCCAGCACCGGCATCGGCGCCGCGGTGGCCGTCGCCTTTGCGGCGCGCGGCATGCGCGTGGCGGTGCACTACAACAGCTCGGCCGATGCGGCGAACGGGGTGGTCGACACCATCCGCGCGGCCGGCGGCACCGCCTTCGCGCTGAAGGCCGACGTGCGCGACACGGCCGCAATCCGCGAATGCGTGAAGCAGGCCGCGGCGCAGCTGGGGCGCATCGACGTGCTCGTCAACAACGCCGGCAGCCTGGTCAAGCGCGTGCCGATCGCCGAGTTCGACGACGCGCTGTTCGACGAGGTGATGCACATCAACGCGCGCTCGGTGCTCGCCTACTGCCGCGAGGTGGTGCCGCTGATGCGCGCGCAGGGCGGCGGCAACATCATCAACGTGACCTCGGTCGCGGCACGCACCGGCGGCGGGCCAGCCGCCTATTTGTACGCGGGCTCGAAGGGCTTCGTGAGCACGGCGACGCACGGGCTCGCGAAGGAGCTGGTGGGCGACCGCATCCGCGTGAATGCCGTGGCGCCCGGCGTTATCCAGACGCCGTTCCAGGACCGCTTCTCGACGCCCGCGATGCTGGAGAACTTCCGCGCCGGCATTCCGATGGGCCGCATCGGCGTGCCCGAGGAATGCGTCGGCGCCTTCCTGTACCTGGCGTCGGAGCAGCTCTCCGGCTACGTCACGGGGCAGGTGATCGAGGTGAACGGCGGCCAGTACATGCCCTGAGGCACGCACGAAGAACACGAGGAGGCCTTGCGCGAGGCCCCGGATCAGATCAGCAACGGAGACGACGACATCATGAGAAGAATCCAGCTTGTTCGCGGCATCGCCGCCCTCTCGGCCACGGCCGCTCTTTCGCTCGGGCTGGCCACGCCGGCCGCGGCGCAGGCCGATTTTCCGAACCGTCCGATCGAGCTGCTGGTGCCCTACCAGCCCGGCGGCGGGACCGATGGCCTGGCACGCGCTTTTTCCGAGGCGAGCCGCAAGCACATCTCGCAGAGCATCGTGATCGTCAACCGCCCCGGCGCTGGCGGCGCCATCGGCTGGACGGAGGTGATCAACGCCAAGCCCGACGGCTACAAGCTCGCGGTGCTGACGGTCGAGCTGCTGACGCTGCCGCACCTGGGTCTTGCCAAGTTCAACTACGACGACTTCCAGCCGATCGCGCAGCTCAACGCCGATCCGGCGGCGATCACCGTGAAGGCCGACGCGCCGTGGAACACCATCGAGGAGTTCCTGGCGGCCGCGAAGAAGTCGCCCGAGGGCGTGCGCGTGGGCAACTCGGGCAACGGCTCGATCTGGCACCTTGCCGCCGCGGCGCTCGAAGACAAGACCGGCGCGAAGTTCGGCCACATCCCGTTCCAGGGCGCGGCGCCGGCGGTGCTGGCGCTGCTCGGCGGACACATCGAGGCCGTGGCGGTGAGCCCGGCCGAAGTCACCACGCATGTGCAGGGCGGCAAGCTCAAGGTGCTGATGGTGATGGCTGACAAGCGCGTGAAGGGCTTCGAGAAGGTGCCCACCGCCAAGGAACGCGGCATCGATCTGTCGATCGGCACCTGGCGCGGCCTCGGCGCGCCAAAGAACACACCGCCCGAAGTGATGGCGAAGCTGCGCGAGATGACGGCGAAGACCGCCGCCGAGCCGCTGATGCACGAGGTGATGGACAAGCAGAACCTGGGCTACGTCTACACCGACGGCGCCGTGTTCAAGGAGACGCTGGCCAAGGACAACGTCTACTTCAAGCAGCTCATCACCAAACTGAACATCAAACCCTGAACCGCGAACCATGAAAAGAAAAACCATCGCATCGCTGCTGTGGCTGGCCGCCATCGGCCCCGCCTCGGCCGCCACCTGGGTCTACGTGTCCAACGCGGACAGCCAGGAAATCTCCGTGCTCGAGCTCGACCGCGCCCAGGGCGCACTCAAGCCGGTGCAGACGCTGAACGTCGGCGGCACGGTGATGCCGATGGTGGTGAGCCACGACAAGCGCGTGCTGTATGCCGCGCTGCGCTCGCAGCCGTTTCGCGTGGCCTCGCTGTCGATCGACGGCGCCACCGGCAAGCTGCAGAAGCTCGGCGAGGCGCCGCTGGCCGACAGCATGGCCAACATCGACCTGGACACGAGCGGCAAGTGGCTCTTCGCGGCCTCCTACCAGGGCGGCAAGATCACGGTCAATTCCATCGGCAAGGACGGCGCCGCGGGCCCCGTCCATCAATTGATCCAGACCGGGCCCAACGCGCACGCGATCCACGCGGACGCCAGCAACCGCTTCGTGCTGGCCACCAGCCTGGGCGGCGACAACGTGTCGAGCTGGCGCTTCGACGCCGAGAAGGGCCTGCTGTCGCCCAACGATCCGCCGCTGACGACCACATCCACGAAATCGGGCCCGCGCCACTTCATCTGGGACAAGGCGCAGCGCCACGTCTATCTGCTGGACGAGCTCGACGCCGCCCTGCACGTGTTCGCATGGGACGCGGCGCGCGGCACGCTCAAGCTCGAACAGAGCACGACCACGCTGCCCGCCGGCTTCACCGGCAAGCCCTGGGCCGCCGACCTGCACCTGGCGCCCGATGGGCGCTACCTGTACGCGTCGGAGCGCACCTCGAGCACGCTGTCGGCGTTCAAGGTCGATGCCGCCACGGGACAACTGCAGCCGCTGGGCCAGACCCCGACCGAGAAGGTGCCGCGCGGCTTCGCCATCGACTCCAGCGGGCGCTATCTCATCGCCGCGGGACAGGAATCGCACGGCATCTCGCTCTACGCCATCGACGCCGCCACCGGCGCGCTGGGCAGGCCCCAGCACCTGGACGTCGGCAAGAACCCGAACTGGATCGAGATCGTCGACATGCCCTGACGGCCCCGCACCACCCATCACAAGGAGACACCTGCATGCAACGCCGCACACTCATTCGCACCGCCCTCGCCTCTTCCCTCGCCGCCGGCCTTCCGGCCGCCTTCGCGCAGGGCGGCGGCAACTGGCCGACGGGCAAGGCCATCACCTACCTCGTGCCCTTTCCCGCCGGCGGCACCACCGACGTGCTGGCCCGCCTGATCGGGCAGAAGCTCGGCCCCGTGCTGGGCACGAGCGTGATCATCGACAACAAGGGCGGCGCCGGCGGCAGCGTGGGCTCGGAGGTCGGTTCGCGCGCCGCGCCCGACGGCTTCACGATGGTCGGCGGCACGATCAGCTCGCACGCGATCAACGTGAGCCTGTATCCCAAGCTGGGCTACGACCCGCAGAAGTCGTTCGCGCCGGTGACGCTGATCGGCACCAACCCGGTGGTGCTGGTGGTGAACCAGGCAAGCCCGTACAAGACACTGAAGGACGTGATCGCAGCCAGCAAGGCCAAGGCCGGCGGGCTCTCGTCGGCCTCGGCCGGCACGGGCACCTCGCAGCACCTCGCGCTGGAACTGATGGCCTTCAAGTCGGGCGTGAAGTTCACGCACATTCCGTACAAGGGCAGCGGCCCGGCAATCCAGGACGTGATCGGCGGGCAGGTCGACATGATGTTCGACACCACGGTGGTCGCCGGCCCTCACATCCAGAGCGGCAAGCTGCGCGCCATCGCGGTCACCTCGTCGAAGCGGCTGGCCTCGATGCCGGACGTGCCGACGGTGGCCGAGTCGGGCGTGCCCGGCCTGCAGGACTTCGAGGTCGTGTCATGGCAGGCGATCTTCGTGCCCGCGGGCACGCCGGCACCGGTGGTCGACCGGCTGCACACCGAGATCCGCAAGATCCTCTCCGCGCCCGAGATGCAGGACAAGCTCAAGAGCTTCGGCATGGAGCCGGCCGACCTGAGCACCGCGCAGATCGCGGCGTTCCAGAAGGCCGAAGTGGAAAAGTGGGCGCAGGTGATCAAGGCCGCGGGGATCAAGGCCGACTGACGGCGGGGCGCGAACCAAGGGAAGCTTCCTACGTTCCCGGGGAGAAGCGCTTTATAGAATGCCCTTCCGATTCCGCATTCCAGGCTTCTCCCACGTGTCCGACCGCTCCGCAGTACTGCCCCAATACCTGTTCCCCAAGCAGGCCCTGACCAATTTCGCCGGCTGGGTCGCGGGCAAGGAACGGGGCGCCGTCACGACGTGGATCATCCGGCGCTTCGTGGCCAAGTACGGCGTGGACATGGGCGAGGCGCTCGAGTCGGACATCCACCACTACAAGAGCTTCAACCAGTTCTTCACGCGCGCGCTCAAGCCCGGCGCGCGGCCGCTCGCACAGGCAGACCTGGTCTGCCCCGTGGACGGCGCGATCAGCCAGTTCGGCGCAATCCGCGGCGACCAGATCTTCCAGGCCAAGGGCCACGACTACACGACCACCGCGCTGGTCGGCGGCGACGCCGCGCTGGCCGCGAAGTTCGCGCACGGCAGCTTCGCGACGCTCTACCTGAGCCCGAAGGACTACCACCGCATCCACATGCCCTGCGACGGGCGGCTGGTGCGCATGATCCATGTGCCGGGCGACCTGTTCTCGGTGAACCCGACCACGGCGCGCGGCGTGCCCGGCCTGTTCGCACGCAACGAGCGCGTGGTATGCGTCTTCGAATCGGCGCACGGGCCCTTCGTGCTGGTGCTGGTGGGTGCCACCATCGTCGGCAGCATGGCCACCGTGTGGCACGGCGTGGTCAATCCGCCGCGCGTGGGCGAACTGCGCGAGTGGAGCTACAACGACCGGCAGATCGACATCCGCAAGGGCGACGAGATGGGCCGTTTCTTGCTCGGCTCGACAGTGGTCATGCTCTTCCCGGCGCCTGCGCTGGCCTTCAACCCGGCGTGGTCGCCAGGCCGCGCGATCCGGCTGGGCGAAGCCATGGCCGACTACGCCAACTTGTGAGGCTTTGTCTCACAACCCGCATGCAGTATGCCCTGGCAGCTATAAAACTAGTAGCATCCTCATCATTTGCGCTATAGTCGCCGGCCAACGAAACGGTCCGTAACCCACCACAAGAACGCGAAGCATCGCCCTGCCCCAAGGTCGACGGCCCGCCCAGCTTCGAGGAGATGATGTCGATGAGTACCAAGGAAAACGCAGCCGTCAGCCAGCTGCTCGCCCTGCTCGAAGCCCGTTATGCACTGCGCGTGCTCTGGGCCCTGCGCGATGGCCATGCGCAGACCTTCCGGCTGCTGCAGGACAGCGTGGGCGGCATCACTCCCAACACGCTCAACACCCGCATCAAGGAACTGCGCGAGGCCGGCATCGTCGGCCACGGCAGCGACGGCTACAGCCTCACGCTGAGCGGACAGGACCTGCTCAAGCGCCTGTCCGACCTGCAGGCCTTCGCAGGCAAGTGGCAACTGGGGCAGCTCAAGAAGGCAGCAGCCCCGGCACCAGCCGCCGCAGCTTCGCCAGCAGCCGCACCCGCTCCCGCCCCTGTGGCAGCCCCTGCTACCACACCCGCGCCGCCCTCCGACGACACCAGCCAGACCTGAAGGACGACAGGTCGCCCTGCCCGGCCTCGGTAAACTCCGCGCCTTCGATCCATTGATCTCACATCGACGCAAGGAGCGTTTCCCATGCCCACCACCCCCTCCGGCCTGCAATACGAAGACACCGAAGTCGGCACCGGCACCGAAGCCAAGGCCGGCCAGCACGTGCACGTGCACTACACCGGCTGGCTCTACAACGACGGCACGCAAGGCGCCAAGTTCGACTCCAGCCGCGACCGCAACGACCCCTTCGCGTTCTCGCTGGGCGCCGGCCAGGTCATCAAGGGCTGGGACGAAGGCGTCGCCGGCATGAAGATCGGCGGCAAGCGCACGCTGATCATTCCCGCATCGCTGGGCTACGGTGCCCGCGGCGCCGGCGGCGTGATCCCCCCGAACGCCACCCTGAAGTTCGACGTCGAGCTGCTCGACGCCCACTGATCAGGGCTCGCCCCCAGGCTGCGCGGCACTTCGTGTCCGCTGCGCCAGCCCCCTACCGGGGGCGACACCTGAGGCCCGGCGAAGCCGGTTCCTCGGTGTCCCTCGCGAAAACCACTTCGCGACCCGTATTACGGCCCTTTCGGCCGCATTTTTACGCTTGAAAAGCTTTAGAGCAGCCCCATGTGGCTGGCTATCGTTTGTTTTCCGGCGCACGCCGGTTCTTTGAAAAATGTCTGACCCGCAACAATCCGCACAGAATTCCCAAATGCTGCAAGGCGAGCCAAGCCCCGAAGAACTGGAGGCAGCGCAAGCCGCCAATGAAGCCGAGGCGCTCGACGCCCTGGCCGTGGCACAAGGCGAGCTCGCTGCCCTGCAGACCAAGAATGCCGAACTGGCCGACCAGTACCTGCGCGCGCAGGCCGACGTGCAGAACGCCCGCCGCCGCGCCGACGACGAGATCACCAAGGCCCGCAAGTTCGCCGTCGAGGCCTTTGCCGAGAGCCTGCTGCCGGTGACCGACAGCCTCGAAGCCGGCCTGGCCGTCAAGGACGCCACGCCCGAACAGATCCGCGAAGGCGCCGAAGCCACGCTGCGCCAGCTCAAGAGCGCGCTCGAACGCAACAAGGTGATCGAAGTAGCCCCCGCGCCCGGCACCAAGTTCGATCCGCACCAGCACCAAGCCATCTCGGTGGTGCCCGCTCCCGAGCAGGAACCCAACACCGTGGTGAGCGTGCTGCAGAAGGGCTACACCATCAACGACCGGGTGCTGCGCCCGGCGCTGGTCACGGTCAGCGCGCCGAAGTAATCGGCGCGGCACACAAGATTCCCACAGGAAATCCCCGCTCCATCCCTTGAATCGAGCTGGGTTATCCACAAGTTCATAACAACATATTTTTCAGGCTTTCAGGAGTAAGAACATGGCAAAGATCATCGGCATCGACCTCGGCACCACCAACTCGTGCGTGTCGATCATGGAAGGCAACACCACGCGTGTGATCGAGAACTCGGAAGGTGCACGCACCACGCCGTCGATCGTCGCTTATCAGGAAGACGGTGAAGTGCTGGTCGGTGCCTCGGCCAAGCGCCAGGCCGTCACCAACCCCAAGAACACGCTGTACGCGATCAAGCGCCTGATCGGCCGCAAGTTCGAGGAAAAGGAAGTCCAGAAGGACATCGACCTGATGCCCTACACCATCGCCAAGGCCGACAACGGCGACGCATGGGTGGAAGTGCGCGGCAAGAAGATCGCCCCGCAGCAAGTCAGCGCCGACATCCTGCGCAAGATGAAGAAGACGGCCGAAGACTACCTCGGCGAAACCGTGACCGAAGCCGTGATCACGGTGCCGGCCTACTTCAACGATGCCCAGCGCCAGGCCACGAAAGACGCCGGCCGCATCGCGGGCCTCGACGTGAAGCGCATCATCAACGAACCCACCGCTGCTGCCCTGGCCTTCGGCCTCGACAAGCAGGACAAGGCCGATCGCAAGATCGCCGTGTATGACCTCGGCGGCGGTACCTTCGACGTGTCGATCATCGAGATCGCCGACGTGGACGGCGAGAAGCAGTTCGAAGTGCTGTCGACCAACGGCGACACCTTCCTGGGCGGCGAAGACTTCGACCAGCGCATCATCGACTACATCATTGCCGAGTTCAAGAAAGAGCAAGGCGTCGACCTGAGCAAGGACGTGCTGGCCCTGCAGCGCCTGAAGGAAGCCGCCGAGAAGGCCAAGATCGAGCTGTCGAACAGCGCGCAGACCGACATCAACCTGCCCTACATCACGGCCGATGCCTCGGGTCCGAAGCACCTGAACATCAAGCTCACCCGCGCCAAGCTGGAAAGCCTGGTCGACGAGCTGGTCGAGCGCACCATCGCGCCCTGCCGCCTGGCCATCAAGGACGCCGGCATCAGCGTGAGCGACATCAACGACGTGATCCTGGTCGGCGGCATGACCCGCATGCCCAAGGTGCAGGAAAAGGTGAAGGCCTTCTTCGGCAAGGAACCGCGCAAGGACGTGAACCCCGACGAAGCCGTGGCCGTCGGCGCCGCCATCCAGGGCCAGGTGCTCTCGGGCGACCGCAAGGACGTGCTGCTGCTCGACGTGACCCCGCTGTCGCTGGGCATCGAGACCATGGGCGGCGTGATGACCAAGATGATCGCCAAGAACACAACGATCCCGACGAAGTTCGCGCAGACCTTCTCGACCGCCGAGGACAACCAGCCGGCCGTGACCATCAAGGTGTTCCAGGGCGAGCGCGACATCGCCGCGGGCAACAAGGCCCTGGGCGAGTTCAACCTCGAAGGCATTCCGCCGGCATCGCGCGGCACGCCGCAGATCGAGGTGAGCTTCGACATCGACGCCAACGGCATCCTGCACGTCGGCGCGAAGGACAAGGGCACCGGCAAGGAAAACAAGATCACCATCAAGGCGAACTCGGGCCTGTCCGAGGACGAGATCCAGAAGATGGTGAAGGACGCCGAACTGAACGCGGCCGACGACAAGAAGAAGCTGGAGATCGTGCAGGCACGCAACCAGGGCGAAGCCATGGTGCACAGCGTGAAGAAGTCGCTGGGCGAACATGGTGCGAGCCTCGAAGCCGCCGAGAAGGACGCGATCGAAGCCGCGATCAAGGACCTGGAAGAAGCCCTCAAGGGCGAAGACAAGTCCGCGATCGAGGCAAAGACCAACACGCTGATGACCGCGAGTCAGAAGCTCGGCGAGAAGATGTATGCCGAATCGCAGGCGGCCGCAGGCGCCTCGGGCGCATCGGGCCCGGCTGGCGCGGAAGCTGCTGCGCATGCGCAGGCCGACGACAACGTGGTCGACGCCGAAGTGAAGGAAGTCAAGAAGGGCTGATCTTCAGTCCATTGACCGAGGCTGGAACACCTGAAAGGGTGCTCCAGCCTTTCTCGCTTCAAGCTGCCCGAGTTCCCGCTGCTCCCCTGATCCGCTGATCGACCTGCCATGGCCACTAAACGCGACTACYACGAAACCCTCGGCGTCCCCAAGAACGCGAGCGAGGATGAAATCAAGAAGGCTTATCGCAAGCTTGCGATGAAGCACCACCCCGACCGCAACCACGGCGACACCTCGAAGGAGGCCGAGGCCAAGTTCAAGGAGGTGAAGGAAGCCTACGAAATGCTGTCCGACGGACAGAAGCGCGCGGCCTACGACCAGTACGGCCATGCCGGCGTCGACCCCAACATGCGCGGCGGACCGGGCGCAGAGGGCTTCGGCGGTTTCGCGGAAGCTTTCGGCGATATCTTCGGCGACGTGTTCGGTGGCGGCGGCCGCGGCCGCACCAGCAGCGGGCGCCAGGTGTTCCGCGGCAGCGACCTGAGCTATGCGATGGAGATCACGCTCGAGGAGGCCGCCGAAGGCAAGACCACCGAGATCCGCATCCCGACCTGGGACGAGTGCGACACCTGCCACGGCTCGGGCGCGAAGCCCGGCACCAAACCCATCACCTGCACCACCTGCCACGGCGCGGGCGCGGTGCAGATGCGCCAGGGCTTCTTCAGCGTGCAGCAGACCTGCCCCACCTGCCATGGCAGCGGCAAGATCATTCCCGAGCCCTGCACCGTGTGCCACGGCCAGGGCAAGATCAAGCGCAACAAGACGCTCGAAGTGAAGATCCGCGCAGGCATCGACGATGGCCAGCGCATGCGCGTGACCGGCAGCGGCGAACCCGGTGTCAACGGCGGCCCGCCGGGCGACCTGTACATCGAGATCCGGCTCAAGAAGCACGAGATCTTCGAGCGCGACGGCGACAACCTGCACTGCGTCGTGCCTGTGAGCATGACCACGGCGGCGCTGGGCGGCGAGATCAACGTGCCCACGCTCAAGGGCGCGGCGGCCATCGACATTCCCGAAGGCACGCAAAGCGGCAAGCAGTTCCGCCTGCGCGGCAAGGGCATCAAGGGCGTGAACTCGAGCTACCCCGGCGACCTGTACTGCCATGTGCGCGTCGAGACGCCCGTGAAGCTCACCGAGCACCAACGCAAGGTGCTGAAAGAGCTCGACGAGTCTCTCAGGAAGGGCGGCGACAAGCACAGCCCGACCGACAAGGGCTGGTTCGACAAGGCGAAGGAATTCTTCAGCTGAACCGGACCCGCTTCTTCCGTCCGACATGCGACCCCGGAGACTTCAGCTCCGGCGGATGCATCTGACTCCAACAAGGGCCGCTTAGCGGCCCTTTGCAATGTGGGGTCCGCAAGCTGGTGCATCCGACGCTGCGGCGCCCCTTGGCAGGCACATCGGCGGTGCATTCCCGCCCCTTCGCGGGACATGCCGACCTGCACCCAAGCAACTTTCCCACGCCAACACGCGCAAGCCGCCCATCGAAAAGCGGCGCGGGGATTGCTTTTATATTTTTTTTCGATGTGCAATAAACCAAACGACAGATCGCGCGTTATTGCAGGAGACGTCTGTTTTTTTGAGCCCGAGGCTCAATAGACGGTGCTTTTCCGGAGAAAAGGCAAAAACGGACGATGGCCATCCGGCATAGGTGTTTTCACCCGGAGAGAATTAGGAACGCGAGCCTTTGAATTTAACTGAAATCCGAAAAGTAGTTCCTTGTTTTTTGTGGAACTTTACTTGCCGGTGTGGTTCTGAATTTACGAATGATTTGCCAGGTTCAATCTTTGCTTTATGCTGATTGTTAGCAGATTGTAGTAAGGGAGTTTTCCGCGGCATGCAGCCATGGGCAGGCAACCTTCAAGTGTTGCACAAGGCCTTTGCTGCAAGCCATCGGGCCAAAAGCCCACTGACTTGATGGAGGCGTGACCATGGATGTGATCAGCAACTTTGCCGCCCGCTACGAGCGCACCCGCGAGGAAGTCATCTCGCTGCAGGACTACCTGGACATCTGCAAGCGCGATCCCACGGCCTATGCCACCGCGTCGGAGCGCATGCTCAAGGCCATCGGCGATCCCGAGCTGGTTGACACGCGCAACGATCCTCGCCTCTCGCGCATCTTCGCGAACAAGGTCATCAAGATCTATCCGGCGTTCAAGGAGTTCTATGGCATGGAAGACGCCATAGAACAAGTGGTGTCCTATTTCCGCCACGCCGCCCAGGGGCTGGAAGAAAAGAAGCAAATCCTTTACCTGCTGGGTCCGGTCGGTGGCGGCAAGAGTTCGATCGCAGAACGCCTGAAGCAGCTCATGGAGCACGTGCCCTTCTACGCGATTCAGGGCTCGCCGGTCAACGAATCCCCGCTCGGCCTCTTCGACTCGATCGAGGACGGCGAGATCCTTGAAAAGGAATACGGCATTCCCCTCCGTTACTTGAACCGAATTCTCTCGCCCTGGGCCGTCAAGCGGCTCGAGGAATACGGTGGCGACATCCGCCAGTTCAAGGTCGTCAAGCGCTTCCCGTCCGTGCTGCGGCAGATCGCCGTCGCCAAGACCGAGCCGGGCGACGAGAACAACCAGGACATCTCCTCGCTGGTCGGCAAGGTCGACATCCGCAAGCTCGAAACCTATGCCCAGGACGATCCGGACGCGTATGCCTACTCCGGCGGCCTGTGCCTCGCGAACCAGGGCCTGCTGGAGTTCGTGGAAATGTTCAAGGCGCCCATCAAGGTGCTCCACCCGCTGCTGACCGCTACACAGGAAAGCAACTTCAAGGGCACGGAGGGCTTCGGCGCCATCCCGTTCGACGGCATCGTGCTTGCGCACAGCAACGAGAGCGAGTGGAAGGCCTTCCGCAACAACAAGAACAACGAGGCTTTCCTCGATCGCATCTACATCGTCAAGGTGCCGTACTGCCTGCGCGCCTCGGAAGAAATCAAGATCTACGAGAAGCTGGTGCGCAACTCGTCGCTGGCCCAGGCGCCTTGCGCCCCTGGAACGCTGCGCATGATGGCCCAGCTCTCGGTGCTCACGCGCCTGAAGGAGCCCGAGAACTCCAGCACCTTCAGCAAGATGCAGGTATACGACGGCGAGAACCTCAAGGACACCGACCCCAAGGCCAAGTCGATCCAGGAGTACCGCGACTACGCGGGCGTCGACGAGGGCATGAGCGGCGTCTCCACGCGCTTCGCGTTCAAGATCATCTCGAAGGTGTTCAACTTCGACAGTTCCGAAGTGGCCGCGAATCCGGTGCACCTGATGTACGTGCTCGAACAGCAGATCGAGCGCGAGCAGTTCGCGCCGGAGGTCGAGCAGAAGTACATCAGCTACATCAAGGAGTTGCTGGCGCCGCGCTATGCCGAGTTCATAGGCAAGGAGATCCAGACTGCCTACCTCGAGAGCTACAGCGAGTATGGCCAGAACATCTTCGACCGCTACGTGACCTACGCCGACTACTGGATCCAGGACCAGGAGTTCCGCGACGTGGACACCGGCGAAGTTTTCGACCGCGCATCGCTCAATGCCGAACTCGAGAAGATCGAGCGGCCGGCAGGCATCGGCAACCCGAAGGACTTCCGCAACGAGATCGTCAACTTCGTACTTCGCGCGCGGGCTGGCAACGCAGGGCGCAACCCGGCGTGGACCAGCTACGAAAAACTGCGCTCGGTGATCGAGAAGAAGATGTTCTCCAACACCGAGGAGCTTCTGCCGGTGATCAGCTTCAACACCAAGAGCAGCGCCGACGAGCAGAAGAAGCACGAAGACTTCGTGACCCGCATGGTCGAGAAGGGCTATACGGCCAAGCAGGTCCGCCTGCTCTGCGAGTGGTACCTGCGGGTGCGCAAGAGTTCATAACGACGACCCTTCGTTCGTCCTCTTTTTGCAAGGAGCTCTGAAACCATCGTGGCCATCCTGCAGCAGATCATCGACCGCCGGCTATCGGGCAAGAACAAGTCCATTGGCAACCGCGAGCGCTTCCTCCGGCGCTACAAGGGGCAGATCCAGGAAGCGGTGAGGCGCGCCGTCAGCGGCCGCAACATCCGCGAACTGGAGCAAGGCGAAGATGTGACCCTGCCGCGCCACGACGTGTCCGAACCGGTGTTCGGGCATGCGCGCGGCGGCGACCGCGAATACGTGCATCCGGGCAACCAGGAGTACCTGAAGGGCGACCGCATCAAGCGCCCCGAAGGAGGAAGCAGCAGCGGCTCCGGCAGCGGCGAGGCCGGCGACAGCGGCGAAGGCGAGGACGACTTCGTCTTCCGCCTGACGCGCGAAGAGTTCATGCGCGTGTTCTTCGACGACCTCGCACTGCCGCACCTCATCCGCACGCAGATCGCCGACGTGCCCGAGTGGAAGAGCCACCGGGCCGGCTTCACGAGCGACGGCTCGCCCAACAACCTGCACGTGGTGCGCTCGATGCGCGGCGCGCTCGCCCGCCGCATCGCGCTGGGCGGCGAGCCTCGCAAGGAGCTCAAGCGCCTCGAAGCGCACCTCGAACACCTGAAGCAGCACCCGCAGGCCGACCAGGCGCTCATCCAGAAGGAAATACGCGAGACCGAAGAGCAGATTGCCGAACTGCGCCGCACCATGCGGCACGTGCCCTACATCGATCCCATCGACCTGCGCTACCGCAACCGCGTGAAGACGCCCGTGCCCAGCGCCAAGGCCGTGATGTTCTGCCTGATGGACGTGTCGGGCTCGATGGACGAGGCGCGCAAGGACATGGCCAAGCGCTTCTTCATGCTGCTCTACATGTTTCTCACGCGGCACTACGAGACCATCGACCTGGTGTTCCTGCGTCATCACACGCAGGCGCAAGAGGTGACGGAAGAAGAGTTCTTCCACGCCACGGAAACCGGCGGCACCGTGGTGTCGAGCGCACTGGTGCTGATGGACGAGATCATCAAGGCACGCTATCCGAGTGGCGAGTGGAACGTGTACGGCGCGCAGGCCAGCGACGGCGACAACTGGCACCAGGACAGCGGCCGCTGCCGCGAGCTGCTGGTCAACGACATCCTGCCCGTGGTGCGCTATTACGCCTACGTGCAGGTGGCCGAGACCGAGCAGAACCTGTGGCAGGAATACCAGCAGCTCGAGGGCGTCGAGCCCAACTTTGCGATGCGCAAGGTGTCGGACGCGCAAGACATCTACCCTGTGTTCCGCGACCTGTTCAAGAAGGAAGGGGTGGCATCATGATCACCGAACGAGCGCTCGACCGCCTGCCCAGCCCTTCCGACTGGACCTTCGAACTCATCGAGACCTACCACACCGAGATCGCCCTTACCGCCAAGGGCTACGGCCTCGACGTGTACCCGAACCAGCTCGAAGTCATCACCGCCGAGCAGATGATGGACGCCTACGCCAGCGTGGGCATGCCCATGATCTACCGCCACTGGTCGTACGGCAAACAGTTCATCTCGACCGAGAAGAACTACAAGCGCGGCCACATGGGGTTGGCCTACGAGATCGTCATCAACTCCGATCCGTGCATCGCCTACCTGATGGAAGAGAACACCATGGCCATGCAGGCCCTGGTGATCGCGCATGCGGCCTACGGCCACAACAGCTTCTTCAAGGGCAACTACCTGTTCCGGATGTGGACCGACGCCTCATCCATCATCGATTACCTGGTCTATGCGCGGCACTACATTGCCGAGTGCGAGGAGCGCCACGGTCTCGATGCGGTGGAAGAACTGCTCGACTCCTGCCATGCGCTGATGAACTACGGCGTCGACCGCTATCGCCGTCCGCAGAAGCGTTCGCTGGCGCAGGAAAGCATCCAGCGCGCCGACCGCGAACGCCACATGCAGCAGCAGGTGAACGACCTCTGGCGCACGCTGCCCCGGCGGGCCGAGCAAGCGGCCGAGTCCGATGCAGCGCGGCGCTTTCCGTCGGAGCCGCAGGAGAACCTGCTCTACTTCATCGAGAAGAACGCCGCGCTGCTCGAACCCTGGCAGCGCGAGGTAGTGCGCATCGTGCGCAAGATCGCACAGTACTTCTATCCGCAGCGCCAGACGCAGGTCATGAACGAAGGCTGGGCCACTTTCTGGCACTACACGCTGCTCAACACCATGTACGACCGCGGCCAGCTGGCGGACGGCTTCATGATGGAGTGGCTCAGCTCGCACACGGGCGTGATCTTCCAGCCGCCGGTGGGCCACCGCGCCTACAGCGGCATCAACCCCTATGCCCTCGGCTTCGCCATGATGACCGACCTGCGCCGCGTGTGCGAGAAGCCGACCGAGGAAGACCGCCGCTGGTTCCCCGATTTCGCGGGCACCGACTGGGTCAAGACGCTCGACTACGCGATGCGCAACTTCAAGGACGAGAGCTTCATCGGCCAGTTCCTGAGCCCGAAGACGATGCGCGACTTCCGCCTGTTCTCGATCCGCGACTACCAGAGCGAGGCCGAGCTCGAGGTGTCCGCCATCCACGACGACAGCGGCTACCACGCGTTGCGCGAATCGCTCTCACGCCAGTACGACATCAGCAGCCGCGAGCCCGACATCCAGGTGTGGAGCGTGGCCACGCGCGGCGACCGCTCGCTGACGCTGCGCCACACGCAGCGCAACAACCTGCCTCTGCACGACGGGGCGGAAGAAGTGCTGAAGCACGTCGCCCGGCTCTGGGGTTTCGACGTGCACCTGGAAAGCATCGACAGCGCCGGGCGCATCAGCCGCAGCTGGAAGGCCGCGGCGCCCAAGCAGCAGTATTGAAGCCCCCCTTGCAGGGGGCAACGCCAGCGGCCCGGCAAAGCCGGTTCCGCGGTGTTCCGCGAAAACTCCCCTCAGGGAACCAAGGCCGCGATGGCAAGCGTGTAGCCCTTCACGCCCAGCCCCACGATGATCCCGCGCGCCGCAGGCGAGATGTACGACTTGTGGCGGAACTCCTCGCGCGCATGCACGTTCGAGATGTGCAGTTCGATCAGCGGCACGCTCGCGCCCTTGATCGCATCGTGCAGCGCGATCGAGGTGTGGGTGTAGGCACCGGGGTTCATCACCACGCCGAGCATGTTGCCGGCAGCAACTTCACGGCCGGCCTCCTGAATCCAGTCGACCAGCACGCCTTCGTGGTTCGACTGGCGGCATTCGATCTCGACGCCGAGCTTCGCGCCCGTGTCCTTGCACAGGCGCTCGACATCGGCCAGCGTGTCGCGTCCGTACTGTTCGGGCTCGCGAGTGCCGAGCAGGTTGAGATTGGGGCCGTTGAGGACGAGTATTTTCTTCATGATGGATGAGGCGTCAGGCAACCTCCATTATGGTCGCGAGACCGCCCGTGGCGGCCTGGCCGCGGACGAGCCGACGTAGTAGTTGTACGAATCGATGTCGACCACGCAGCGCGCCATGAGATCGACGAACGCCCGCAGCTTCTGTCCCATGTAGCGCTGCCGCTGGAAGGCGCAGTAGATGCGCCGCGGCTCCGGCTGCCATTGCGGCAGCACCGGCACCAGCACGCCCTGCGCCACTTCGGGCCGGGCGAAAAAGGCTGGCAGCAACGCGATGCCGAAGCCGTCGATGCAGAAGGTCTTCATCACCCAGTGGTCGTTGGTCTCGAAAGCCGGCTCCGGGCGAAACGCATAGCTGTCCGACGCGCCAGACACCAGCAGCACCTGCGACGGCCCCGAGCCCTCCTTCATCACGATCGACCGATGACGCAGCAGCTCGTCGGGCGCCTGTGGCATGCCTTGGCGCTCAAGATACTGCGGGCTTGCATAGAGGCCGTAGTTCAGGCGCCCAAGCAGCTTGGCAACAAGGTTCGGCACATCGGGCGGCTCCGAGCAGACATAGCAGTCCACCTCGCCGATCTGCGGCGCGTTCAGGCGACTCGCCACGTCGAGATGGCAGCGCACGTTGGGGTGCGATTCGAGGAACAGCTTCACCACATGGCAGACGAAGGAGGTGCTGAACTGGGTCTCGGACAGCAGCGACAGGCTGCCCGAGACGCCGGCCGTGATCTCCTGGATTTCGGTGCACGCCGTTTCCAGCCGGCCCGTCACCTCGTCGAGCAGGCCTTCGCAGCGCGCGAAGAACGCGCGCCCCGCCTCGGTCGGCGTGACGCTGCGCGAACTGCGCATCAGCAGTTGCGCACCCAGCAGTTCCTCCAGCCGCGTGAGCTGCCGGCTCAGCGTGGCCTTGGACACACCCGACAGACTCTCGGCCTTCGTCAGGCTGCCGCTCTGCACGACGAGCACGAAGGCTTCGATCAGCGCGAGATCGATGCGGCTCATGCGGGCCAGCGTTTCAGGAATGAAAAGTAGCGTCTCGGCATTTGGCTTTCATCAAGGGAACAGAAACGGTAGGTTCGGTGCTTGCTGGCGGCACACCGAATGCTATGCCATCCCCACCGAGCCCCGAGCTCCCACGACCGGAGAAAACCCCATGCGCAGCTCCACCCGACGTACCCTGCTTTCAACCGGGGCAGCATGACGAATCCACACGCTTTCACCTGGCATCCAGTGGCGCCCTCCGCCGGCGTGCGCCCCGGCGCCAACATCGTCGCCGGCTTCGCCGAGGGCCAGGAACTCGCGCTCTGGCGCTCGGCCGACGGCGCCGCCCAGGCGTGGGAAAACCGGTGCCCGCACCGAAGCGTGCGCTTCACGCTCGGCCAGGTGATCGAAAACCGCCTCTCCTGCGCTTACCACGGCTGGCAGTACGCCGCGGGCAGCGGACAGTGCACCCACATTCCGGCCCACCCGGCCATGCAGGCGCCGCGCAACGTCTGCGCCAAGGTGTTCGCCGCGGTGGATGCCGCGGGCATGCTGTGGGTCAACCTTGCGCAAGATATTTCCGCCGCACCGCCGTCGCTGGCCGGCGCCGTACCGGCCGGCTGGCACTTCTGCCGTACGCTGACCGTCCGCGCCGGCACGCAGGCCGCGCGCGAAGCCCTCGCACGGCAGGGCTTCGCAACCGACGCTGGGTCGGGTGCCTGGCAAGGCACGCTCAGCGAGGTGAAGACCGTCTCGCTGCTGCTCGAAGCGCAGCCCCGGCTCACCTTCGTCCACCTGTGGACGGAGGCCGCCCCCGGCTCCAGCGCGATGAAGACGCTGCACGCAGCCGCGCGGAATCTGCGCTCCGAGATCGAAGCACAACCACAAGGCTGAAGGAACCACCATGCCCTTCGTCACAGACGATTCCAACATGCTCGACGACTGGCTGGTCGTCGGGCCTGCCGCGCCCATGCCCCGGACGACCCGCCTGCTGGGCGAAACCGTGCAACTCCGCACTGATGCCGATGGCGCGCCTCACTGCTGCCTTGGCGACCGGCCGCTCGCCGTGCAGTCGCGCTACGGCTATCTCTGGGTCTGCCCGAGCGGCCGCCCCGCGCGTCCCCTCTTCGAGTTTCCGGAATACGCCGAGCCCGGCCGCCGCATCGTCGACTGCGGCGGCATCGGCGTGGCGGTGTCGGGCCTGCGCGTGATCGAGAACTTTCTCGACATGGCGCACTTTCCCTTCGTGCACGCCGACTACCTCGGCAAGGTGCCACACACCGAGGTGGCGCAATACGAGGTGCAGGTCGATCCCGGCAGCGGTGAGATCTGGGCCACCGACTGCCGCTTCTGGCAGCCGCGCGCCTCTGCCGCGCACGATTCGGGCAGCGAGGTGCTCTACAAGTACCGTGTGATGCAGCCCTTCTCGGCCATGCTCTACAAATCGAGCTTTCGCGCGGGCGAACTCGACGCCATCGGCCTCTTCCTGCAGCCCATCGACGACGAACACGTGATCGCCCACACCGTCCTCGCCTGCTACGACGAAGACTCCACCAATGCCGAGCTCATCGCCTTCCAGCACACCATCTTCGGCCAGGACAAGCCGATCCTCGAGAACCACGCCTTCAAGCGCATGCCGCTCGAAGGCCGCGCCGAGACACCGACGCGCGGCGACACCTCCTCCGTCACCTACCGGCGCTGGCTGCGCGAGCGCGGCATGCGCTTCGGCGTGAGGGCTGCGGCATGACGACAACGATCAAGCTCTACGACTACCCGCTGTCGGGCAACTGCTTCAAGGTGCGGCAGATGCTGGCTTGGCTGGGCATCGCGTACGACACGGTGCCGGTCGATTTCTTTCCGGGACGCGAGCACAAATCCGCTGCGTTCATTGCAAACGTCAACCCGCTCGGCCAGCTCCCGGTGCTCGATGACGACGGCTTCCTGCTGCGCGATGCGCAAGCCATCCTGGTGTACCTCGCAAGCTTCTACGACACGCAAGGCCGGTGGTATCCCGGCGACGCGAAGCTGCGCGGCCAGATCGCGATGTGGCTCGCCACCGCCGACGAGATCACGCGCACGGCATCGGCCGCGCGGCTGCACGATGCGCTCGGCTACCACCACCTCGACATCGAGGCCTGCCGCAGCGGCGCGCGCGCGGTGTTCCGCGTGCTCGACGACCATCTCGCCGAACAGGCGAGCGCCGGGCTGCACTGGCTGGCCTCGGCGCCCGGTCCGACCATTGCCGACCTTGCCTGCTTCCCGTATGTCGCGCTCGCCGGCGAGGGCGGCATTTCGCTCGACGAATTTCCCGCGCTGAGAGACTGGGTCTGGAATGTTCGCCACCTGCCCGGGTTTATCGGCATGTCGGGCATCTTCCCTGCAGGCCCTGCCTGAGTATCCTTAACGTTTTTTGCTTCTCCCCCGAAACCCGCCATGAAAACCAAAGCCGCCGTCGCCTGGAAATCCGCAGCCCCGCTCACCATCGAAACCGTGGACCTCGAGGGCCCGAAATTCGGCGAGGTGCTGGTCGAGATCAAGGCCACCGGCATCTGCCACACCGACTACTACACGCTCTCGGGCGCCGACCCCGAAGGCATCTTCCCGGCCATCCTCGGCCATGAAGGCGCAGGCATCGTGGTCGACGTGGGCCCCGGCGTCACCACACTCAAAAAGGGTGACCACGTCATTCCGCTCTACACGCCCGAGTGCCGCCAGTGCAAGTTCTGCCTGAGCCGCAAGACCAATCTGTGCCAGCTGATCCGCGGCACGCAGGGCAAGGGCCTGATGCCCGACGCCACCTCGCGCTTCAGCCTCGACGGCAAGCCCATCTTCCACTACATGGGCACCTCGACCTTCAGCAACTACACGGTCGCGCCCGAGATCTCGCTGGCCAAGATCCGCGAGGATGCGCCCTTCGACAAGGTCTGCTACATCGGCTGCGGCGTCACCACCGGCATCGGCGCGGTGATCTTCACGGCCAAGGTGGAAGCCGGCGCGAACGTGGTGGTGTTCGGCCTCGGCGGCATCGGGCTGAACGTGATCCAGGGCGCGAAGATGGTGGGCGCCGACAAGATCATCGGCGTCGACCTGAACCCCGAGCGCGAGGCCATGGCGCGCAAGTTCGGCATGACGCACTTCATCAACCCGAAGGACACCGAGAACGTCGTCGACGCCATCGTGCAGCTGACCGACGGCGGCGCGGACTACAGCTTCGAATGCATCGGCAACACCAAGGTGATGCGCCAGGCGCTCGAGTGCACGCACAAGGGCTGGGGCCGCAGCATCATCATCGGCGTGGCCGAGGCGGGTGCGGAGATCAGCACGCGCCCGTTCCAGCTGGTCACCGGCCGCAAGTGGGAAGGCTCGGCCTTCGGCGGTGCACGCGGACGCACCGACGTGCCGAAGATCGTCGACTGGTACATGGAAGGCAAGATCGACATCGACAGCCTCATCACGCACACGATGCCGCTGGAAGACATCAACAAGGGCTTCGATCTGATGAAGCGCGGCGAGTCCATCCGCGGCGTCGTCCTTTACTAAGACCACTGCAGGCACCGGCCATGACCCGCATGGAGCCCCTGCACAAGATCGAGGCCGGTGTGCTCGAAGTTGCGTACTTCGAAGCCGGCCCCGCCGATGGCCCGCCAGTGCTGCTGATGCACGGCTTTCCGTACGACATCCACACGTATGCCGAAGTCGCGCCGATGCTGGCCGACCAGGGCTGCCGCACGATCGTGCCGTACCTGCGCGGCTACGGCGCCACGCGCTTCCTGAGCGAGGCCACGCCGCGCTCGGGCGAGCAGGCCGCGCTGGGCGCCGACCTGCTCGCGCTGCTCGATGCGCTGAAGATCGAGCGCGCGGTGCTGGCTGGCTACGACTGGGGCGGCCGCGCCGCCTGCGTGGTCGCGGCGCTGTGGCCCGAACGCGTCGCGGGGCTGGTGTCCTTCAACAGCTACAACATCCAGGACATCGCCAAGGCGATGGAGCCGGACACGCCGGCCAACGAGCACAGCCTCTGGTACCAATACTACTTCCACAGCGAGCGCGGCTGCGCCGGCCTCGGGAAAGACCGCAAGGCGCTCACGAAGCTGCTGTGGAAGCTGTGGTCGCCCACGTGGAAATTCGACGACGCCACTTTCGAGCGCAGCGCCGCCGCCTTCGACCATCCCGACTTCGTGGACGTGGTGATCCAGTCGTACCGCCATCGCTTCGGCCTCGTGCCGGGCGACCCGGCTTATGCGTACATCGAACGCCGCCTGTCGGCCCAGCCCACGATCACAGTGCCCACCATCACCTTCGACGGCCTCGACGACGGCGTGCGCCCGCCCGCCGATGCATCGGCGCACGCACACCGCTTCAGCGGGCCGCGTTCGCACCGCCTTGTGCCCGGCGTGGGCCACAACATGCCGCAGGAAGCGCCGCGCGTCTTTGCCGATGCCGTGCTCGAACTCGTACCCGCCCTGCGCAGCCAAAACCCGCAATGACCGACAACAGCCCCAAGACTCTTTCCGAACACCACGCCTTCGGCGGCGTGCAAAGCTTCCACGAGCACCGCTCGCATGAAATCGGCTTGCCGATGCGCTTCTCGGTGTACCTGCCGCCGCAGGTCGCGCACGAGCGCGTGCCCGCCCTGCTCTACCTCGCGGGCCTGACCTGCAACGAGGAAACCTTCGCGGTGAAGGCCGGCGCACAGCGCATGGCCGCGAGCCTGGGCATTGCGCTGATCGCGCCCGACACCAGCCCGCGCGGCCCCGCCGCCGAGTGCGTGCCTGGCGCGAAGGACGACTGGGACTTCGGCATCGGCGCCGGCTTCTACCTCGACGCCACGCGCGAGCCGTGGGCCACGCACTGGCGCATGGAAAGCTGGATCGTGCACGAGCTGCTGCCGCTTGTGGCCCGGCACTTCGCCATCGACGGCGAGCGCATCGGCATCTCCGGCCACTCGATGGGCGGCCACGGTGCGCTGACGCTGGCGCTGCGGCATCCGGGGCGCTTCAAATCGCTCTCGGCCTTTGCGCCGATCTGCGCACCCACGCAGTGCCCATGGGGCGAGAAGGCGTTCGGCAGCTACCTGGGCCGCCCTGGCGCCGACCGCGCGCAGTGGCTGGCGCACGACGCGAGCGCGCTCATGAAATCGCAGGTCGCGGCGCCCTACCCGCAAGGCATCCTCGTCGACCAGGGCCTGGCCGACAAGTTCCTCGCCGAGCAGTTGCACCCCGAGGCGTTCGAGGCCGCCTGCTTCGCAGCCGGCCAGCCGCTCACGCTGCGCCGCCACGCGGGATACGACCACGGCTACTACTTCATCCAGAGCTTCATGGCCGACCACATTGCGCACCACGCGCAAACGCTGCGCGCATAAAGTCTCATCGACCGCGGCGGCCTCGCGCCGTATCATGAAACACATGTCCGCCGCCCAAATTCCCGCCTTCCATCTGCGGTCGCGCGAAGGCACTGCCGAAGAGAACATGGTGCTGGCCGGCATCTGGCGCCGCGCGTGGATCGCGGCCAACCGGGGCCTCCCCCATATCGAGCCGATCGCTCACTGGCTGCGCCGCGTGCAGACCGAATTCGGGGCGCCTGCCGACGTGGTGCTGGCGGAGCGCGACGGGCAGGTGCTGGCGTTCATGGTGCTGCTGGAGCGGCGCGAGTACGTGGCGCAACTCTTCGTCGAGCCCCACCTGCGCAACCAGGGCTTGGGCAAGGCCCTGCTCGACGAGGCCTGCGTGCGCCTTCCGACCGGCTGGTGGCTGCACGTGGCCGCCACCAACATGCCGGCGCAGCGCTTCTACGAGCGCTATGGCCTCCAGCGCGGTGCGGTCGACCGCCATCCGACGAGCGGCCGCGAACGCATCGCCTACCATTGGTCGCCCGCGCGCCCGCCATGGCGCATCGGCTGAATCCGTTCCAATTTTTCCCCGCTCCATGCGCATCGACCACATCGCACTCTGGACCACCGATCTCGAGCGCTGCAAGCGCTTCTATGTCGACTATTTCGGCGCCACCGCCGGCGCGGGCTACGTCAATCCGGCCAAGGGCTTTGCCTCGTGCTTCCTGAGCCTTGGCGACGGCGCACGCATCGAGGCCATGACGACGAGCACGCTCTCTCCCGTGACGGCGGAGGCCGGCGCACAGCGCATGGGCTGGACGCACCTCGCGATCAGCGTGGGCTCCGACGCAGCAGTCGACGAACTCACGCAACGCCTGAAGGCCGACGGCCATCCGCTGCTCGACGGCCCGCGCCGCACCGGCGACGGCTACTACGAAAGCGTGGTGCTGGACCCGGACGGCAACCGCATCGAGATCACGGCATGAGCGATTTCGTCGATAGCCTGCACGAAACCTTCGAGCGCCTGGGCCGCATCCGCACGCGCCGCATGTTCGGCGGCCATGGCGTGTGGCACGAGGACCGCATGATCGCCCTCGTGGCCAACGACACGCTCTACCTCAAGTCGGATGCCGAGAGCGCGCCGTACTTCGACGCGCTCGACCTGCCGCCGTTCACCTACGTGCGCCAGGGCCAGTCGATGCCGATGTCGTACCGGCAAGCCCCGGCGGACCTGTTCGAGGACCGGAACGAAGCCGCACTCTGGGGCCGCCGGGCCTACGAGGCGGCGCTGCGCTCGGGCCAGCCGCCGAAGCCGAAGAAAACACCCGCCAAGAAAGCCGCAGTGAAGAAAAAGACAAGCAAGGCAGCCTCCCGGTGAGCGCCCACAACCCGACGCTCCCGCCCCTTCCCGAACGCGAACAGATCGCGCTGCTCGAACCCTTCGAAGGCCTCGGTCCCAAGGACATCGTCGTCGTCACCACGCTGCAGGAGGCCGAGCGCGCGGCCGCCACGCTGCTGGCAGCCGGCATCGCCGGCTTCGACACCGAATCGAAGCCCACCTTCGCGAAGAACGAGGTGTCGGGCGGCCCGCACGTGGTGCAGTTCTCGACGCGCGACACGGCGTGGCTGTTCCAGCTGCACCGCACCGAGTGCAACCCGGTGGTGGCCGCGCTGATCGCCTCGGCCGAGCTGCGCAAGGTCGGCTTCGGGCTCTCGGGCGATCTCACGCTGATCCGCCTGCGGCTCGGCATCGAACCGAAGGCGGTGTTCGACATCGACACCGAATTCCGCCACCGCGGCTACCGCAAGTCGGTTGGCGTGAAGGCGGCCGTGGCACTGGTGTTCAACCGCCGCTTCATCAAGTCGCGCAAGGCGACCACGTCAAACTGGGCCAACCGGCAGCTTACCGAGGCGCAGATCCGCTACGCGGCCAATGACGCCTATGCATCCATCCGCGTGTACGACGCGCTCTTCGGCGGCAGCTGACCGGTCAGTCCCGCCCCGCCTCCAGGATCGCCTGCGCGAGCCGCCCGGGGTTCGAGAAGAACATCTCGTGGCTGCCGGGGCACTCCACCAGGCGGAACAGGCCCAGCCGCTCCGACAGGCGCGGATGCCACGGCATGCCGTGCGGCATCGCGGTGTCCTGCTGGCAGTTGACGTACGACTTGCCCAGCGCCAGCGCGGCCAGCGGCTGCCGCAGCCTGATCTTGTCGGTGAAGGTGCGATACGGATGCGGGTTGAGCTTTTCGTAGGCCGCCTGCGCGGTCGCCAGGTCGGCGTCGTTGATGAAGGCTTCGCGCCAGATCTCGAAAGGCAGGGTCACCGCGTTGGCGTTGGCCGCCGCCACGGCGTCGAACATCGCGACGTATGGCGGCGGCACCATGTCGTTGAGCGACTCGCCATCGAGCGGCACGAAGGCGTTGATGTACACCAGCCGCTTCAGGCGTGGCGCGATGCGGTCCGCCACGCCCGAGATCACCATGCCGCCGTAGCTGTGGCCCGCGAGGCGGACCTCGGTGAGATTCTTCTCCTCGATGTAGCGCACGGCCGAGGCGATCGCGTCCTCCAGAGTGGTGCTGGCGCGGTCGTCGCCGGGGTTGTTGCCGGCAAGCGTGGGGCAGTACGCAGTGTGGCCGGCTGCGCGCAGGCCGTCGGCCACGGCTTCGATCTCGGCGCCGGTATGCCACGCGCCGTGGACTAGAACGTAGGTGTCGGACATGGGGGCTTGTCTCCTTCGTTGTGAGGGGAATGACTGTAGGGGCAATGGTGTACTGCGGGTGGCCGTTGTGCGCCAGCGCGATGACCGGCCCGTGCCGGATCGACGCTGCTATGATTCAATAATTCAACGATATTTGAAATATGAAAGAAGATGACGTCGTCCACGCCCTGGCCGCACTGGCGCAGCCCGTTCGCCTGCGGGTGTTCCGTGCGCTGGTGGAGGCAGGCCCGGCCGGCCTCACGCCCGGCGCGCTGACCGAAGCGCTCGAGGTGCCGGCAACGGGGCTGTCGTTCCACCTCAAGGAACTCATGCATTCGGGGCTCGTCTCCCAGGAGCGGCAGGGCCGCAACCTCATCTACCGTGCGGCGTTCGACCGGATGAACGGCCTGCTTGCCTACCTCACGCAGAACTGCTGCCAGGGCGAACCCTGCACCACCGGGTGCCCGCCGGCATGCTGAGCGCCGTCGCAATCTTCATCTTCACGCTCGTGCTGGTGATCTGGCAGCCGCGCGGGCTGGGCATCGGCTGGAGCGCTTCGCTCGGGGCGGCGGTCGCGCTGTTGCTCGGCGTGGTCCAGCTGTCCGACATCCCCGTCGTCTGGGGCATCGTATGGAACGCGACCGGCACTTTCATTGCCGTGATCGTCATCAGCCTGCTGCTCGACGAAGCGGGCTTCTTCGAATGGGCCGCGCTGCACGTGGCGCGCTGGGGCGGCGGACGCGGGCGGCTGCTGTTCGCGTTCATCGTGCTGCTGGGCGCCGCCGTGTCCGCGCTGTTCGCCAACGACGGCGCGGCACTGATCCTCACGCCCATCGTGATGGCGATGCTCGTCGCGCTGGGTTTCTCGCCGGCGGCCACGCTCGCCTTCGTGATGGCGGCGGGCTTCATCGCCGATACGGCCAGCCTGCCGCTGATCGTGTCGAACCTGGTGAACATCGTCTCGGCGGACTTCTTCAAGATCGGCTTCGGCGAACACGCCTCGGTCATGATTCCCGTGAACATCGCGGCGGTGCTCGCGAGCCTGCTGGTGCTGCTGCTTCGCTTTGGACGCGGCGTTCCGACAAGCTACGACGTCGGCCAACTCCAGCCGCCGGCCGCTGCGATCCGCGACCCCGCGACCTTCCGCGCGGGCTGGGTCGTGCTGTTGCTGCTGCTCGTAGGCTTCTTCGGACTGGAGCCCCTGGGTGTGCCGGTCAGCGCGGTGGCGGCCTTTGGCGCGGTCGTGCTGCTGGCGGTCGCGGGACGCGGCCCGGTGATCAGCATCAGGAAGGTGCTGCATGGCGCGCCCTGGCAGATCGTGGTCTTCTCGCTGGGCATGTACCTCGTGGTCTACGGGCTGCGCAACGCGGGGCTGACGGGCCACATCGCCGCACTGCTGAATGTCTTTGCGCAAGGCGGCGTCTGGGGCGCGGCGATGGGCACGGGCTTTCTCGCGGCGGGGCTCTCGTCGGTCATGAACAACATGCCGACGGTGCTGGTGGGCGCGCTGTCCATCGACGCATCGAACGCGAGCGGCGCGGTGAAGGAAGCGATGGTCTACGCCAACGTGATCGGCTGCGACCTCGGCCCCAAGATCACGCCCATCGGCAGCCTTGCCACCCTGCTCTGGCTGCACGTGCTCGCCAGGAAGGGCACGGCCATCGGCTGGGGGTATTACTTCAAGATCGGCATCGTGCTGACGCTGCCTGTGCTGTTCGTGACCCTTGCGGCATTGGCACTTCGATTGAGCATTCCACTTCCATGAACGACATCACGATCTATCACAACCCCGCCTGCGGCACGTCCCGCAACGTGCTCGCGCTGATCCGCAACACGGGCGACGAGCCCAGGGTCATCGAGTACCTCCAGCACCCGCCCGACCGCGCCACGCTGGAGCAGCTCATTGCCGCGATGGGCATTCCGGTGCGCGAGGTGCTGCGCCGCAAGGGCACGCCGTACGACGAACTCGGCCTCGACGACCCGAAGTGGACCGACGAACAGCTGATCGACTTCATGCTGCAGCACCCGATCCTCATCAACCGGCCGATAGTGACGACGCCGCTCGGCACGCGGCTGTGCCGGCCTTCGGAAGCTGTGCTCGACATCCTGCCGCATCCGCAGCAAGGCGCTTTCCTGAAGGAAGACGGCGAGGTGGTCATCGACGCGAAGGGCCAGCGCGCCGCCAAGCCCTGAGCTGCCCAGGCTCGACGCGGGGCACTTCGCAGACCGCGCCCACACCCCAATCCATGCCCGCTTGCCAAGCGGGAATAAAACGCGCCCATCTCTGTCCCAGGCCCGACACCGGCAAAATGTTCCGCGAATGAAACCGGTGCGCTGGCATTCCGGCGCACGCACATGAAAGAACAGGCCATGAGCAACAAAAGCGATTTCGGATTGATCGGCCTGGCCGTGATGGGCCAGAACCTCGTGCTGAACGTGGAAAGCCGCGGCTTCCAGGTCAGCGTGCACAACCGCACCGAGGCGACCACCGAAGCCTTCATCGCGGCCAACCCCGGCAAGAAGCTGGTCGGCGCGAAGACGCTCGAGGAGTTCGTTCAGAGCCTGGCCAGGCCCCGCAAGATCCAGATCATGGTGAAGGCCGGCGCGCCGGTCGACCAGGTGATCGAACAGCTCATCCCGCTGCTCGACAAGGACGACATCGTCATCGACGGCGGCAACAGCCTCTACACCGACACCGAGCGCCGCGACGCCTACCTTGCAGCCAAGGGCCTGCGTTTCATCGGCGCGGGCGTGTCGGGCGGCGAGGAAGGCGCGCGCAAGGGCCCGTCGATCATGCCGGGCGGCCCGCTTTCCACCTGGGAGGTGATGAAGCCTATCTTCGAGAGCATCGCGGCCAAGGTGGACGGCGAGCCCTGCGTGATCCACATCGGCCCCGGCGGAGCCGGCCACTACGTGAAGATGGTGCACAACGGCATCGAGTACGGCGACATGCAGCTGATCTGCGAGGCCTACAGCCTGTTCAAGGCGGCCGGTTTCAGCACGGACGAGATGGCAGCGATCTTCAACGAATGGAACAACGGCGAGCTGCAGAGCTATCTGATCCAGATCACCGCCAAGGCGCTCGAACAGAAGGACCCGGAAACGGGCAAGCCCATCGTCGACCTCATCCTCGACAAGGCGGGCCAGAAGGGCACGGGCCAATGGACGCTGATCAACGCGGCCGAGAACGCGGTGGTCATCAGCACCATCAACGCCGCGGTCGAGGCGCGTGTGCTGTCGTCGCAGAAGAAGGCGCGCGTGGCGGCGAGCAAGGTGCTGCAGGGCCCGAAGATCGAACTCTCGCTCGAGAAGAAGGCGCTGGTGGCCAAGGTGCACGACGCGCTGTATGCCTCCAAGGTGATCAGCTACACACAGGGCTTCGACCTCATCAAGACGATGGGCGACAAGAAGCAATGGAGGCTCGACCTCGGCGGCATCGCCTCCATCTGGCGCGGCGGCTGCATCATCCGCGCGCGTTTCCTGAACCGCATCACCGACGCCTTCCGCACCGACCCGGCGCTGGGCAACCTGATGCTCGATCCGTTCTTCAAGGACCTGCTGAACCGCACGCAGCAGAACTGGCGCGAGGTGGTGGCGCTGGCGGTGAGCAACGGCATTCCGGTGCCGGCGTTCAGCGCCTCGCTGGCCTACTACGACAGCTACCGCACAGAGCGCCTGCCGGCGAACCTGCTGCAGGCGCAGCGCGACTTCTTCGGCGCGCACACGTATGAGCGCACCGACAAGCCCGAAGGACAGTTCTTCCATACGGACTGGCCTGAAGTCATTGGGTGACTTGGCTCTCCCTCGAAGTGATCACCGCGCAGCCATCGCCAACACGGTGGCGCGGCGGGACCGGACCTCCCTCAGAAGTTCCTTCATCCTTCCTTCAGCATGAAGTTCGCAGGCCCAGCCGGCGGCGGATGCCGTTGATGAGACCTGGCCCGAAGTCGCGCCGCACTGCCCCGTCGCTGCGCGGCGCGTGGGAGAGCACAGCCGGCCCCACATGCAGTTCAAGCACACCGGCCGTTTGCAGCGAATGCAGGAATAAAACGCACTGGGAAAACGGAAGCTGGCTGATGTCGGCCAGTTCGCCCGCGTTCAATGCACGCCGTGCCAGCAGGCTCGCCATGCGGATGTTGTCGAGGTCGTTGCGCAACAGCAGGGCTGGCGGCCGGCGGCGGAGCATGAAGCGCACCGAATCGGAAACCTCGATCTCCATGGCGGCTGCGTCGTCCAGCGTCGACCGCGCGGGCGTCGCCTCGCGCAGCGCGTGCTCGGTGGTCTTGAGCCATTGCTGCAGCCTGTCGGCACGTATCGGCCGCTCCAGCGTGTCGGGCTTTCCGCCCGAATGCATGCGCGTGAGCCTGAGCACGGCAGCGGCCATGCCGGCCACCTGCGGGCTGCCCTCTTCCACGGCGGCACCATCGACCAGCAGCGCGTCGTACGGCGGCGCATTGACCAGCTGCCACGGGAACGCGGCGTCGCTCGCATACAGCCGCACGATCGTCTGGATCACGACGACTTCGGCAAGCGGCAGCTTGTAGACGCCGAGCCTCAGCAATGGGCGTGTCCTGCTTGCGGCGCTCATGTCAGTTCACCGCCGGCACTTCGCGCCAATTCGATCAATTTGCATCCGCTATCTCCTTGCCAAATAAAGTTCGATCCATCTTGAAAAAGATGAAAATGGATGAATTGGCCCGTACTGAAAGATGCGTTCAATTCGAAGCAGTCCGCAAGGACATTCCGCATGAAACGAATCAGCGCACGCGACAATTTTTTACTACTTTATGACTCGTTACTGGCGCCGCAAGTGGGGGTCAGCCACTCAGTTTTGAGGCAATGGGCATGACACATTGCATGTCATGCACCAAGAAAAATTTCAATTCCCCAATATGGGTCGCGCCAATTGAGGCCACCCACCCTCGTTCACACAGGCTCCGCGCTGGACAGCGGCCTCCATTCCTGCAGGCAGAGTTTTTCCACCGCCATGTCGACGAATGCCGAAACCGCCAGGGGGCGCTGTTGGCGGCTGGGATACACCACGCTCATCCCGCGTCCCGCTCGCATGTACAGCGGCAGCACGGGCACCAGCTGGCCCGTGGCCACTTCCGATGCCGTCAGGACCGCCGGCAACGCGACGATGCCGAGCCCGGCGCAGGCGGCCCTGCGCAGCGCCACCTGCACGTTGCTGGTGAAGCGCCCTCTCACTCGCACTTCTTCCTCTGTGCCGTCAGGCCCCTGCAGGCGCCAGGTGGCGTGGCTGCCGGTTTCCGGTGGCTGCGTCAGGCATTCGTGCTCGCTCAGCTCTTGCAGCGTGGCGGGTACACCGTGCGCCGCCAGGTAGGCGGGGCTGGCCAGGAGGCCAGCGTGGCTCGCGAAAATCCTTCGGGAAACGTAGCTCGAATCGGCCAGCGGGCCGATGCGAAATGCCACGTCGATGCGATCGGCAATGAGATCCGCCGGGACATCGCTGAGAACGAAGTCGAGTTGGACCAACGGATGCGCATCGAGAAACGCCGTCACCCATTCCATCTCGAAGTATTCGAAGAAGCTGGCCGATGCAGCCACCCGTACCGGGCCGCACGGCTCCTGGCTGCCGGAGACGTGCGATTGCCCTGCTTCGATCAGCTCCTCGACCGCGGGGCCGCATCGTTCACGAAAGGTTTCTCCCGCGCTGGTCAGCGTCAGTTTGCGGGTCGAGCGCTGCATCAGCCGGGTGCCCAGGCGCGCCTCGAGCTGCTGGATGCGGCGGCTCACCGTTGCCGAGGGCATGCGCAGCTGCCGCGCCGCCTCGGCAAAACTGCCGAAGCGCGCGACTTGGACGAACATTGCGACTTCATTCAGGTCGAGCACGAGATTCTTTCTGTCAATAGGTGATTTCAAATTCGCTTGCGCGCTTCGATTTATCAATTCCGTTTTTGCTATCGATCAATCACCGCTTTGCAATCGATCAAAATCCATCAGGTGCGGATACAATTCCAAAAATCCTGAGCACCAGCTGACCAATTATCATCGACGGGCGCCTTTACAAATAAGTTTCGAAATAGACCTTCGCTGCGGAGCTATTCCGCGCGGCTGCCATTTATATGGAAATAGCAGATAGTTGATCTAATCCACTATCTCCGCCAAGACGTTTTTTCCGCAATTGGCCCTTTGCTGATTCATATATGAATCTTTGCTTATTCCAGCCCGCACAGTTAGAACAAGCTGCCCTGCCCCACCGCGCTCGGCGGCCGGAACGCGGTGATGTCCAGCGGAATGCGCTCGCGGTTGAAGCCGAGGCGGTTCGCAGCCTTCTCGAAACGCTGATGGATCAGGTCGGCCCACAGGCCTGAGCCTTTCATGCGTGTGGCGAAGTCGGCGTCGTAGTCCTTGCCGCCGCGCATCTCGTGGATGCGCGCCATGATGCGGTCGGCGCGCTGCGGATAGTGCAGCGCAAGCCATTCCTTGAAGAGCGGCGCGACCTCCCAAGGCAGCCGCACCACCGTGTAGAAGGCGCTGCGCGCACCGGCTTCCCACGCGGCCTCGAGCACCAGTTCCATGTCTTCGGTCACGAAGGGAATCTGCGGCGCTACGCTCACACCCACCGGCACGCCGGCCGCGGCCAGCGTGCGGATGRCTCGCAGCCGTCGATGCGGCGCTGCGGCGCGCGGCTCCAGCTTGCGGGCGAGGTCGCCGTCGAGCGTGGTCACGGTGACGTACACGGCCGCAAGGCGGTCGGCCGCCATGGGCGCGATCAGGTCGAGGTCACGCTCGATGGCGCTCGACTTGGTGACCAGCGCGAACGGATGCCTCGTTTCCTTCAGCAGTTCGATGATCGAGCGCGTGAGCCGCAATTCGCGCTCGATGGGCTGGTAGCAGTCCGTGGCGGTTCCGATGGCGATGTAGCTGGGCCGATAGCTCCTGCGCCCAAGTTCGGCGCGCAGCACCTCGACGATGTTGCGCTTGGCGATGAGCTTGGTCTCGAAGTCGAGGCCCGGAGAGAGATTCAGGTAGCTGTGCGTGGGCCGGGCAAAGCAATAAATGCAGCCATGCTCGCAGCCGCGGTACGGATTGATCGAACGGTCGAAGGGGACGTCGGGCGAGTCGTTCTCGTTGAGCACCGACTTCACGTCCTCGAAGCGGATCTCGGTGGCGATGGGCTGCAGCTCGTTAGCCTCGGCCACGCCTTCCTCGAGCGTGCCCCAGCCGTCGTCGAAGGCGCTGCGCTCGTCCTTCGAGAAACGGTGCGCGAGTTGCGTGGCCGCACCGCGGCCCTTGATGGCGTGAACGGGGATCCGTGCAGTTGGCATGGCAGCTCCTTGGGCTTAAGTACTGTGTATTAATACAGTATTTCACCGATTCACATTCGTCGCCAATTTTTCTATTTCTCTATTGACAGAAATTTCGTAAATCCTAAACTCGACGCCATGGAACTCACCGACATTCAACGCAAGTTCGTGCTGCACTGGGGTGAAATGGGCTCGATGTGGGGCGTCAACCGCACCGTCTCGCAGATCCACGCGCTGCTCTTCGCGCACGGCAAGCCGATGAACGCGGAGGAACTGAGCGAAACGCTCGGCGTGGCCCGCTCCAACATCAGCAACAGCCTCAAGGAACTGCAGGCCTGGAACCTCGTGCGCGTGACCCACACGCTGGGCGACCGCCGCGATTATTTCGAGACCAGCGTCGACGTGTGGGAGCTGTTCCGCACCGTCGTGCGCGAGCGCAAGGAACGCGAATTCGACCCGACCGTGCGCGTGCTGCGCGAGCTGGTTTCCAGCCCCGACTTCCAGAAGGAGCCCGCCGATGCGCAGGACCGCATCCGCTCCACCATGGAACTCATGGACAAGCTCGCCACCTGGGCCGACGAAATGCTGCGGCTGTCGCCCGGCACGCTCGACAAGGTGATGACGCTGGGCGCCAGCGTGCAGAAGTTCGTTCGCGGCGAATCGGCGTCGCCCGGCAAGGGCGATGACGCCGACGCGCACCACGCCAGCCTGCCGATGATCTGAGGTCTCTTTTTTTGCCCATTTATTTCTGTTTTAACAGAAATATCGATAACAAAGAACGCCATGAGCCGCCCCGCCCTTCCCGCCTACCCGCTCACGATCTACTTCGATGCCAGCTGCGCGATCTGCTCTGCCGAAATGGGCAGCCTCAAGGCGCGCGACGCGGAAGCCCGGCTGCAACTGGTCGACTGCTCGCCAGTGGCGTTCAGCAGCGGTCCGGCCCCGCGCAGCGCGCTGATGGCGGCCATCCACGTATCGGACGCCGAAGGCCGGGTCTTCGTCGGCGTGCCGGCGATCCGCATCTGCCGCACGGCGGTCGGCCTGTCCAGCGGCAGCTTCCTGCTCGACCTGCCTCTGGTTGCACCGCTGGCCGACCGCGCCTATGCGCTGCTGGCGCGCAACCGCTACCGCATTCCGCGCTGGCTGGCCGCAAGGCTGGCGGGGCGCGTCGCGTCCTCCTGCGACGACGGCAACTGCCGCCTCTGAGAACCAACGAACAACCATCTGAGGGAATCGCCATGTCCACTGTTTTCCGGCCCGACTTCCGCACGCCCCACGACACGCCCCTGCGTATCCCGGCGAGCCACGCAAGCGCGCCCATCACGGCCGAGGACACGCAGGACTACTTCACCGAAGTCGCAGTCGACTACAGCGCGTGGAGTCCCAGCTACAACATGCACTTCGGCTTCTGGCGCGCGGGCCTGAACCCGCTTCGGCGCGAAGGCATGCTGGTGGAAATGAATCGCGTGGTCGGCCGCGCGCTGCAGCTCGGCCAGGCACGGCCCGGCAGCGCGGCGCAACGCCGCTGCGTGATCGACCTGGGCTGCGGCGCCGGCGCCACCGCGCGCACGCTGGTTGGCGACCACGAGTCGCTCTACGCCATCACCGTGACCAACGTCGCCGTGCAGAACCGCATCGCCGCGAAGCTCGACGCCGCCGCGGGCGTGACCGACCGCATGGCGCACATCGAGGCCGACTACACCCGCACCGGCCTGCCCGCAGCACAGGCCGATGGCGCGTGGGCCGTGGAGAGCGCCTGCTATGCCGGCGGCACCAGCAAGGCGGACTTCATCCGCGAAGCCGCGCGGCTGCTGAGGCCAGGCGCGCGCCTTGCGGTGGTCGACGGTTTCCTGCTTCGCCGCAGCCCCGGTCGCCTCGCGGGCTGGCTGCACCGCCTGTGGGCCGACAGCTGGGCCGTGCCCACACTGGCCGTGCGCGAAGACTTCATCGCTGCACTGCATGAGCACGGCTTCGACGACGTGGAAGTGAAGTCGCTGCGCTGGCGCGTCGCGCCCAGCGCGCTGCACATCCCGGTACTGGCCACCCGCTTCACGCTGGCCGAACTCTGGAAGGCGCGCGGCAGGCTCAGCCCATGGCGGCGCAAGCACATCGTGGCCAGCTACTGCGCATTGGCGCTGGGCACGTTCTGGCGCGACTTCGACTACTGCATGGTCACCGCCAGGCGCCGCGCCGACTGAGCGCAACACGAATACAAACAGACAGAGGAGAAGAGGCTTTTCATGCAAAACGATCCCGAAGAAAGCAGGTTCGCCGGGCGGCCCCCCGTCGAGCCGCAGCCCGCGATGAGCGAAGAAGCACAGCCCAAGCCCGTTCGCGGCATGCCCTTCGGCTGGTTCTGGCCGATGGCCATCGGCGCCGCGGTCGCGCTCGTGCTGCGCCTCTTTTTCAGCAGCTCCCCCGGCAAGCCCTACTCGGCCATGCTGGCTTCCTTCGTCTACTTCGTGCCCGCGGTATGCGGCGCGGTCACGGTGTACATGGCCGAGCGCATCGAGCGCCGCAGCTGGGGGTACTACATCTGGGCGCCGTGGGTGGCGACCTCGCTCTTCGTCGGCGGAACGCTGCTGGTGTTCATCGAAGGCCTGATCTGCGCCATCGTCATCGTGCCGCTGTTCGCCACCATGGGCAGCGTGGGCGGGCTGGCGATGGGCATCGTGTGCCGCGTCACCAACTGGCCCAAGCAGGCCATCTACAGCTTCGCGATGCTGCCGCTGGTGCTCGGCGCCATCGAGCCCCAACTGTCCAACCCCGACCGCTTCTCCAACACCTCGCGCGCGCTCTTCATCGCAGCGCCGCCCGAGCGGGTGTGGCACGAGCTCAATGCCGCGAGCGACATCCGCCCCGCCGAGGTCGGCGACGCATGGGCCTACCGCATCGGCGTGCCGATGCCGGTGTCGGGCGTGACGGTCGACGCGCCCGAGGGCCGCGTGCGCCAGGTGCAGTGGCAGAAGAACGTGCATTTCGAAGAGGTCATCACCGAGTGGGAGCCCAACCGCCTGCTGAAGTGGCGCTTCCGCTTCTCGCCCGATTCCTTCCCGGCCGGCGCGCTCGACGACCACGTGATGATCGGCGGCCAATACTTCGACCTGCGCGACGCCACCTACACGCTGACACCACGCGACGGCGGCACCGAGCTTCGCGTGGCGGTGTCGTGGCGGCTGAGCACCAGCTTCAACTGGTATGCCGACCGTGTCATGCATCTGCTGCTGGACGACGCCTCGGAGAACATCCTGCGCTTCTACAAGGCGCGCAGCGAAGCCACGGCAATGCCGCCCACCGCCGGATGACGACGGTGCAGCCCGTCTTCCAGCAAGCGCTGGGCCCCGCCTGGGACTGACATGGGCTATGTCTGGCGCATCGCGGGGTTGCGCATTCCGCTGCCGCTCTGCCTCTTTCTCGGCACCGCCTACGTCGAAGAACGGCCCGACCCGGCCGATGCCGACCGCTTCACGATCAAGATGCTGCTGCGCCACCGCTGGCTCGGCGACGTGTTCCGATACAGCGGGCGCTTTCACCTCGGCCCGCGAACGGGATCACAATGAGCGCACCATGCCGCGCCGCCCAGAGAACCTCTACGCCCAGTATCACGCCCACGTCTATTTCGGGCCCGACACGCTCGCGCAGGCCAAGGCCCTTTGCGAGCGCGCGGGCCGCGAGCTGATGGTGGTGGTCGGCCGCGTGCACGAGCGGCTGGTGGGGCCGCATCCGCACTGGAGCTGCCAGATCGCCTTCGACGCCGCCGAGTTCGACCAGGTCATCGGCTGGCTCGAAGCCAACCGCGACGGGCTCGACGTGTTCGTGCACGGCGTGACGGGCGACGACCTTGCCGACCACACGGCGCATGCCATGTGGCTCGGCGAAGAAAGCGCACTCGACCTGCGGATGTTCCGGCACTGACTAGGCCTTCTCTTCCGAGCCGGCACCGTGCACCTTGAAGAAGGTCGCGCCCTCGACCTTCTGGCCGATGGCCTGTTCGTAGGCTGCGCGCACGTCGTCGGGCTGGCCGGCCTGCCCGAAGAAGTCCTTCAGGTACGGGCCCAGCAGCGGATGCGCGGCCAGTTCGGCACGCGGCAGGCCGCTCAGCATCTCGTCGCGGCAGGCCGAGGGCAGGAACACATCGCGGTTCTTCTCCGCGTCGCGGATCAGCCCTTTGGGCTCGTGCGCCGGATCGGCCTGCATCGCCTCGATCTCCTCGAAGAAGCGGCGGCGCATCATCACGATGCCCTTGTCGCTCTGGCCCAGCTTCTCGCGCGTGCGGTCGGTGACGGTGCCCTGCCCCACCCACACCACGAAGTCCTGGTTGGCGACGTGGCTGGTGATCCAGCGGCCGGTGGCCGGGTCCTTGATGGGCCCGTACCACGAGGGGATGCGCTCCTGCACATAGGGCTCCTGCTCGGTCGGCACGCGGCTCAGCACCCACAGCACGCTGAGCGTATGGTGGTCGTCGATGGGCACACGCCATTCGAAGTGATGGCCCAGGAAGAAGCCGTTGGGCCACAGCGTGACGCGGCCGGTGGTCCACATCACGTTGTCTTCGCGCTCGCCGCCGCGCAGGCGCTTGTAGACGAAACCGTGCTCGAACTCCTCGAAGGCCAGCTTCAGATGCGTGGGCACGTACGGCCCTTCCTCGCCCTGCAGGCGCGTGGTCCAGTTGTTGTGGGTCCACTCGAAGTGCACGGGGTCGATGGAGTTTTCCTGGCACTGGAACCAGTTGCACGGAATCTCCGCGAACACCGCCTGCGCGAAGCCGTTCTTGTAGTTGAACAGCTCCCAGTCAGGCAGCAGCGGCGCGGGCAGCGGGCCCATGTAGGCCCAGAGCAGGCCGGCCTTCTCCTGCACCGGGTAGGCCTTGATCTTTGTGTTCCTGCGCATGCGCGCACCGGGGTCCAGCGTTTCCTCGAAGGGCTGGTGAATGCACTGGCCGCCCTGGTCGTATTGCCAGCCGTGGTAGCTGCAGCGCAGGCCGCATTTCTCGACGTAGCCGTAGGACATGTCGGCATTGCGGTGCGGGCAGCGGCGGTCGACCAGTCCGTAGTTGCCGCTCAGGTCCTTGTAGAGCACGAGGTCTTCGCCGAGGATGCGCAGCGGCTTCACGGCCTTGCCGTCGAACTCGCTGGCGCCGGCGATCGGGTGCCAGTAGCGGCGCAGGTAGTCGCCCATCGGCTTGCCGGGGCCCACTTCGGTCAGCACGCGGTTTTTTTCTTCGCTCAACATGCTTGTCGTCTCCCCGTCCTTCAATCGGCGCGGATGCCGAACTCGCGCACCAGCTTTCCGAAGCGCTGGTCGTCATCCAGGATCTGGCGCGCCAGCACGGCGGGCGCGCCACCGACGGGCTCGATGCCGAGCGCGGCCATCTTGGCCTGCACGTCGGGCATCTTCAGGATTTCGTTGAAGTGCTGGTTGAGCGCCTGCACGACATCGGCGGGCATGGCCTTCGGGCCGAGCAGGCCCATCCATGCGCTCACGTCCACGTCCCGGTAGCCCAGTTCGATGAAGGTGGGCACGTTGGGCATCAGCTTCGTGCGCTGGCGCTCGGCGACCGCGAGCGGAATCAGCTTGCCGGCGGCGATGTGGCCCGACACGGCACCGGGCGTGATCCAGCCCACGCTGACGTGGCCGCCGAGCGTGTCGTTGACCACGGGGGCTACGCCGCGGTATGGCGCATGCGTCGCGGCAATGCCCGCGTCCTTGTTGAGCAGCTCGCCCGCGATGTGCATCGGCGAGCCCGCGCCCGGCGTGCCGTAGGTGAAGGCCTTGCCGGCCTTCGCGCCGGCCACGAGCTGCGCCACGCTCTGGATGCCGGTCGCAGGCGCGGTGACCAGCAGCAACGGGATGTTGCCGGTCTTCACGATGGGCGTGAAGTCCTTCACCACGTCATGCGCCACGCCGGGACCGGTCTTCAGCACATGCTGCGCGATCGGAAAGGTACTGGGCGTGAACAGCAGCGTGTAGCCGTCGGCCTGCGCCTTGGCGACCCACACGTTGCCGATCATGCCGCTCGCGCCGGGCCGGTTGTCGACAAGCACCGGCTGGCCGACGCGCTGCGACAGCTTCTCGGCATAGGTCCGCGCGATGGCGTCGGTGTCGCCGCCCGCCGGATAGGCCACGACGATGGTGATGGGCTTCGTGGGCCATGCCTGCGCCATGGCCGCGGTGGCGGCACATAGCGAAAGAACGGCTGCAGCAGCGGCGCGGGCCGCGTTTCGGTGGTGAAACAACATGCTCTTTTCCTTCTCGGTGGGACGACGTTGGGGTCGAACGCACTGTAGGAACGAGGCCGCGCGGTCAGAAGATATAGTTTCACTCAGTGAACCTTTTTCTGGAGGCCGGCATGTCTGACACCATGGGCGCGCAGAGTGTGAAGTCGATCGACGCGCTGCGCCGCGGGCTCGACGTGATGCTGGCCATCCAGCGCTCCTCGGCCGTCACGCTGCAGGAGCTGCACCGGCAGACCGGCGTGTCGAAAGCCACGCTGCTGCGCATCCTCAAGACGCTGCAGCAGGCGGGCTGGGTCGAGCGCAGCGAGCACGACAAGCGCTACGTGCCCGCGTCGGCGACCGGCCAGTCGGGGCCCGTGGCGGCATGGCGCACGCGGCTTTCGGCGCTTGCTGCGCCTGCACGCGCCACGCTGCAGCGGCTGGTGCCATGGCCCATCGACCTGGGCGTGCGCGACGGCACGGCCATGCTCATCCTCGACACCGACCGGCCGCGCAACGGCCTGGCGGTCAACTACCGCGCGCTGGGCTTCCGGCCGCCGATGCTGCTGTCGTCGCTGGGCCGCTGCTACCTGTCGTTCTGCCCCGAGGACGAGCGGCGCGAGATCCTCGCCGCGCTGGCGCGCTCGCCGAACGACTTCGACCGCGCCGCACGGCGGCCCGAGAACGTCCGCCGCATGGTGGCGCACGCGCGCGACCTGGGCTATGTGGCGCGCGACCCGACCTCGACCAGCCTGGATTCGCCCGACCGCTTCGGCGCGGTGTCGGTGCCGCTGCGCCACGAAGACAGGGTGGTTGGCTGTCTCAGCTGCGCGTGGCTGCCGGCGGTGAAAAGCGAGCGCGAGATCGTGTCCGCGCACCTCGCCGACATGCAGCAGGCCGCGCAGAACATCGAGCGCAAGCTGGCGCAGGGCGGCTTCGAGCCGCCGCCCGCCAATGAATGAAGTGCGAGGCAGGGCCGCAGTTCAGAACTCCGCATCCAGCTCGTCGATCTCGTCGGGTTCCTGCTTCGCCGCAGCCACCCATTCCTTCATGGCCGGCAGTTCCATCACCCGCTTGCAGTAGGCCGCGCACACGCTGTCCAGCGCCACGTCGTAGCTCAGGAAACGCGTGACCACCGGCGCATACATCGCGTCGGCCATGCCCGGCTGGCTGCCGAAGAGGAACGGGCCGCCGTAGGCCTTGAGGCACTCGCGCCAAATGGCAACGATGCGGTCAATGTCGGCCTGCGCGCGCGACCACACCTTGAAGTTCTTGAAATGGGCCTTGATGTTCATCGGCAGCGCGCCGCGCATCGAGGCGAAGCCCGAATGCATCTCGCCGCAGATGGCGCGGCAGTGGGCGCGGGCCGCCACGTCGGCGGGCAACAGGCCGGCCTTGGGCTTGATCTCGTTGAGGTACTCGCCGATGGCCAGCGTGTCCCACACCTTCACG
Source organism: Variovorax sp. 10L421 (assembly GCF_056395365.1). Taxonomy (NCBI): domain Bacteria; kingdom Pseudomonadati; phylum Pseudomonadota; class Betaproteobacteria; order Burkholderiales; family Comamonadaceae; genus Variovorax; species Variovorax sp. 10L421. The sequence continues at coordinate 124,725 of NZ_JBFTJJ010000015.1, forward strand.
CCGCCGTGCTGCAGCGAGGGGACCAGCATCGAGGACGACAGCAGCAGCATCTCGGCTTTCATGGCCGGGTCGTCGGGCGGGATGACCTTCTCGCTGAACTCCAGCCCGGCCAGCCTGCACATCAGCCAGCCGCGCAGCGCCCACGCGCCGTAGTTCTTGCTGCTGATGGTGAGAACGGGTTTGGCCATCTCGAAGCTCTCCTTGGGCGTGGCGCCCTTTCGTCCAGTCTGCGTGCAAGCCGCATGCCAAGCGGCTGGCCCGCAACTTGCCTGCGCGAAGTCCATGCTGTACCGGGCCTACCAGAACCAAGCCGACCTGCTCTCCCCGGCGCGGCTCGCGGCGCAATACATGGCCAGGGCGCTGTGGAAGGACGGCACCGAACGCACCATATTGCGGCGGATGGCGGCCCAATTCGAGGTGTTCTCGCGCATGCGGCTGACCCACACCCGGCCCGACTACGGCATCCACAGCGTGGTTTCCGACGGCGCCGAGGTGGCCGTGCACGAGGAGAAAACCCTCGTCTCGCCCTTCGGCACCCTGTTGCACTTCCGCAAGAACACCGATGCGGTGCATCCGCCAGTGCTGCTGGCCGCGCCACTGTCGGGCCATTTCGCCACGCTGCTGCGCGAAACGGTGCGCACCCTGCTGCGCGACCACGACGTGTACCTGACCGACTGGCACAACGCGCGCGACGTGCCGCTGTGGCATGGCGGCTTCGGGCTGGACGACTACACGCTGCAGCTCATCGGCTTCCTGGAGGCCGTGGGCCCGGGCGTGCACATGGTGGCGGTGTGCCAGCCCTGCGTGGCCGCGCTGGCCGCCACCGCGCTGATGGCCGAGGACGACAACCCCGCCACGCCGCGCAGCCTGACGCTCATGGCCGGCCCGGTCGATTGCCGCATCAACCCGACCGCCGTGAACAAGCTCGCCACCGACCGGCCCATCGACTGGTTCAGGCGCAACCTCATCAGCCACGTGCCGTGGCCGCACGCCGGCATGATGCGGCGCGTGTACCCGGGCTTCCTGCAGCTCTCGGCCTTCATGAGCATGAACCCCGAGCGGCACAAGAAGCAGTTCCAGGACATGTACAGCCACCTGGTCGAAGGCGACGTCGAGAAGGCCCGCACCATCGGCGCCTTCTACGACGAATACCTGGCGGTGAACGACCTGCCCGCCGAGTTCTACCTGGAGACAGTGGAGCGCGTGTTCCAGACCTACGACCTGCCGCTGGGCAGGCTCACCGTCGGCGAGCGCACCGTGAACCCGGCTGCCATCCGCCGCACCGCGCTGCTCACGGTGGAAGGCGAGCGTGACGACATCTGCTCCGTGGGGCAGACGGTGGCGGCGCAAGACCTCTGCACGGGCATCCGGCCCTACCTCAAGGCACACCACCTGCAGGCCGGCGTCGGGCACTACGGCGTGTTCAGCGGCAGCAAGTGGAACGCGCAGGTCTATCCGCGCGTGCGCGAGACGATCCACGCCGCGGCCGAGCTGGGCTGAATTGACTACGGTTGGCGCCGCGCCCGCGCGCCCTTGCCGCTCACGCGCCGCACCGTCGCCTCGCCGGCCTGCGGCAGGCGCTCGCGCAGGAAGGCAATGAGTTCCTGCGCCACCACGTTGCGCATCGGCCCCGGCAGGTAGGCCAGCACCACGCGGCGCTCGATGCGCGGCTTCAGCAGCGGCACCACGGCCAGTTCGGGGTCGCGCAGCGACGAGGTGTACAGACGCGGCATCAGCCCCAGCGCCTGTCCGCTGCGCACCAGCGCATAGAGCGTCTCGGAATAGCTCACCCGGTACGGCTGCGCACCCTGCGCGAACTGCGCGCGCGCCGGGTTGCCCAGCGCCGGCATGCTGCCGCTCTCGAACAGCACCAGCCGCTCGCTGCCGATGGCCTCCCAGTTCGCGCCGCCGGCCGCGACCAGTGCGTGGTCGCGCCGCACCACCAGCACCAGCGGGTCACGGAACAGGTCGATGCAGGTCAAGCCGCCCGGCGGCTCGGTGATCGCGGCCACCGCCATGTCGATCTGGCCGCTGCGCAGTTCGGCCAGCAGCGCGTTCGACGGCGCGTCGCGCCAGGCCAGTTCCACCTCGCGCTCGCCGCCACTCTTGAGGAATTCGCTGGCCGCCGCCGCCACGCGCGCGCTGGCCGAGGGAATCACGCCGATGCGCACGAAGGCGCGGCCGCGCTGCACTGTGCTCTCGATGTCGCGCAGCGCCACCTCGAAGGTGTTGACGAGAAAGTCGGTGCGCGCCAGCACTTCGGCGCCCACGGGCGTGAGTTCGAGCCGGTGGGTGGAACGCGACAGCAGTTCGGCGCCGAGCAGCTTTTCCATCTGCTTGATGGCATTGCTCAAAGCCGGCTGCGTGATGGCCAGCCTGCGGGCCGCGCGGCCGAACTGACCTTCTTCCACCAGCACCGAGAAGAACTGCAGCTGGCGCAGCGTGAGCGCACGCAGGGGCAAGGCGGCCATGGGCACTTCCGGTTATTGATTCAGCGAATCAAATTATAGAAATTCAAAATTTTCCTTATGAGACCTCCATTACTAGACTGGCCCGCATGACCAGCCCCACCCCTGCCCTGCTCACGCTGGAATCGATGCTCCGCGCCATCCCCAAGGCCGAGCTGCATTGCCACCTGTTCGGCACGGTGCGCCACGAAACCTTCAAGCAGCTCAACCAGCGCGCGGGCTCGCCGCTGGCGGCCGACGAGATCGAGGGCTTCTACACGCGCGGCGAAAAACCGGTCGGCGTGCTGCGCGTGCTGCGCGCGCTCGACGCCCAGCTGGTGCGCAGCGCCGGCGACCTCTACCAGCTCACGCTCGAATACCTGCAGGACGCGGCCGCCCACAACGTGCGCTACGCCGAGTTCTTCTGGAACCCGACCGGCACGGTGCACGGCTCGGGCATTGCCTATCCGCACGCACAAGGCGCCATCGTTCGCGCCATCCACGATGCGCAGCAGGAGTTCGGCATCGTCGGCCGCCTCATCGCAGCCATCGACCGCGAAGCCAGCCCCGAGGCCGCCGTGGAGATGGTCGAATGGGTCAAGGCGCACCGCTGCGAGGAGGTGATCGGCATCGGCATCGACTACCGCGAGGTCGACCGCCCGCCGGAGCTCTTCACGCAGGCCTATGCCAATGCGAAGAAGGCCGGCCTCAAAACCACCGCGCACGCGGGCGAGTTCGGCATGCCCTGGACCAACGTGCGCACCGCGCTCGACGTGCTGCAGGTCGACCGTATCGACCACGGCTACACGGTGGTCGACCAGCCCGATTTCGCGCGCCGGTGCGCCGAGCGCGGCGTGATCTTCACCGTGGTGCCCACCAACTCGTACTACCTGCGCACGCTGGCGCCCGAGCGCTGGGCGCTGGACCATCCGATCCGCCGCATGCCCGGCCTGGGCCTGCGCATCCACCCCAACACCGACGACCCGACGCTGCACAAGGTCACGCCCACGCAGGCCTGGCTGATGATGGTGCGCGACTTCGGCTTCGGCCTGGACGATCTGCGCTGCTTCATGCACAACGGCCTCGACGGCGCGTGGATCGACGGCACGCAGCGCCGCGCATGGCGCACGCAGTGGAGCGATGAATTCGATTCGCTGCGCGCCCGCCTCGACACAGAACCCACTCCCTCCTCCCACGGATGACCCACGCCATGAACACGCCCCGTCGCCTGCTACTCGCCGCCGCGCTCTGCGCCGCCCTGCCCACCGTGGCCCTCGCGCAAGCGTGGCCCTCGGCCAAGCCCATCACGCTGATCGTGCCCTTCACGGCCGGTGGCAGCGTGGACGTGAACGCGCGCCTCGTGGCCCAGCGCCTCGGCGAGCGGCTCAAGCAGTCGGTGGTGGTGGAGAACGTGGCCGGTGCGGGTGGCGCCATCGGCGTGGCCAAGGCCGTGAACGCGGCGCCCGACGGCTACACGCTGGTGGCAGGGCCCGACAGCGCCATCGCCATCGGCAAGCTGGTGAACCCCTCGGCCTTCCGCTTCGATCCGCTGAAAGACCTGGCGCCGGTGGGCCTGCTCAACACCGCGCCGATGGTGCTGGTGGCGCGGCCCGGCCTGGAGGCCCAGACTTTCTCCGACTTCGTGAAGCTCGCGAAGGCCAAGCCCGGCAAGTACAACTACGCGACCTCGGGCGTGGGCACGGTGCTGCAGCTCGCCATGGAGCTGCTGAAGGAACGCAGCGGCATCTTCGTCACGCATGTGCCCTACCGCGGCGGCGCGCAGATCGCCACCGACGTGATCGGCGATCAGGTCGACCTGGCGATGCTGGTCAGCACCAGCGCCATCCCGCACGTGAACGGCAAGCGCCTGAAGGCGCTCGGCATCACCGGCAGCAAGCGGCTGGCCGCGCTGCCCAACGTGCCCACATTCGACGAGATGCCCGGCCTCAAGGGCTTCGACATGGTGAGCTGGACCGGCATCTTCGCGCCCGCGAAGACGCCGCCGGCGGTGGTCGCGCAGATCAACCGCGAGCTCAACGCGGTGCTGCAGGAAGAAGGCGTGCGCAGCAAGCTCTTGGAGCAAGGCGCGCTGCCGGGCAACAGCACGGCCGAGTCGTTCGGGAAGTTCGTGCAGGCCGAGTACGCCCGCAACCAGAAGATCGTGCAAACCGCCAACATCAAGGAGTGAGCGCACCATGACCTCGCCGCTGCTGTCCCGCCGCGCGCTCCTCGGCGCGTCCGCCGCCGGCCTTGCCGGCATGGCCTTCGCGCAGAGCCCCGGCCCCGCCGAGCTGGCGCAGGCGCTGGCCGGCACGCCGCTTGCACAACTGCCGCCCGCGAGCGGCAAGCGCCAGGTCATCATCGACACCGACCCCGGCCAGGACGACGCCGTCGCGCTGCTGATGGCCATGGCCGCCACCGACCGGCTCGACATCAAGGCGCTGACGGTGAGCGTGGGCAACCTGCCGCTGGCCGTGACCGCGAAGAACGCGCGCATCGTGCGCGACTGGGCCGCCCGGCCCGACATCCCGGTCTATGCCGGCTATCCGCGCCCGCTGGTGCGCGAGCCCATCTTCGCCGACGACGTGCACGGCAAGACCGGCATGGAAGGCCCGACGCTGCACGAGCCGCACGGCCCGCTGATGCCCACCCACGCGGTGCAGTACATCGTCGAGACGCTGCGCGCCGCGCCGCCGAAGAGCATCACGCTCGTGGGCCTGGGGCCGCTCACCAACTTCGCGGCCGCGCTCAACTCGGCGCCCGACATCAAACCCGCCATTGCAGAGATCGTGGTGATGGACGGCTCCTGGGGCGTGGGCGGCAACATCACGCCCGCCGCCACCTTCAACGTGTATGCAGACCCGGAGGCGGCCTCGATCGTGTTCCGCAGCGGCGTGCCGGTGACTGCCATGTCGCACGACGCGGCCCGCCGTGTGCTGGTGACGCCCGAGCGTATCGCGCCCTTTCGCGCCATGGGCAACAACGCCGGCAAGGTGGTGGCGGACATCTTCGATTCGATGATGGCGTACGGCGTGCGCCGGCGCGGCGTGGCCGTGGGGCCGGTGTACGACCCCTGCGTGATCGCGTACCTGCTGCGGCCCGAGCTGTTCAAGGGCGCCAAGGTGAGCGTGGACGTGGAGACCAAGGGGGAGTTCACGACCGGCGCGACGGTGGTCGATTTTCGCGGCTACAACCGCCGCGCGCCCAATGCGCTGTGGATCGGCGAGGCCGATGCCGAAGGCTTCCACGCGCTGCTGCGCGCGGAGATCGCGCGGCTGCCCTGAACGGGGGACGCCGCGCGGGCCGGCCGGTCAGCCGGCCTTCTCGTCCTCCGCAGGCCAATCGCGGATGTAGGCCTTGAGCATCTTGTTCTCGAAGTTCTGGCTGTCCACCACGGCCTTGGCCACGTCGTAGAAGCTGATCACGCCCATCAGCATGCGCTTGTCCATCACGGGCATGTAGCGCGCGTGGCGCTCCAGCATGATGCGGCGGATTTCGTCGAGGTCGGTTTCCAGGGTGCAGGTGACCGGCGCGTCGTCCATGGCCTTGCGCACGAGCGTGGTGCCGATCTGGCCGCCGTTCTTGACGACGGCAACGATCACTTCGCGAAAGGTGAGCATGCCGACCAGGTCGCCATGCTCCATGACCACCAGCGAACCGATGTCCTTTTCCGCCATGGTGTTGGCGGCTTCTGCCAGCAGGTCGTCTGGCGTGATGGTGAAGAGCGTATTGCCCTTGACGCGAAGGATGTCGCTGACTTTCATCGTTTGCTCCTCTCGGACTTCTATCTCGGCGGCGTGCCGATTTGAATATAGCCCACAATCGACGCCGACCTGAGCGCCCATGTCGCGGACGCATGAATTGCAGACGTAACGGGGCATTGCCAGGAGACAACGCTCAGCCACAGAAAGGCCCTCATGCCCGGTTATTCCGACCCCGGTTTCGACACCCTCGCGCTGCACGCCGGCGCCGCGCCCGACCCCACGACCGGCGCGCGGGCGGTGCCGATCCACCTGACCACTTCCTTCGTCTTCGAGTCGAGCGACCACGCGGCCGCCCTGTTCAACCTGGAGCGCGCGGGCCATGTGTACTCGCGCATCAGCAACCCGACCAACGCGGTGCTCGAGCAGCGCGTGTCGGCGCTCGAGGGCGGCATCGGCGCCATCGCCACCGCCAGCGGGCAGGCGGCACTGCACCTGTCGGTGGCCACGCTGATGGGCGCCGGCTCGCACATCGTGGCCAGCACGGCCCTGTACGGCGGCTCGCAGAACCTGCTGCACTACACGATGCGCCGCTTCGGCATCGAGACCACCTTCGTGAAGCCCGGCGACCTCGACGGCTGGCGCGCCGCGGTGCGGCCCGAGACCAAGCTCTTCTTCGGCGAGACGGTGGGCAACCCCGGGCTGGACGTGCTCGACATCCCGGCCGTGGCCGACATCGCGCACGAGGCCGGCGTGCCGCTGCTGGTCGACTCCACGCTCACCTCGCCCTACCTCATCAAGCCCTTCGACTGGGGCGCCGACCTGGTCTACCACTCGGCCACCAAGTTCCTCTCGGGCCACGGCACCGTCATCGGCGGTGTGGTGGTCGACGGCGGCAGCTTCGACTGGGAAAAGTCTGGCAAATTCGCCGAGCTGACCCAGGCCTACGACGGCTTCCACAACATGGTGTTCAGCGAGGAAAGCACCGTCGGCGCCTTCCTGCTGCGCGCCCGCCGCGAGGGCCTGCGCGACTTCGGCGCCTCGATGAGCCCGCACACGGCCTGGCTGATCCTGCAGGGCATCGAGACGCTGCCCCTGCGCATGGAGCGGCACATCGACAACACGCAGAAGGTGGTCGAGTTCCTCGCGAGCCACCCGTTCGTGTCGCGCGTGGGACATCCGCTGATCGAATCGCACCCGAGCCACGTGCTCGCGCAGAAGCTGCTTCGCCATGGCGCGCGCGGCGCGGGCGCGGTGTTCAGCTTCGACATCAAGGGCAGCCGCGCGCAGGGCAAGGCCTTCATCGAAGCGCTGAAGCTCTTCAGCCACCTGGCCAACGTGGGCGACTGCCGCAGCCTGGTGATCCACCCCGCGAGCACCACGCACTTCCGCATGACCGACGAGGCGCTGGCCGGTGCAGGCATCTCGCAGGGCACGATCCGCCTGTCGATCGGCCTGGAAGACCCCGCCGACCTGATCGACGACCTGAAGCGCGCCCTGAAGGCCGCGGAAAAGGCGGGTGCCTGACATGAACTACACCGTCAACGGCCACACCGCGTACTGCTACACCGGCGGCAAGCCCTTCGATGCGGCCAGGCCCACCGTCGTCTTCATCCACGGCGTGCTGAACGACCACAGCGTGTGGATCCTGCAGAGCCGCTGGTTCGCCAACCACGGCTGGAACGTGCTCGCGGTCGACCTGCCCGGCCACTGCAAGAGCGAAGGCCCGCCGCCGGCCAGCGTGGAAGAGGCGGCGCAGTTCGTGATCGCGCTGCTCGATACGGCCGGCGTGCAGAAGGCCGCGCTCGTCGGCCACAGTTTCGGCTCGCTGATCGCGCTGGAGGCGGCCTCGCGCGCGCCGGAGCGCATCACGCAACTCGCGATGGTGGGCACGGCCTACCCGATGGTGGTGTCGCCCGCGCTGCTCGAAAGCTCGGTGAGCGACCCGCAGCGCGCCATCGCCATGGTCAACACCTTCTCGCACTCGCTGCTGGCGCCGCCGCCCTCCTCGCTCGGCCCGGGCACCTGGCTCTACGGCAGCTCGCGCGCGCTGATGCGCCGCGTGCTCGCGAGCAACCGCGAAGCCAACGTGTTCCACATCGGCTTCAAGGCCTGCAACGACTACGCGAACGGCGAGGCCGCCATCGAGAAAGTGCAGTGCCCGGTGCTGTTCCTGCTCGGGGACGCCGACCAGATGACGCCGCCGCGCGCCACCAAGGCGCTGGTGGGCAAGGCGCGCAACGCGAAGGTGGTGACGGTGCACGCGGGCCACTCGCTGATGAGCGAGGCGCCCGACGCGGTGCTGTTCGCGCTGCGCGACTTCCTGAGCGCCTGAGCGCCGGGCGCGCGAGCGCTTATTCCGCCGCGATGCCCGCCCGGTGGGCGAGCGCGCGGTAGCGCGAGATCTCGCCTTCCATCTGCGCGCGGAATGCGGCCGCGCCGATGGCCACTGGCTCCATGCCCTGCGCGCGCAGCTGCGCCTGCAGCGCCGGGTGGCCCATGGTCGCGACCACCGTGCGAGCGAGCTTGTCGATCACCGGCGCCGGCGTGCGCGCCGGGGCGGCAAAGCCGTACCAGGCGTCGAAGGTGGCTTCGGGCAGGCCCTGCTCGGCCAGCGTGCRCACCTCGGGCAGCATGCTGGAGCGCGTCGCGCCCACGATGCCCAGCGCGCGCAGCTTGCCCGCGCGCACGTGCGGCGCCACGGCGGCCACGGTATCGATTGCGATCTCGACCTCGCCGCCGATCACCGCCAGCGAACTCTGGCTGCTGCCCTTGTACGGGATGTCCTGCAGCTGGATGCCCGCGGCCAGCGCGAACAGCTCGCCCGACAGGTGCGGCCCCGAGCCCGAGCCGAAGGTGGCGTAGCGGATGCTCTTCGGCTTGGCCTTGGCCGCCGCGATGAGTTCGGGCAGCGATTGCCAGGGCTGGCCCTTGCCCACCACCAGCACCAGCGGCGTGCGCGCCACGATGGCGATGGGCGCCAGGTCGCGCACCGTGTCATAGGGCAGCTTGGCGCGCAGGGCCGGGTTCACGCTGAAGCTGGTCGAGCCCGACAGCAGCAGCGTGTAGCCGTCGGGCGCGGCCTTGGCGACCGCATCGGTGCCGATGATGGTGGAGGCGCCGGGCTTGTTGTCGATCACGACGGGCTGGCCGAGCTGCTCCGACAGCGTCTGCCCCATGGCGCGTGCGACCAGGTCGGTGCCGCCGCCCGGCGGGAAGGGCACGACCAGCCTGATCGGGCGTTCGGGCCAGGCCCCCTGGGCGAAGACGGGCGAATGCGTGCCCAGCAAGGCGGAAGCGGAGAGCAGCAGGCCGAAGCGGCGACGGGAGATGGCGTTGTCCATGGTGCGTGTCAGGAGAGAGTGGAAGCGGATTGCGCAAGCCGGCCGGCGGCCCATGGCGCGAGGCCCGGCTCGCCCAGGTCCCAGTACAGGCCGGCCATGATCTGCAGGCCCTCGCGCGCCAGCGGCGCGAGCAGGTGCTCGTTGGGCGCGTGCTGCGCGCAGGCCGGGTACGAATGCGGCACCCACAGCGTCGGCAGCCCCAGCAGGTCAGCGAAGACGTCGTTGGGCAGCGAGCCGGCGAGGTTGGGCAGCAGGTCGAGCCGCCGGCCGCTGCTTTCCTCGATGGACTTGCGCGCCCAACCCACCCAGGGGTTCTCCACGTCGAGCCGCGTCGCCGCGCCGGTCAGCGTGACCTCCACCTCGACCTGGCCGAAGCCGTGCGCATCGAGGTGCGCGCGAACGATCTTCTGCAGGTCCTGCCACGGCGTGCCGACCACGAAGCGCAGCTGGCAGTGCGCCACGGCCTCGGAGGGAATCGCGTTGACGGGCCGCTGCGGCGAACCCGCGCCGAGCGCCAGCACCTCGATGGTGTTCCAGGCCACCAGCCGCTCCGCCGGGCTCAGGCCGGGTTCGCCCCAGCCCTCGTCGACCTCGGGATCGTCCGCGCCGCCACCGATGGCGATGCTGGCCAGCGCGTCGCGCACCGCCTGCGTCACGGGCGGCGGGCGCAGCGCCTCGACCAGAATGCGGCCGCGCGCATCCACCAGCGAGGCCACCGCATGGCTGATGACCGTGCCGGGATTGACCAGCACGCCGCCCCAGTTGCCCGAGTGGTAGCCGCGCGGCCGGGCGCGCAGCCGCAGGCTGAAGTTGACCGCGCCCCGCGAACCGAGGAAGAGCGTCGGCCGCGTCGCGCTCACGCGCGGGCCGTCGCTGGCGATGAACAGGTCGGCGCGCAGCTTGTCGCGCTGCTGCTCGCACACCGCATGCAGGCCGGGCGAAGCGGCCTCCTCGCCCATCTCGACCAGCCAGATCACGTTGTAGCCCAGGCGGCCGCCGCGGGCCTCCAGCGCTGCAGCCAGGCCACCGAGGTTGATGCTGTGCTGGCCCTTGTTGTCGGCCGTGCCGCGCCCGTACCAGCGCTCGCCGCGCACCGTGAGCGCCCACGGCGCCAGGCCTTCCTCCCACTGCGCGTCCTGCCCGCTGACCACATCGCCGTGGCCGTAGGTCATCACCGTGGGCAGGGCCGGGGCCTCGATACGGCGCGCGATGAGGAAGGGCCCGCCGCCGGGCACCGGATTGGCGATCACCTCGCAGGCGAAGCCCAGCGCCGCAAGCGGCGGCACCAGTTCCTCGCGCAGGTAGGCCTCCAGCGCGGGCGTGGCGGCGCCGGTGTCGCTTTCGGTGCGGAAGGCGACGCGGCGCTGGAGGTCGGCGAAGAAGCCGCCCGCGTCGAAGTAGGCGGCGGCAGCGGCCAGGCTGTCTGTGCGTTGCATGAAGGGGTTCCTTGTCTGTCCATCGGGTGCAGCAAGTACAAGGCCTGCGGGCCAATGCTTCCAGCATCGTTTTGGCAAGCTACCATTGCCTTGAAGGCAATACTCCACACGCCGCCATGACGCTCCCGCTTCTCAGCATCCCGATGCGCCACTTCCTCGAAGTGGCGCGCAGCGGCTCGGTCAATCAGGCCGCAACGCGGCTTTTCGTTGCATCGTCGGCGGTGAGCCGGCAGATCGCCAAGCTCGAAGACAGCCTGGGCACACCGCTGTTCGAGCGGCATGCGCGCGGCATGGCACTGACCGCCGCCGGCGAGCGGCTGGCGGCGCATCTGCGCAATGCGCAGCTCGACATCGAGCAGGTCGTCGAACAGGTGCGCGACCTGGGCGGGCAAGGCGCGCGGCGCATCCGCATGGCCTGCACCGAAGGCTTCGCGGGGCACTTCATGCCGCTGGTGATGCGCAGCTTCGAGTCGGCGCACCCGGGCTGCCAGCTCGAGCTGCACGTGGGCTCGCCCGACGGCGTGAGCGCGCTGCTGGCGCGCGGCGAGACCGACATCGCGCTCAAATACGTAGTCGCCCCGGAGCCGGGCCTGAAGATCGAGCACTCGGCCACCGCGCCCGTGTATGCCGTGCTGCGGCCCGACCATCCGCTCGCGCGGCAGCGCGTGGTGTCGGTGGCCGACGCGGTGCGCTACCCGCTGGCCGTGGGCGACAAGGGCGTGACCGCACGCCAGCTGTTCGACCAGGCCTGCAGCCTGCAGGGGCTGCAGTACCACGCGATCTTCGTGAGCAATTTTTCCTCGGTGCTGCTGCCCCTGCTGCGCACGCCCGACGTGATGCTTTCGGGCCATCTCACGGTGATGCACCTGATCGACGCGGGCACCGTGGTAGCCCGGCCCTTCGCGGAAGCGCCGCTGCAGCAGCGGCAATTGCAGGTGCTGGCGCTCGAAGGCCGCACGCTGCCGACGCTGGCGCAGGACTTCGTCGAGCACCTGGTAGGCGCGATCACCAGCGCGGGCCGGCGCAAGCTCGGCCGCGCGCGGGCCGCCGCCTGAAGAAGAAGCTCAACCGAGCGCGTTGATGTCCGCCGGGTCGAGCAGCACCTTCGGTGCGCCGTTGCGCGCCACGGCCAGCATCGCGCGGCCGACCTTCTCGGTGGTCGTCACCCGGTTCGGCCACAGGCGATAGGCCAGCCCGAGCACGGGCTTGAGCACGAAGATGGCGGCATCGTAGAGCGGCGTCTTGGAGCGCACGCCATGCATCGGCTGGATCATGCCGGGGCGGAACATGTAGGCCGCCTTGAACGGCAGGCGCAGCAGCGCGTTCTCGGTCGCGCCCTTCACGCGCGCCCACATGCTGCTGCCGCGCTCGCTGCTGTCGGTGCCCGCGCCCGTCACGTAGGTGAAGGTCATGCCCGGGTTGAGCCGCGCGAGCACGGTGGCTGCCGCCAGCGTCAGGTCGTAGGTGATGCGCTTGTACTCGGGCTCCTTCATGCCGACCGACGACACGCCGAGGCAGAAGAAGCAGGCATCGAAGCCCTGCAGCTGCGGCTCGATGTCGCCGTAGTCGTACATGTCCTTGTGGACCAGGTCGCGCAGCTTCGGGTTTTGCTGCCCCGTGGGGTTGCGGCCGACTGCGACGACGCTTTCCACGTCCGCCGCGAGCAGGCACTCGCGCAGCACGCCCTGCCCCACCATGCCGGTGGCGCCAAAAATCAGGATCTTCATGGCAGGCTCCGGTCAGACCGCGAAGACGGCCGGCTTCTTGTTGAGCACGGCGAGCAGCAGGTCGACGTCGAGGCTCGAGGGCTTCGGCGGCTGCAGCGCGGAGAGCATGCGCGACAGCGTCTCGGCATGCGGCAGCAGCGGGCCGAGAAAGCGCGTGCCGTCGGCACCCGCGACCAGCAGGGTCGGGAAGGTCTCGACGTCGAAGGCATCGGCGATGTCGGCGTGGTCCTCGATGTCGACCCATGCAAAGCGGAACTGCGGATGCGCGCGCGCCACCTGTTCGAGCAGCGGCCGGTAGTCGCGGCAGGTGCCGCACCATTCGGCGCACAGGCACACGACCCACGGCGCATCGCTGGCCGGCTCGGCGGATTCGGGGTTGCTTGGAAGGGCGCTCAAGGCTGATGCGTCGGTGGTGTGATCGGAAGGCCGGGGTGGTACGGCCGGGAGGTCGTGGCTATTATGGACAAAGCTCTCGCCCACGGGACTCGCCGGGGTTCGGGGGCACAGGAGAGTCGCATGATGAACACCTCGGCTGCCACCGGATCTGCCGTCGATCCGCGCCAATTCAAGAGCTTTGCGGAGTTCTATCCCTTCTACCTGAGCGAGCACGCCAACCTCACCTGCCGGCGGCTGCATTTCGCCGGCTCGACCTTGTCGCTGCTGTGCCTGGTGGCGCTGGTGGTCACGCTCAACCCGCTGTGGCTGCTGGCCGGGCTCGTGGCGGGCTATGGCTTCGCCTGGGTCGGGCACTTCGGGTTCGAGAAGAACAAGCCGGCCTCGTTCAAGCGGCCGCTCTACTCGTTCATGGGCGACTGGGCCATGTACCGGGACATCTGGCTGGGGCGGGTAAAAATTATCTAACCCCCTTGCCGGGAGCAAAGCCGGTTCCGCGGTGTTCCCGGATCAATCCGGAACGCCACTAGATCAACAGCACGTCCCCCAGCCTCAGGGAGCGCAGCGGACCTTTCTGCCAGAGGTCTTCGAGCGGCTCGGCCTGCGGCATCAGCAGTTCCTTCAGCAGCGGCTCGACCGGCGTCGAGGGGTCCGCGAGCAGCACGTAGCGCGGGTCTTCGTCGGCGGGCTCTTCGGCGAGCGGCGCGATCCAGTCGAGCGCCACCAGTGTTTCGAGCACCGGCGCCAGTTGCAGCGCATCGACGCGCATGCGCGTGACCAGTTCGCTCGCGCCCATGCCCTTGGCCGGCATGGCCTGCGCGCGGGCCAGGTGCTGCAGCGTTTCCATGGCCAGTTGCAGCGGCCAGCCCGCGGCGCCGCCGCGCCGCGCCACGCCGGTCAGCAGGCTCGGCAGGTAGGCCGCGATGACCGCCCCGAGCAGCACGATCACCCAGGCCACGTAGATCCACACGAGCAGGATCGGCACCGTGGCGAAGGCCCCGTACAGCACCGAATAAGTGGGCACGAGGCTCAGGTAGTAGCCCAGCACGCGCTTGGCGATCTCGATGGCGGCCGCCACGAAGATGCCGCCGGCCCATGCATGCGACCAGCGCACGTTGGTGTTGGGCACGTAGTGGTACAGCGAGGCCATGCCGACCGCCAGTAGCATGAATTCGAAGGTGTCGAAGAACAGCTTGACCATACCGCGCCCCACCACGCCGCTGGTGGCCGAGACCACGTACGAGGTGGTCGACAGGCTCACTGCGAGGATGATCGGCCCCAGCGTGATGGCCGCCCAGTAGATGAGCACCCGCTGCGCGAACGGCCGCGGCGAGCGCACGCGCCAGATGTTGTTGAGTGTCTTGTCGATCGTGAGGATCAGCGCGATGGCGGTGATCAGCAGCACGACCAGGCCCGCGATGCCCAGGCCGCCGGCCTTGCTCGAGAACTGGTTCAGGTAGCCCAGCACCTGCCGCGCGATGTTGTCGGGAATCAGGCTCTCGATGAGCCAGCGCTGCAGCCGGCCCTGCATCTTCGCGAACATCGGGAAGACGGTGAACAGCGCCAGCGCCACCGTGAAGAACGGCACCATCGCGATGGTGGTCGTGAAGGTCAGGCTGCTGGCCGTGAGGCCGAGCCGGTCTTCGCGAAAACGCTCGCCCAGCACCGCTGCGGTGTTGCCCCACGGAAAGCGCGAAAGATCCCTCCAGAGTTGCCTGCGATTCATGGCGGCTATCATAGGAGTTGAACTCTCCCCCAGTCTCCGCGCACTTCGTGTCGCTGCGCCAACCCCCTCACCGGGGGCGATACCAGCGGCCCGGCAAAGCCGGTTCCGCGGTATCCCGCTCATGAATGCCAAACCGCCGCCGCTCCCGCCCTCCTCCGTTCGCGCCACCCGCTGGGCCGCCGTGGGCAGCCTCGTCGGCCTCATCGTGCTGGGCCTCGCATGGGAGCTGTGGCTGGCGCCGCTGCGCCCAGGCGGCTCGCTGCTGGCACTGAAGGTGCTGCCGCTCGTCATTCCGCTCGCAGGCCTGTGGAAGAACCGCATGTACACCTACCGCTGGGTCAGCCTGATGGTCTGGCTCTATTTCACCGAGGGCGTGGTGCGCGCCTGGAGCGACATCAACGGCGTGGGGCAAGTGCTCGCGCTGGTCGAGGTGCTGCTGTGCCTCGTGCTCTTCGCGGCCTGCGCCTGGCATGTGCGGCTGCGCTTGCGCCACGCCAAAGCCGCTGCTGCCCGTCCACTGGAGACCTCCGCCCAATGACCACTGCCACGCCCCTCATCGAGCAACTGCGCGCCATCGTCGGCGCACCCCACGTGCTGAACGAGGGCGACCTCACCGCCTACGAGCAGGACTGGCGCAAGCGCGCGCGCGGCAAGTCGCTGGCCGTGGTGCGGCCGGCCAATGCACAGCAGGTGGCCGACGTGGTGAAGGCCTGCGCCGCGGCCGGCACGGCGGTCATTCCACAGGGCGGCAACACCGGCCTCGCGGTCGGCTCCATTCCGGACGAGAGCGGCACGCAGGTGGTGCTGAGCCTGCAGCGGCTGAACACGATCCGCGCCATCGACGCGGCCAACCTTACGATGACCGTCGAAGCCGGCTGCATCCTGCAGACGCTGCAGGAAACCGCCGAAAAGCAGGGCTACCTGTTCCCGCTGAGCCTGGCGGCCGAAGGCAGCTGCACCATCGGCGGCAACCTCGCGACCAACGCAGGCGGCACGCAGGTGGTTCGCTACGGCAACACGCGCGAGCTGTGCCTGGGCCTCGAAGTGGTCACGCCGCAGGGCGAGATCTGGGAAGGCACCAGCGGCCTGCGCAAGGACAACACCGGCTACGACCTTCGCGACCTCTTCATCGGCAGCGAAGGCACGCTCGGCATCATCACCGCCGCGACCATGAAGCTCTACCCGCTGCCTGCCGCGCAGCTCACGGCCTGGGCCGCGGTGCCCTCGCTCGATCACGCGGTCACCTTGCTGGGCCTCGCGCACAAGCACCTGGGCCCGGGCCTCACGGGCTTCGAGGTGATGGGCAAGTTTGCGCTGAGCCTGGTCGACAAGCACATGCCGCAGCTGCGCGTGCCGTTCATCAAGGACGATGCCGTGCCGTACTGCGTGCTGCTGGAAAACTCCGACAGCGAATCCGAGGACCACGCACGCGCCCGCTTCGAAGCGCTGCTCGAAACCGCGTTCGAAGACGGCTGCGTGACCGACGCGGTAGTGGCCGAGAACCTCACGCAAGCGCACCAGCTCTGGCACATCCGCGAGAGCATTCCGCTCGCACAGGCCGAGGAAGGCCTGAACATCAAGCACGACATTTCCATTCCCGTGTCACGCATCCCCGCGTTCGTCGCAGAGACCGATGCGCTACTGGCGCGCGAGATCGCCGGCGTGCGGCTGGTGAACTTCGGCCACCTGGGCGACGGCAACCTGCACTACAACGTGCAGGCGCCGGAGAACATCGACACCAAGGCCTTCCTGAAGAACGAGGAAGAGCGCATCAACACGCTGGTGTACGACGCGGTCGAGAAGTTCGGCGGCTCGTTCTCGGCCGAGCATGGCGTGGGCTCGCTCAAGGTCGACAAGCTGGAAAAGCACAAGTCGCCGGTGGCGCTGGAGATGATGCGGGCGATCAAGCGCGGGCTCGATCCCAAGAACATCCTGAACCCGGGGCGGGTGATCCGGGTCTAGTTCGCGAGGCCGAAGCCGGCAACTCGGTGATACACTCAATAAGAATAATTCTTATTAACTCCCTCCCCCGGGATCACCGAAGCGCAGCACCGGCATCGCCAGTTCGTCGTTCCTTGCAGGAGGCGGCGATCTTGCGGGCATGACCAGCGGCCGGTTCCGGGGCCATTGTCGATGCTTGCGAGAAGGCGGCCGGATGCGCGACCTCGTCCAGGAACTTGTAGCTCACTATGCGGACCTGCGCCGACAGCTCACTCGCGACCTGAGAGACCCTCACTACGCGGCCGACATCGCGCAGTCGAGTTTCGAGCGGGTGTACGCACAGGCCACGAAGTCGCGCGGAGTCGCCCGCATCGATGCGGCGCCGGACGACATCAAGGACAACGGTGGCATCGAATCGCCTCGCGCCCTGCTCTTTCGCGTGGCGCGCAACCTGTGCGTCGATGACGCGCGGCGTCGCAAGGTGGCGCGGGACTGGGCCGGTTCGCATGCAGACGCCGGCATGCACCGGGCAGTGCAGTCCAGCGAATACGTCGTCGCCCAGCAACGGGTGCTGACGCGGGTGGTCGAAACCATGGAAAAGCTGCCGCCGCGCCGCCGCGAGGTGTTCCTGCTCTTTCGCGCCTACGGCCACACGCGCGCCGAGATCGCGCAGCGGCTCAACATCACCGAGATGGCCGTGGCCAAGCACCTGTTGCGCGCCACCATCGACTGCTCGCGCGTGTTCGCAGAACTGCGCTCCGAGCTGATCGAACCCCAGGTCTTGATGAACCGCCCCGGCTTCGACGCCGCATTGGCCGAAGACTTCTCGTGAACGGCATCGTTGCGGCGAGCGCTCCGCGCGAAAGGCTGATCGAGCGCGCGCTGGCGCTGATCGTGGAAGGCGAAATGGCGCCCGGCGAGGCCGCCGGCAGCGCCCGCCTGGCACTCCATCAATGGCGCGGCAAATCGGCGGAGCATGCCGCGGCCGTCCAGGAAGCGCGCCAGCGCTGGGACGCACTCGGCGGCATGGCGAACGGCCTGCGCGCGCATTTCGAAGAGCCCGGCGGCACGTTGATGGCCCATGCGGGAGCCGCGGCGAAGTCACCGCACCGCCAGCAACGCCGCAAGATGCTGCTCTCGGTGGCGGCCCTGCTGGGCACCGGCCTCGTCGCGGGGCGCGGCGTGCAGTGGTACTGGCAGCAGCCGGTGTCCCTCGCCACCTACCGGACAGCCACCGCGCAGATGCTGAAGGTGACGCTCGCGGACGGCATCCGCGGCGTGCCGGGCAGCCGGCTCGACCTCGCGCCGCAGAGCTCCGTCGAGGTCACCCTGTACCGCAACCGCCGCCTCGTCGACATGGCTCGCGGCGAGGTGCGCTTCGAGGTCGCGCCCGACAAGGACCGCCCACTGCACGTGCAAACGCGCGCCGCCGTCATCGAGGTGGTCGGCACCGCGTTCACCGTACGCGACCGCGGCGGGCCGATCACCATAGGCGTGGAGCACGGCCACGTGCGCGTAGGTGTCGCGCCGCACCCCGGGTTCGCCGGGACCGAAGGCGCGGCGATCGACCTGTATGCGGGCGACCGCGTCGAGATCGCCGACGGCCAGGCCGGCCGCGTGCAGCAGGCCGACACGGCCGCGCTGTCCGCGTGGCGCGATGGCTGGCTGGTGTTCGAGAACACGCCGCTTGGCGATGCCCTGGCCGCGGTCAACAGCTACCGCACGCGGCCCATCGTCAGCGACAGTCCGCGCATCGATGCGATGCGGCTGTCCGGCCGCTTCCGCGTCAACGACTCCGAAGGGCTGATGGCCGCGCTGCCGACGATCCTGCCGCTCACGGTCGCGCCCCGCCCCGACGGGAGCGTGGCGCTGCTGGCGCGCTGACGAAAAGCCAACGCCCACCGGCCCACGCCCCGGGCACCGCCGAGCGCTTTGCCCACGGGAGCTCATGCGGCAAGGCTCTCCAGGTGGACGCGAGGCCGGTCGTCCGTGATGCGGCCCGCGCGCATGGTGATCACGCGGTCGGCCAGGTGGAAGTAGCGATCGTCGTGCGAGATCACGACCAGCAGGTGCCCCTTGGCGCGCAGCTCGGGCAGCAGCTCGGTATAGAACAGGTGGCGGAAGGTCGGGTCCTGGTCGGCGGCCCATTCGTCGAACACCAGCACCGGCCGCCCTTCCAGGTAGGCGTGCACCAGCGCGAGCCGCTTGCGCTGGCCGGTCGACAGGTCGGTGGTGGTGAAGGCGCCGTCCTTCAGGCTCACCTTGTGGGCGATCTCCAGGCGCTCCAGGTAGGGCAACGCGCGCTGCGGCAGCACCTGCATGCTGGCTTCGCCGTGCGCCTCGCCCTCGCCGGCGGCCAGGTCCTCGAACAAGTAGAAGTCGGAGAACACGGTGGTGAAGAGCTGGCGGTAGTCGTCGCGGCGCTCGGCGTCCACCGCGGCACCGTCGATCGCCACGTGGCCCTCGTGCGGCGCGTACAGGCCCAGCAGCAGCTTGACGAGCGTGGTCTTGCCGGAGCCGTTGTCGCCCACCACGAACACCATCTCGCCGCGGCAAAGCCGCAGGTCGATCGGACCCAGCGCGAAGGCCTCGCCGCCCTCGGGCGCATCGAACGCGTAGCGCACGCCGCGCAGCGCGATCTCGTGTTCGAATTTCAGCTCGCTACCGGTGCGGCCGACGTGCAGGTGCGGCTCCGGCGTGGCAAAGCGCGCCGACAGGTCGGCAATGCGCCGGAACGCGACCCGCGCGCGCCCCACGGCAGGCAGCGCGCCCGCGATCTGGTCCATCGGCCCCTTGAGGAACAGCAGCACCAGCACGAAGCCGCTGAGCACCGCGGGCTCGGTCGGCCGGAATGAGGCCCAGCCCAGGATCAGCGCAATCAGCAGGAAGAACAGGCCCGAGCCGAATGCGGTGGCCATGACGAAGGTGTTGATCGCGCGCCCGTTGACCGCGCGGATGTTGTCGACGATGCGCTCGATCTGCCCGCCGAACATGCGCTGGCGGCGCGCGCGGTGCATGCGCAGCTCCTTGGCGCCCTCGCTGATCGCGCGGTAGGCCTTGTGCAGCTGGTCTTCATGCTCGCGCGCCTTCCAGAAGCCGTTCACGCCGCGGATCTGCGCCATGGCCTGCACCATCGCACCGATCGCCAGCGCCACCACCAGCACGCCGAACAGCGGCAGCGACAGGTAGGCCAGGTAAGCCAGGCAGCCAAGTGCCGTGACGCAGGCGATCAGCGTGGCGGCGAGCGCGAACGCCACGTCGCTGACCATGTCCACGTCCTGCGACAGCACCGGCATCAGCCGGTGGGTGCGGTAGCGCTCCAGGGCATCGATGGGCGCCGAGAGAATCTTCTGCGCCAGGCTCTTGCGGACCAGCGCGACCACCCGCTGGCCGACGAAGTTGGTCGAGACATCGGACACCATGCGCCCGAACAGCGCCGCCGCGCACAGCCCGACGAAGGTCAGCAGCAGGCCGCCAGAGAGGCCGCCCTGCCGGTTGAGCACCTGGTTGATGGTGCCCAGCAGCGCGACCGTGGCCGCGCCCGCGCCGATGCCGGTGACCGCCGACAGCAGCATCCACGGCAGGAACGGCTTGAGCAGGCGTGCGAACTCGCCGTCGGAACCAGGGGCTGTTGTCATGCAAGAACTCTTTCCGCCCTCGGGCGACTGGGGCCCGGCGGCGCGGACAAGCCTTGCCGCCGGACGCGAACGTAATGGCGGCCCGCCGCGCCGGCAGAGCTGCGGACGGCAGCCGACTGCCTGTACCCCACTTGACGGGCGGCCCGCGCAAATGTTCACGCAGCAGTTCGAACACGGTGCGCATGAACACCTGCGCCGCCCAACCGTCCTAGCTTCATGCGCCCTGCAAAACGCCGCACCGCCGGTGCCCCCTCCTGCCCGACGGCCCCATGATCGCCCTGCTGGAGCCCTTGTTCCAGGGCGACCTGGCGCCGCACGGCGAGGCATTGCAGTGCGCGCCGCAGCCGCCCGCGGGCGCGCTGCACGTCGTCGATCTGGTGCGCTCGCACGGGCTGCTGGGCCACGTGCTGCGCCTGCACGCATCGCACCTCGGGGTCGAAGGCGAAGACCTGCGCGCCGTGGCGTCGTCCTGGAGCATGGCCTATCTCGGCATGCTGCTGCCACCGGTCGCGGCTGCCGCCAGCGTGCTGCAGCATGGCTTTCCCGTGGCCGCGGAGCAGGTATGGGTGCGCCTCGGCCCGCACGCCCGGCCGCTGAGCTTCCACATCCGCGAACTGGGCCGGCCGCAGCGCGGCGCGACCACCGAGGAACGCTACTCGGCGCTGCTGTGGCGGCACCTGGAGCCGCTGTTCTCGGCGCTGTGCCACCTGACAGGCATTCCGTCCAAGATCCTGTGGGGCAACGCGGCACGCAACCTCGAGCCGGTGCTCGAGCAGGCGCTTGCGCTGACCGGCGGATCGCCGCCGATCGCCCGCGACAGGCAACGGCTGCTGCACGACGCCGCCTGGCCGGCATGGACCAATCCCCTGCCCGGCCCGCAGCGCGAAGTCCGCGTGCGCCTCGAAGGCCGCGACCGGACAGTGAAGCTGCACCGCCAGTGCTGCCTTTTTCACCTGCTGCCCCGCGAAGGCCATTGCGGCGCCTGCCCGCTGTCGCCTGCGCACCGCTGACATCCCGCCCCCACTTCTTCCACCCACTACCGAGCGCATCACCATGTCCAAGGCAAGACTCGTCTACATCATGTCCCTGAGGAATGCGGCAGCCGACCAGGCCGGCCAGTACATCGACTACAAGGGCGGGCAGCGCTACATGAAGTCGCCGCTGGAGTACCTGGCCGGGGCACTCGACCGCACACCGCTGGGCGATGCCTACTCGCTGGAGGCCGTGTTGTTCGACGACGACGAGGGCTCGCCGCGCGACCGCGAGGTGCTGCAGGCGTACGGCTTCGGCTTCGATCCCGCCCGCCGCTGGATCCACCCGGGCGAGCTGCAGGTGCAGGGCCGCCGCGTCAACGACATGTTCCACAACGTGCCCTCGACCTACCGGCGGCTGCCGCTGGACGCGGCCGCCGAACGCGCCGTCGGCAAGAAGGAGTTCGAGCAGCGCCTGCTCGAACGGCTGCACGCGCTGGAGGCCGACCTCGTGGTGCTCGACGGCCTGCTGGTGATCCTCGACCGGCTGGCCCGGCCGGAAAGCCCGTTCTTCCGCCGGATCGTGAACATCCACCCGGGCATCACGCGGCTGGAGTCGCCCTTCGAGCGCCGCGGCGCCTGGGCCACGCTCGACGCGCTGTATGGCGCCCGCGGCCAGCGGGTGGTCGACTGGCAAACGCGCGAGACGGTCGCGGTCGAGCCGGTGCGCAAGACCGGCGCCTCCTTCCATTACGTGGACACCGGCATCGACTCGGGCGAAGTCATCTTCGACGTGCTGGGCACCGACATCGACCCCGAGGACACCATCCTCGAGCTGCGCTGGAACAACTTCAACCACAGCCTCTTTCCCGCGCTCCACCAGGGCCTGGCCCTGATGGCCGAGACGGTGGACGCGTGAACATCGCGCGCCCGCCGAGCGTCCTGTCTTCTTTCACACCGCCCTGCACCACAGGAGTTGATTTCAATGCCACACGTCCATGATCTGGTCGGGATCGGGTTCGGCCCGTCCAACATCGCCCTGGCCATCGCACTCGAGGAAAGGCGCCACGCCGGCCGGCCGTTCGACACGCTCTTCATCGAGAAGCAGCTGAGCTTCGCCTGGCATCCGCACATGCTGCTGGACCAGGCGCACATGCAGATCTCCTTCATGAAGGACCTGGCGACGCTGCGCAACCCGACCAGCCGCTTCACCTTCATCAACTACCTGCACGAGAAAGGCCGGCTGACCGACTTCGTCAACCTGAAGAGCTTCTTCCCCAGCCGGCACGAGTTCAACGACTACCTCTCGTGGGCCGCCGAACAGTTCGAGGACGCCTGCGCCTACGGTGAGGAAGTGTTCGAGGTGCTGCCCGAGGAAAGGGGCGGCGAGGTGGAGCTGCTGCGCGTGCGCTCGCGCAACCACGCGGGCAAGCTGGTCGAGCGGCTCGCGCGCAACCTCGTGGTCGGCATCGGCGGCGCGGCGAACATCCCCGACGGCTTCCGCGCGCTGCGCAGCGACCCGCGCGTCTTCCATTCGAGCAGCTACCTGCAGGACATCGCGCAGCTGCCGGATGCGCGCCGCATCGCCGTGGTGGGCGCGGGACAGAGCGCGGCCGAGATCTTCATGGACCTGCAGGGCCGCCCCGGCGCGCCGCAGGTCGACCTCATCACGCGTGCCCGCTCGATCCGCCCGGCGGACGACAGCCCCTTCGTGAACGAGATCTTCAACGCCGAGTTCACCGACTACACCTTCAGCCGCTCGGAGGAAGAGCGCGCCGCGCTGCTCAACGAGTTCTGGCACACCAACTACGCGGTGGCCGACCTGGAGCTGATCCAGCAGATCTACAAGGCCTTCTACCAGCAGCGTGTGACCGGCGGCAACCGCCTGCGCTTCCTGCGCCGGCACGACATCCGCAGTGCCACGGCCGACGGCCAGGGCGTGCACCTCGTGCTGTGGGACCAGAACGTCCTGCGCGAGCACACGGTGCGCTACGACGCCGTGGTGCTCGCCACCGGCTATGTGCGCGAGCACCACAAGGCGCTGCTCGCGCCGCTGGCGGGCTACCTCGGCGACTACACGGTCGACCGCCACTACCGCGTGCAGGCCGCGCCCGGCTTCCATCCGGCCATCTACCTGCAAGGCGCCTGCGAGGACTCGCACGGCCTGAGCGACACCCTGCTGTCGGTCACCTCGGTGCGTACCGGCGAAATCGGCAGCGCCCTGCTGGCCGCGCCGGCCGGCACGCCGCTCCACCTGAGGCCGGAACCCGAGGCGATCCAAACCTGAATCCCGGGGTCGCCGGACCGCGACGGCGAAAAAAGTCTTAGGACATGGTGTCTCTGTTTGATGAGTTCGAACGTCTTACTCATAGATGCGCCAGAGACCGGAAATCGGGCCGGCCCCCGCACCTGAATGTGAATGCGTCGTAATTCAAAAAACTGGAGTTGTTCTGCCATGCGTCCCCTGCCTCGCCAACATCTGCTGAACGCCGCGCTTGCCGCGGCGTTCGGTTCCGTTCTCACCGTCTGGGCCCCTGTAGCTTCAGCACAGGCTTCCGGCCAGGCCGCGGCACAGGTGTTCGAGGTGAAGGTGCCATCGCAGGCGCTCGGCGCGGCGCTCAACGAGTTCTCGCGCCAGACCGGCGTGCAGGTATTCGCCGCCGGCGAAGTGGTCGCAGGCACCAGCTCGCACGCCGTGGAAGGCAAGCTCACGGTCGACCAGGCCCTGCGCCAGATGCTCGCGGGCACTTCACTGGAAGCCACGCGCACCGCCAGCGGCGGCCTCGCGATCCGCCGCGCCGCCGACGCTCCCAACTCGCAGGGCACCCTGCCTGCGGTGCAGGTGGTGGCCAACGCCGAGGAATCGCCCATCGGCCCGGTTTCCGGCTATGCGGCCCGCCGCAGCAGCACGGCCACCAAGACCGACACACCGCTCATCGAGGTGCCGCAGTCGATCTCCGTCATCGGCCGCGAGGAAATGGATGCGCGCGGCGTACAGGACGTCATGGAGGCCATCCGCTACACGCCGGGCGTCACGACGAACACCTACGGCCCCGACAACCGCGGCTGGGAATACATCCTGCTGCGGGGCTTCAGCACCTCTTCCAACGGTGTCTACAGGGACGGGCTCGCGCAGCCGGCGTTCGGCCCCACCTACTACCTGACCGAGCCCTACGCGCTGGAGCGCGTGGAGGTATTGCGCGGCCCTTCGTCGATGGTGTTCGGCCAGGGAGACGCCGGCGGCATCGTCAACCGCGTGAGCAAGCAGCCGACCGGCGAGCGGATCCGCGAGATCGAACTGCAGTACGGCAGCTACCAGCGCAAGCAACTGGCATTCGACCTCGGCGACAGGATCGGCAACACCGACCTGAGCTATCGCGTGGTCGGGGTGGGCCTCGACAGCAACGACCAGGACAAGTATCCCGACGGCCACAAGCTGAACCACACGCGCAGCTACATTGCGCCGTCCGTACGCTGGCAACCCAATTCGACGACCTCGCTGACCGTCTTCGGGGAGTTTCTCAAGAACAACACGGCCGAAGACCCGTACTACCTCACCCAGGACTACGTTCTCTATCCGGTGAAGGTAGGTGACTACAGCTTCGGCCAGCTCAAGCAGTCGCAGAGCGCCATCGGCTACCGTTTCGAAACGGCCCTGAACGACACCTGGACGCTGCGCCAGAACTTCCGCTACAGCCAGATCGCCCTGGACAGGCGAGCAGTCTGGGCCGGTTCGCTTCGCAACGACGGACACACGCTCACCCGCGTTGCCAGGACCTGGAACGACCCCGTGGACCTGGCCACGCTGGACACCAGCGTGCAGGGCAAGCTGCAGTACGGCTCCGTCCAGCACACGGTGCTGCTAGGCGTCGACTACAGCGACCAGAAAGGCAAGCAGCGGCGCTTCCGCGGCGCGGCGCCGACCCTGGACATCTGGGCGCCCGTCTACGGCCAGGCCGTGGCGATGCCCACCATCCCGATGACCGACGTGGCCCAATCGACGCGCCAGACCGGCTTCTACGCCCAGGACCAGATCAAGTTCGGCGACAACTGGATCGTCACGCTCGGGGGCCGCCACGACGAAGTGCGCCAGCTCACCGACAACTACCTGGCCAGGAGCCATACCCGGCGATCGGACAGTGCGTTCAGTGGCCGGGCAGGCATCAGCTACCTGTTCGGCAACGGCTGGGCTCCCTACATGAGCTACACCACGTCCTTCCTGCCCAACAGCGGCGTCGACGCGAACAACCAACCCTTCAAGCCCAGCAGCGGCAAGCAGGTCGAGGTCGGCGTCAAGTTCCAGCCCGCGGGCTCGCGCACCTCGTATACCGCGGCAGTCTTCGACCTGCGCAAGACCAACGTGGTCACCTACGACCCGACGACCTCCGAGGGGCGCCAGATCGGCAAGCAGCGCTCCCGCGGCCTCGAGCTGGAAGCCAAGGGCGAGCTCGCACCGGGCCTGAACATCTCCGCCGCCTACACCTGGCTGGACATGAAGGTGCTCAACAGCGCCGATGCGGGCGAAATCGGCAAGATCCCGCCGCTCGTGCCCAAGCAGACCGCCTCGGTGTGGCTCGACTACACCATGGGCAACGGCCTGGGGTTCGGCGGTGGCGTGCGCTACATCGGCAAGCGCCAGAACGACGAGCACAACACCACGTACGAACGCGGCGTGACGCTCCTCGATGCGGCCGCGCACTACGAACGCGGCCCGTGGCGCTTCGCGCTCAACATCTCCAACCTGGCGAACAAGCAGTACAACTCGATCTGCTACCACGGACAGTGCTACCAGGGCACTCTCCGCACGGCGACCCTGACCGCCCGGTACAAGTTCTGATCCGATGCCTCTCCCCCGCGTGAATGCGGGGGAGGCTTCGTCACCTTTCGCTCGCCATCATCGACGCGCGTCTGCCTTCTCCCTGGCCTGCTGCGCATCGCACATGGCCGCATGCAGATGGCTCAGCAGCGCAGCGTTGCGCACGATGCCCTGATGGTCGGCATTCACCTCGAGCGAAACCTGCGCCTTGCCGCCGAACTGCGACAAGAGCGCGTTCTTCTGCACGATCGCCCGGCCCTTCTTCCACCAGAGATGCGGCGCCACTTTCACGCGCGGGAATGCGGCGATCTTTTGCGTGATCGCGTTCATGCGCCGGGTGGCGACGATCCCCTGGAAGATGTCGCCCGGTTTCATGCCCATGCCGGCCGCCGCCACGATTTCCTCGACGGCGTCGCGCACGGTCTCGTCGGAGCCCGAGCGGATCGGCTCGAAGCTGTCGAGCATCGCGTTGACGGCCTCGTGGCCCATGCCGCCGCTCGCGGTGTCCAGCACGAAATCCCGGAAGTCCTGGTACCAGCCGTGCGGATCGAAGCTCTCGTCCAGCAGAAAGCTGTCGACCATGCCGAGGAAGGCGACGTCCACGCCCTGCTGTTCCAGCAGGCTGGCGACATGCACCGCGACAACTGCGCCCAATGACCAGCCGACGATGCCCACGGGCCCCTGCGGCTGCGTCCTGCGGATGACATCGGCGTAGTACCGGGCCATCTGCTCGATGGAATCCAGCCCGGCGACGTCATCCGCATAGCTCAGGCCGTAGACGGCACGCGAGTCTTCCAGGTGGCGCGCCATCGGCCGGTAGTCGATCGGATGGCGCAGCGCGGGCGGCACGCAGAACAGCGGCATCGCATCCGCCGGCCCAGCATACGCGTTCAGCAACTGGACAGGCTGCGGCGGCGCGCCCATGTCCAGCTGCGCGACCAACCTGGCGATCGTCTGCTTCTCGAGCAGATCCTGCAGGGAGATCTGCACGCTCAGCACACGGGACTTGTTGATCCTGGCCAGCAGCCTGAGCGCGACGAGTGAATCGCCGCCCAGCTCGAAGAAGTTGTCGTTGCGCCCCACGCGCGGCACACCCAGCACCTGAGCCCATATCGCCGCCAGTGCCGCTTCGAGCACGCCCTGCGCGCCCTCCTGAGGCTGCTCGTCGCACGTCGGTGCACGGCCGAACTCCGGCGCCGGCAGGGCCTTGCGGTCCACCTTGCCGTTGGCGTTCAGCGGCAGTGCGTCGAGCACCACCAGCGCGGCGGGCACCATGTAGTCGGGCAGCGCCTGGCCGAGCTTCTGCCGAAGCTGTGCCGTGTCGATGTCCTGCC